>CAYVPF010000015.1:3890-27049 GCA_964453355.1 uncultured Acidimicrobiaceae bacterium | reverse complement strand
CGGCCGACGACCGGCCCTCAGCGGAGCGGCGGCTGGAGGCGGCCGCCACCGAGGCGGCGGCCGATGGGCAGGACCTGTTGGAGGCCGTGGCCCTCCACGACCTCGTCCGCCTCGGCCGGCCGGCGGCCGCCGCCGACCGGCTGGGGCAGCTGGCGACCGCCCATCCCCACGAACCGTTCCTCGGCTACGCCCGGCATGCCGCGGCGCTGGCGGCCGGGAGCCTCGCCGGCCTGGAGGCGGCGGCCCGGCAGCTGGAGGCCGCCGGCAACCGGCTGGCGGCCGCCGAGGGATGGGCGCAGGCGGCGACCCTGCTCACCGATCCGGGGCTCACCGATCCGGCCAGGGCCCGGCAGGCGGCCACCCGCAGCCGGCAGCTGGCCCGGTCCTGTGGATGGCCGGCGACGCCCGCGCTGGCCGGGTTGGCGCCGGTCCGGGTCCTGACCCGGCGGGAGGCCCAGATCGCCGCCCTGGCCGGCCAGGGGATGACGGCCCGCCAGATTGCCGCCACCTGCCGGCTGGCGGAGCGGACGGTGGAGAACCACCTGCACCGGACCTACGCCAAGCTCGGCATCGCCGGCCGGCGACAGTTGGCCGTCGCCCTGGCCGAGCAGGTGGACTGAACCATGGTGCTCCGGGCCGCCGACGTCTGGCCTCTGGTGGGCCGGGACCGTGAGGTGGCAGAGGTGTGCGCGGCCTTCCGGGCCGGCCGGTCGGTGGTGGTGGTCACCGGGGAGGCCGGGATCGGCAAGACCCGGCTGGCCCGGGAGTGCCTGGGGCGGCTGGCCGAGGAGGGGATGGCCACGGCGTGGGCGGTGGCCGGAGCGGCGGCGCAGTCCATCTCCCTCGGCGCCCTGGCCCCGTGGCTGGGCACCGGCACCGGGCCCGGGCTGCACAGCGCGTCGGACACGGCCGTGCTGCTGCAGTCGACGCTGGGCTCCGGCCGGACGGTGCTGGCGGTGGACGACGCCCAGTGGCTGGACGAAGCCAGCGCCTCGGTGATCGTGGAGCTGGCCGGCACCGGGCGGCCGGCGCTGCTGCTGACGGTCCGGTCCGACGAAGAGCAACCGCCGTCCTTGAAGGCCCTGCTGTCCCGCGACCCGGTGGCCACCGTCGCCCTGCGGCCGCTGGTGGAGGGCGACGTCCGGCAGGTGGTGCCGGAGATCCTGGCCGGCCCGGTGGAGTCGGCGTCGGCCTATCGGCTGTGGCGGCGGTCGGAGGGCAACCCGCTGTGGCTGCGGGAGCTGGTCCTGGACGCGCTGGGGTCCGGCCGGCTGGCCAGCCGGGACGGCCTGTGGCATTGGGACGACGCCGCGGCCGGCGGCCCCGGGCCGCGCCTCTTGGACCTCCTGCGGGACCGGCTGTCCGCCGGCGACGGCGTCACGGCCCGCTGGCTGGACCTCATCGCCCTGAGCGAGCCGCTGCCGATGGCGTTGGCGACGACGGTGATGGGAGCAGACGCGGTGGAGGACCTGGTCGACGCCGGCCTGGTGGTACTGGACCCAGCCCCGCCACCGGGGTCGTTGCGGTTCGCCCATCCGCTCTACGGGGAGCTGCTCCGTGACGCGGTGCCGCCGCTGCGGGCCCGAAACCTGTGGGCGGCCCTGGTGCAGGCGCAGGAGGACCGGCCGGACCCGGCGGTGGAGGTCCGCCGGCAGGCGGCCTGGCGGCTGGAGGCCGGCCTGCCCCTGTCGCCGGTGCTGGCCGCGGCGGCGGCCCACGACGCCCTGGACCACGCCGACCCGGAGCTGGCCAACCGGCTGGCCGACGGCGTGGCGGCGGGGGCGGCCCCACCCGGGGTCCTGGAGGATCTGGCGGTGGCCCGGGTGGGAGCGCTCGGCAGCCTGGGTCGGTGGGAGGAGGTGCTGGAAGCGGTCGGGCAGCTGGACCTGGCCGGGCTGGACGGCAATCAGCAGGCCCGGCTCGCCGCCGTCCGGCTGTGGCCGCAGCTGTTCATGGGCGACCTGGCGGCCGCCGACCAGTTCCTGGCGGCCGCCGAGGCCGAGGCCACCACACCGGACCTGCGGCACGCCGCCGCCACCCACCGGGCCACCGTGGCGCTGTTCCGCGGCGACGTCGACGACTGCCGCCGCATCGCCCGGGGGCTCCTGGCCCGAACGGGGCTGGACGACTTCTCCCGCCGCTGGTCCGTCCGGTCGGCGGTCAGCGCCGACGCCCTCCGCGGCACCGGCCACGAAGGCGCGACCACCGCCGAGGCGGAGTTGACCCGGCCCGGGGCCGGGCTGGACCTGTCCCTGGCGGTGGTGGAGCTGGCCGTCGGGTACTGCCTGGCCCTGTGGCGGACCGGCCGGCTGCACCGGGCACTGGAGGTGGCCGAGGAGTACCACGAGTGGGCCCTGCGGCTGCGGGACCCGAACCGGACGGCGGTCAGCCTCATGCTGGTGGGCATCGCCCAGCTGGAACTGGGCCGGGTGGCCGAGGCGGAGGGCCACCTGGCGGAAGCCTGCCGGGCCATGGGCCGGGACCAGCCGCTGTTCTTCTTGCCGTTCGCCTTCGCCGAGCTGGCCCGGGCCCGGGCGGTGCTCGGCGACGCCGACGGAGCCGCTCGAGCCCTGGACGAGGTGGACCAGGCGTTCTTCCAGCCGTTGCCGGTGTTCACCAGCGCCCTCGACCGGGGTCGGGGCTGGGTGCTGGCGGCCCTCGGTCGACCGGCCGACGCCGCCGACCGGATGGGGGCCGCGGCGGTGGCGGTCGGCCGGCAGGGACAGCTGGCCCAACAGGCGGTCCTGCTCCACGACGTGGTCCGGCTCGGCCGACCGGGGCTGGTGGCCGCGGCCCTGGCGGAGCTGGCCGCGGCCTGTGACGGCGAGCTCGTGGCCGTGTACGCCGCCCACGCCGCGGCGGCCGCGGCCGGTGACGGCGGCCGGCTGGAGTCGGTGGCCGCCGACGCCGCCCGCCTCGGCGACGTCCTGCTGGCCGCCGACTGCTGGGCCGAAGCGGCCGTCACCCACCGGGCGGCCGGCCGCCACAGGGCCGCCGACCGGTGCGGGTCGCTGGCCCGCCGCCAGGTCCGGTCGTCCGGGCCGGTACGGTCCCCGGCTCTCGACCGCCTGGCCTGGCAGGCCGCACCGCTGACCCCCCGGGAGGCGCAGGTGGCCACCCTGGCCCGGCAGGGGCTGTCCAACCGGGAGATCGCCGTCCGGACCGGCTGCTCGGTCCGGACCGTCGAGAACCACCTGGGCCGGGTGTACGCCAAGCTCGGGGTGGCCGGGCGCGGCGACCTCCCGGCCGGCGGCGACGCCTGAGTACCCACCCCTCACGACAGGGCGGTTCGCCCTGTTCATGATGACGACGGGGCAGGGAAGGGAGCGTCGCCGTGTGGGGTCGTGGGCTGGGCAGTTGGCGGACCACGATGCTGCGTGCCGGCTCGACGGCCGCCGCCGTCCTGCTGGTCGCCTCCTCGGCGCTGGCCGCCTCCACCCAGGTCGGGGCAGCCGGTTCGACCACGACGCCGGCCATGCCCCAGCCAGCGAAGGCGGTCCCCGGCGCCCTGGCCGGGGCGGTGGACCCGTCGGGGTTGCTCCGGCAACTGCACGACCTCAAGGTGACAGTGCATGCCGCCACCTTCCACCCGACGTCGGGCGGGGAGGAGGTGTCGACCACCAGTGGGTTGACCGCGGCCGTGGCCAACGGCACCGGCGCGCTGTCGGTGCACAGCCGGGCCCTGGCCAAGGGCGCCGGTTGGACCTTGACCCCGGTGAGCCTGTCCCGGGATGGCGACACCGCGACGGTGACCGCCGGGACGGTCGTCAGCGATGGGGGCGCCAGCGACGCGGGCACGGTCCGCCAGAGCCTCGGCCCGCTCTCGGCCTGGTACCGCACCGACACCGCCGACGGGGCGGGTAACGCCGGTATCGAGCAGGGCTTCACCGTGGCGGAGCGGCCGACCGGATCCGGGGAGCTGGTCGTCGACCTGCAGTCCTCCGGCCAGCTGCATCCGAGCCGGCTGTCGGTCACATCGGTCGCCCTGCGGACCCCGACCGGGACCACCGCCTTCGACTACGGCGGGCTGAAGGTCACCGACGCCAAGGGCCAGGTGGTGCAGTCCCACTTCACCGTATCGGGCAACCGGATCGGGATCGTCATCGACGACGGCTCGGCCACCTACCCGCTGACCGTCGATCCCTACGTGCATGCCGGCGAGTTCACCTCCACGACGACCACAACAGGCGAGGCCTTCGGGTCTGCCCTCTCCCTCGACAACGCCGGGACCACGGCGGTGATCGGCGCCCGCGACTACTGCTCGTTCGAGCCCATCTTCGACTGCCAGGGTGAGGTGTACATCTTCACCTACGACAAGACAACCGCCAGCTGGCAGGAGACAACATCGATCGACTCCACCCTGGCCAACGTCGACGACGGCGTCACGACAAACCCCGAAACGGTGGTGGGCTACTCGGTGGCCGTCTCCGGTGACGGCAAGACCTTGGCCTTCAGCCAGGACATCGCCGACCACGACGTCTACACAACATGGAGCGTCCGGGTCCTCGTGTACAAGCTGTACCACACAGACGGCAAACCGGTGTGGGTGTACTCCGGCGAGGCCTCCACCGATGCCGGCGCCACACTGGACGTGGCCGACACCAACTTTGCCGCCCCGCAGTTGTCACTGGCCCTCGACGGCACCGGGACGGTACTGGCCATCGGCGACCCGGTGGCCCAGGGGACAGAGACCAGCCCGTGGCCGACCCACACGGTGGACGAGACCGGTGAGGTCGACATCGTCGACACCACAGACACCACAGAGGAGAACCCCGACGTCTTCCCCTTCGTCGAGCGGCTGGTGGAGCCGGCCAATGACACCTACCACTGCACAGGTACGGCGCCCAGCACATCGCCGACATACTGCTTCGAGGGCAGTTACTACGAGTCCACCTTCGGCCAGACCGTGGCCCTGTCCGGCAACGGCGAGCACCTGCTGGCCAGTGACGTCCAGACGGCGGGGAGCAACACAGGGTACAGCCTCACCGATCGGGTCTACGCCTTCCACAACAGCGGCAACCCGAAGACACCGTGGGACGACACACCGGACGAGCTGAGTGGCAGCGACGTCCCCGACACGTACTACGCCGCCGACGACTGCGTGATCACCGGGACAACCGATACGACGGCACCGTACTGCGCGGAGGTGGAGAGCTTCGGCGCGGCGTTGGCCCTGACAACAGCCGGCACCACCGCCGTGGTGGGCGATCCCGGCCACTTCTTCGGCCAGGGATCCGTCTACGTGTTCAAGAACACCGGGACCAATTCCTACGTGCAGAAGGCTGAGCTGCTGGACAGCGACGGGCTGTCGGGTGCGGGCCTGGGGTCGGCGGTGGCGGTGTCCACATCGGGCAGCACGGTCCTGGCCGGGGCCCCGGACGTGGGCCTGCCGGGCAACGGCAATTCGGAGACGGCGGCCCTGGAGCCGACAGGCGCCGGCCCGGGCCAGGTCGACGTCTTCACCGCCCCGACCGGCGGCTGGACAGGGCAGCAGAACCAGAACCAGGTCCTCACCCCCGCCGACGGGGAGAACGGCGACTCCTTCGGGGTCGCCGTCGGCCTGGCCAACCAGGGCAAGACGGTGTTGGTGGGGGCGCCGTTCTACTTCTCGTACGAGGAGCACGAGGCGCTGCCGCCGGGGGCCGTCTACAGCTTCAGCCTGGCCACGCCGACGACCACCACCCTGACGGCCACGAGAACGGCGACAAAGAAGGCGCTTCCCACCCTGAGCAACGGCGCCGTCCAGGCCACCACCGACCAGGGCGTCACGCTGACGGCCACCGTGACACCGGCGCCGACCGACTCGGGCGGCCAGGTGTCCTTCACCGAGAACGGCGACGCCCTGACAGGGTGTGGCACAGCGGCCGTCAACGCTTCCGGCGTGGCCACCTGCACAGTGGCCAAGACGACAGCGACAACCGTCGGCAAGGACCCCGACGCCTTCGTGGCCACCTTCAAGGGGACCACCCACTTCGACAAGTCCACCGCCACACCGCTGAACCTCGTCGTGGTGCCCAAGCTGGACATCACCACCGACGACCTGCCCAACGTCACATCCGGGTCAACCGTCGGCTTCTCGCTGGACGCCGACGGTGGGGTCGGCGCCTACACCTGGTCCCTGCCGGTGGGGGCCAAGCCGCTGCCGGGAACGCTGCAGGTGTTCAGCGACGGCGAGCTGGCCGGGGCCGTGCCGACGGTCACAAAGAAGATCACAGAGAAGTTCAAGGTGCAGGTCACCGACCAGTCCCCGTCCCCGCAGACCGACACCCAGACACTTTCCCTGACCGTCACACCGTCGACCGGGACCGCCCTGAAGATCACCACGGTGTCGCTGCCGGCGGCGGCGGCCACACGCGCCTACTCGACCACCCTGGTGGCCAGCGGGGGCCAGACCCCCTACGCGTGGTCGGTGGTGGGAACCCTGCCGACGGGGCTGTCGCTGAACAAGACAACCGGCAAGCTCAGCGGGACGGCCCCGGCCAAGGGCACATACGCCTTCACGGTCAAGGTGACCGGGGCCCACACATCCAGCTCGGCCACCAAGACATTCGACCTGAAGGTGGGCTCGCTGGCCATCACCACCGCCACGCCGCCGACGGCGGTGCTGACAGAGCCCTACCGGTACACACTGGCCGCCACCGGGGGCACAGGTTCGACCACCTGGACCGTGGTCTCCGGCTACACGCTCCCGCCGGGTCTGACCCTCGACAAGACAACGGGCGAGATCAGCGGCGCGGTCACGGCGACCCCCACCGGCGGCTTCGAGGTGGAAGTCACCGACGGAGCCGGCCTGACGGCCGAGACCTACGAGACCATCGTGGTCAACAGCACACTGGGCATCGTGTCGAGGTCCACATGGCCGGCCGGGGACGCCGGGAAGCCGTACGCCCTCCAGCTGGTGGCCGACGGGGGCACAGGGTCGTACACCTGGACGGTGTCGACCGGCAGCGTCCCCGGTGGCCTGACCCTGCACCCGACAGGGCTCCTGTCGGGCACCCTGACCTCGACCGACCGTGGGTTCTCCACATTCACCGCCAAGGTGACCGACGGGGCCTCCCAGTCGAAGACGGTCAACGCCTCCATCGACGTGTTCGCCCCCATGACCCTCTCGCCGACCAGCGCCTCGATCGAGGCCGACCTGGGGAAGAGCTTCAACAGCGTGGTGGCCACACGTGACGGCCTCGTCCAGCCGACCGGCGGCGACACATACGGCTACTCGTGGTCGGTCAGCGCCGGCTCGCTGCCACCGGGGATCACCCTGCCCGGCACGATCGACGGGATCCTGAAGGGCACCCCCACCACGCTCGGCACCACCACCTTCACACTGACCGTCACCGACGGCGCCGGAGGGTCGGCGACCGAAGCGGTCACCTTCACCGTCAACCCGGCGCCCACCATCACCACCGCCACCCTGCCCGCCGGGGTGGTGGGGACCCGGTACTCGGCCCAGCTGGCCGTCACAGGGGGGTCGGCCCCGGTGCACTGGACAACCACGTCGGGCAACGTGCCGGGAACCGGCGTCACATACACCACCGGCACGTTCAACGGGACGCCGAGCACCGCCGGTACGTACGCCGTCACGTACCAGGTCACCGACAAGACCGGCGCCACCGGCACCCGGTCCTACACGGTGACCGTCGGCGGACCGCCCAGCCCGCCCCAACACGTCACCGCTTCGGCGTCCCTCGGGTTGGCCGACGCCCTCACGGTCACATGGACAACCCCCACCTCGGACGGGGGCCAGCCCATCACCTCCTACCAGGTCTACGCCGAGGACGTCCTCAACGCCCACACATCCGGCCCGCAGGTGGTCAGCGCCCAGCCCGGAGGGTCCCTGGCCACGTCGGCCACCGTCAGCGGGCTGGTGGCCGGCCAGCCGTACGTCGTGTCCGTGACGGCCACCAACGCCAACGGCACCAGCACACGGGGGACAACCGGCCACTACCTCGCCGTCCCCACCGGCGCCCTGCCCACCAGCCACGAGCTGGCCACCAGCACTACGTCCACAGGATCGGCGGTGGCCAAGCTGGGCACCTACGGTCAACCCGGCTTCATCTCGGCCATCGGCGACAACGGCAAGGGCACCGTGCAGGTGGCCACCTACGGCGCCGATCCGGTACCCGTGACACCCGGGGTCGGCCTCTTCTACGACGTCCGGGTGTCGTCGGGGGCCACGTTCGCCGGACGGACAATCGAGTACCACTCGCACGGCACATTCGTCGGCGAGGTCGACAACCGGGCGGTCACCATCCAGATCTGCGGGGTCAGCGACGAGGAGCAGGTCCAGTGGTGGCTGCCCGATACACACAAGTTCGCCGCCGTGCCCGACCAGTCGGCCCCGAGCGGCGCCGGCCACTGCGTGACCATCTTCCCGCCGGCCGCCGACCTGGACGGCACCGTGTTCTTCGTGCCGGGCCCCCCGGCCTCGCCCGCCACAGGGCAGTGGAACGTGGCCACCCCGGAGGACTACGAGCCGTCCACACCGGCCGTCATCACCCCCAACGAGACCCGGGCGGTGCTGCAGACGGTGTCGTGCCCGTCGACCACCTTCTGCCTGGCCGGCGGCCAGACGTACGTCAACGCCGGCCTCCCCGAGCTCTTCGAGTTGGTCAACGGGGCGGAGACCAGCCTGGCGGCCGACCTGCCGGCCACAACCGGGCCCATCGACGCCATCTCCTGCACGAGTGCCACCCACTGCGTGGTGCTGACCAGCCCGCAGGGGTTCACCGGGGCCGACACACACACAGCCCGGATCGCCTCCATCCTGACCCTGGACGGCACACCGACCACGCCGGCGTCGTGGACCACGACCGCCATGCCGGCCATGCCGACCCCGCCGGCCCCGACAGCGACACCGCACATCACGTACCCCCCGACAAAGGCCCGGTTCTTCGAGACCCGCACCCTGTCCTGCCCGTCGGCCACCTCGTGTGTGTCGACCGGCTCGGAGTACGCCATCTACCACGACGCCCCGGTGGGTGCGCCGTCGTTCACAGAAGACAGCATCACCCCGTCCGTGCTCACCCTTTCCGGCGGCCAGTGGACGGTGACCTTCCTCCCCCAACCGACAGGGCTCACCGGGTCCTACGACGCCGACGCCACAACCAGCTACCTGGATGCGCTGTCCTGTGTGGCCGTCACAACGTGTGTGGCCGTCGGCGGCTACGCCACCGGCCACAGCGGGACAGTGGGCCATGAGTGGGACGAGACGCTCACCCCGGGTACAGGGTGGAAGGAGGGGCCGGCGCCCGTCGACTCGGGGACACCCTCGGGCCAGGGCGGGTTCACCTTCCTGCGGGGGCTCTCCTGCGTGTCGGAGACACACTGCGTGGCCGACGGCTACGGCGCCTGGCACACAACAGG
This sequence comes from uncultured Acidimicrobiaceae bacterium, assembly GCA_964453355.1. Taxonomy (GTDB): domain Bacteria; phylum Actinomycetota; class Acidimicrobiia; order Acidimicrobiales; family RAAP-2; genus DASZUK01. The sequence continues at coordinate 17,686 of CAYVPF010000015.1, read as the reverse complement.
GAAGAAGCCGACAACCGGCCAGGGCGTCGTCGAGACGCTGACACACGGCACGTGGTCGTACCAGGACATGCCGTGGGTCGGCCTGCTGGCCACCGTGTCCTGCACCAGCACCACCTCCTGCGTGGCGGGCGGTCTCCTGTCCGGCGGCCCGACAACAGGGCCGCTGATCGCCACCCTGACCGGCACCACCTGGGCGCTCGCCCCGTTCACACCCGGTACCGACATGGGCGGGGCCGTCGAGGCCGTCACCAGCCCGGCCGCCGGCGACGGCGTGGCCGTGGGTTGGACGACGTACAACAGCCTGCTGGCGTACCGCCTGACACTGCCGCCCACGGTCACCTCGGTGACGGCCACAAAGGGTCCGCTGGCCGGCGGCAACCGGGTGGTCATCGACGGGACCGGGTTCTACCAGTCCACCACCTTCGACTTCGGCACAGGCCGGACGGCCACCGGAGTGGTCTGCCAGACCAGCGTCCACTGCACCGCCAAGGTGCCGGCCGGGGCGGCCGTCGGGTCGGTATCGCTGACCGCCGCCAACGGCACCCTGTCGTCGTCCACCGCCGGGGCGCCCACCTACCAATACCTGCCGGCGGCCCCCACGGTGACCAAGGTGACAGCCGACACCGGCCTCGCCGGCGGGGGAACGGCGGTCACCGTCACCGGTACCGGCTTCGCCACGGCCGCCACAGCCACCGCCTTCACATTCGGGCCCTTCCACTCAGCCACCACAGTGCATTGCGCCTCGGCCACCAGCTGCACCGTCAAGACGCCCAAGGGAACCGCCGGATCCGTCGACGTGGTTGCCACCGTGGGAGGCCAGACCTCGGCCACCAGCTCGGCCGACCGGTACGTGTACACCACCGCCGTCAAGCCGGCCACAACGACGCCGACGCCCACGTTGACCAAGGTGACACCGGCCACAGGGCCGACGGCCGGGGGGACGACGGTGACGTTGACGGGCACCGGGTTCTCGACCACGGCCACAGCTACCACGGTCACATTCGGCAGCGGGCACGCCGGCACCAGTGTGAGCTGCACCTCGACCACCAGCTGCACGGCCAAGACCCCGGCGGACACGGGGACGGTGAAGGTGGCGGTGACCGTGGGCGGGAAGACGTCGGCCACCACAGGGGCGCCGACGTTCACCTACGTGGCGCCGGTCATCCCGACGCCCACGTTGACCAAGGTGACACCGGCCACAGGACCGACGGCCGGGGGGACGACGGTGACGTTGACCGGCACCGGGTTCTCCACCACCTCTGGGGCCACCACGGTCACATTCGGCAGCGGGCACGCCGGCACCAGTGTGAGCTGCACCTCGACCACCAGCTGCACGGCCAAGACCCCGGCGGACACGGGGACGGTGAAGGTGGCGGTGACCGTGGGCGGGAAGACGTCGGCCACCACAGGGGCGCCGACGTTCACCTACGTGGCCCCAGCGCAGACAACAACGCCCACCACCACGACCACGACCACGACGGCCCCGACGACGACCACGACGGCCCCGACGACCACGACCACGACGACGACCGCCCCCTCCCCCCCTCCGCCCCCCAACGCCCGTCGTGGGTACTGGGACGTAGCGGCTGACGGCGGGGTGTTCGCCTACGCGACAGACCCGTTCCTGGGCTCCCTGCCCGGGCTGGGTGTGGCGGTCGACAACGTGACCGGGCTCAGCGCGACGGCCGACGGGGAGGGGTACTGGTTGGTGGGAGCCGACGGCGGGATCTACGCCTTCGGGGGCGCCCATTACCTGGGATCCCTGCCCGCGTTGGGCGTGGTCCCCGAGGCGCCGATCGTGGGCATCGCCGCCACGCCGGACGGCAAGGGGTACTGGCTGGTCGGAGCGGACGGCGGGGTGTACGCCTTCGGTGACGCCTCGTTCTACGGGTCGGTGCCGGCGCTGGGGAAGGTGGCGGCCTCCCCCATCGTGGGCATCGCCGCCACGCCGGACGGCAGGGGGTACTGGCTGGTCGGAGCGGACGGCGGGGTGTACGCCTTCGGTGACGCCTCCTTCCACGGGTCGGTGCCGGCGCTGGGAATGGCTCCTCACGCCCCGGTGACCGGGATGGCGGCGACGGCCGACGGCAGGGGGTACTGGTTGGTCGGAGCGGACGGCGGGGTGTACGCCTTCGGGAACGCCCCGTTCGACGGGTCGGCCGTAGGCGACAGCACCGCCACCGTCGTGGGGATCGCCCCGACGGTCAGTGGCCAGGGGTACTGGGTGGCGGAGAACGACGGCGCCACCGCCGCTTTCGGGGACGCTCCGGCCGAGGCACTGCCGGCCGGGCGACGGCTGAACGCGCCGATGGTCGGCGAAGGAGACTGAGCGACCTCCCCTGCCACCCCGACCATCCGCCCGACACCATCCGCCAGCCCGGTACGCTACTTTTACATAGCAGACCGGGCTCGGCGGTACCGGCGCCACCAAGAGGCGACGAGGAACGGAGCGGCGGCATGCCCGACCAGCGGACCGAGGGGGACCTCGGCGAACGGATGACCAGGCTGGAGACGGCCGTTGCGGCCCTGGCCGCTGAGATCCAGACCAGGAGGCTGGTGGTCGTGGACGACCGGGGCCGGCCGCGGATCGTGGCGGAGGTGGTCGGCTCGACGGCCGAGGTCCGCCTGGACCTGCCCGGCGACGGGGACCAGCCGGCAATGTCGGTGCTGGTGTTCGCCAACCCCGGCGACGAAGCCGTCGGCCTGGGGCCCGGGGTGGGGGTGCAGCTGTGGGTCGACGGCGACGAGGTGGACCGGCTGGTGGTCTGGCGTTAGGCCGCAACGGCGACGACCGGCAGCGTGCTCGGCGTCGCCCGGGAACGGTGGCATCCTGGTGCCATGACGTGGACGGCGCCGTCGATCGACCGAGTGACCGCACCCCCGATCGCCGATGAGCGGGCCATGCTCGAGGCATGGCTCGACTTTCATCGTCAGACGCTGCTGGCGAAGTGCAGCGGGCTCACGGATGAGCAGCTGCGGCGCCGGGCTGTCCCGCCCTCCCCGTTGTCGTTGCTGGGACTGGTGCGGCACATGGCCGACGTGGAGCGCAGCTGGTTCCGCCACCGGATCGGTGGCGAGGACGTCGGCTATCTGTACTCGAGCAAGGACGATCCCGACGGAGACTTCGACAATGTGGACGAGGCCGACCCCGAGGCGGACCTGGCCGCCTTCGCCGAAGAGGTCGACCGGGCCCGCGCCGCGGTCGCCGGGCGCGGCCTGGACGAGACGTTCTTCCACCGGCGCCACAGGATCGACATGAGCGTGCGGTGGGTCTACGTGCACATGGTGGAGGAGTACGCCCGGCACAACGGCCACGCCGACCTCCTGCGAGAGTGCATCGACGGCGTCACCGGGGACTGACCGCCGACCCTCCGTCAGCTATGACGAAGTCGATCGGACGGCGTCGCCCAAAAGCCGGCCGACACGAGCCCGCCCGGGATCGCGGCCGAAGTCATAGTGATATCCCGGCACATCGGCTATCTCGATGCGCCCTTCTACCAACTGCTCCCAGCCGTCAGTCCCCCAGGACTCCTCGGCCCGGAGGAAAAGCAGGTTGCCGCCGAAGGTGCGGTCGGGCACGTACTGCAGTCCCAACCCCGTCGTCCAACGGATGACGTAGCTCAGCGTCAGCCCTGGCGGAGGCGGGGCGCCCCGGTCGACGGCCGACTGCACCGCCTGCCAATCTCGTTGCCACCGGCGGCGCTGCCTCCCGGTCATAGCGCCTACCCGCCGGGTCCCCATCCGGACGGCCAGGCCGGCCAGATGGGCGACCGTCGCCGTCAATCCGACACCGTTCATGGCGGCCCGGTGCCGGTCGACCTTTTCCCGGACGGTGGACGTCCGGGGTCGCACCGCCCTCCCCGGAGCCGACGTGTCACCCACGGCAAGTAGGGCGACCGTCGCTCCCGCCGCCTCCAGCTGGCAAGCGACCTCGAAGGCGAACAGTCCGCCCACCGACCAGCCGTAGAGATGGTACGGCCCCTCCGGCTGGACGGTTCGGATCAGATCGACGTAATGGGCAGCCAGCTGGCGGGTGGTTCGCAGACGTGGCGCCTCCCCGTCCCACCCCTCGCTCCGCAAGCCGTACATCGGGACCTCCGGAGCCACCACCTCCGACAACTGCTGGGCGAAGAAGACATCGCCCTCGATGGCATGGACCACGAACAGTGGGAGGCAACCACCCGTCACCCTGATGGGGACCAGCAGGTCGCCGACGGCGCCCGTCGACCGGACCGCCGAAGCCAATGCGGCCGGGGTACGGAACTCGGCCAGCGCAGAGAGAGGCACCACGAGGCCCAACTGCCGCTCCATCTCGGCGAACAGCCGGGCCGCCCGCATCGAGTCCCCCCCGCAGTCAAAGAAATCGTCGTCGATCCCGCACCGATCGACGTCCAGGACGTCGGCCCACAAGGCAGCCAGCTGCAGGGCCAGACCGTCTCCTGCCTCGATAACCGCTCCGAGCGGCTTCACTGACTCGCTGGCCACCTCGGACCGGGGGGTCCCAGATGCAGTGTCCCCCAGGCTCCGGCGGTCGATCTTTCCGTTGGGCAGCTGCGGCAGCGCGTCGACGCGGGTCACGGTGTCGGGGACCATGAACCTCGGTACCCGACGGGCCAGAGCCGACCGAACGACCGCCGGCTGCAGGTCGCACCCCGGGCTCGCCACGACGAAGGCGGCCAACCGGGTGTCCCCGACCGAATCGGTCGTCGGAACCACCACCGCCGCCGCCACTTCAGGGAGGGCGGTGAGCTCGAGCTCCACTTGCGCCGGCTGGACCCGGTTGCCGGCCACCTTCACTTGCAGGTCCATGCGGCCCAGATGTTCCAGGATCCCGTCCGGGCCCAGTCGCCCCAGGTCGCCCGTGTACACCCGCCGCCCGGCCACCCCGAGGTCGACGAACACGCCCTTGCCCCGTTCGGCCTCGCCCCAGTACCCGAGGGCGCAGCTGTCGCCCTCGACCACGATCTCGCCCACGACGTCGTCATCGACCGGCCGTCCTTCGACGTCGGCGACGAAGACGCGCACTCCCGGCAGCGGAAATCCGGCCGGCACCGCGCCGGTGCCGAGCGTGGCGTCGGGGGCGATCGTGAGGCCGGCGAAGGACAGGGCCTCGGTCAAGCCGAAGACGTTGACGATGGTCGCTTCCGGCGGGAGATGCCGGCGCAGCTGGCCGACCAGCTCCCACGTCAACGTCTCACTGGAGGACACCAGCCAACGGATGTCCGGGAACACCCGGTCGTCGGGGAGAACGGACAGGAAGTACCGGAACACGGTCGGAATCGAGGCGAAACCCAGCACCCGGGTCTCGAGGAGCCATGCCTCGATCGCCGCCAGTCCCCTCGTCCGGATGTCGTAGACGACGACCGTCATGCCCATGGACAGCATCGAATGGATCGACGTGTCCGTCGTCCCCACCGAGCCGGCGCCGATGAACCCCACCCGGACGCCGTCGCCGTCGAAGTCGCCGAACAGGGTCAGTACCCGCTCCATCGACCCCCGCTCGCTGGCCGGGATCATCACCCCCTTGGACTCCCCGGTGGTCCCCGAGGTGAAGAGGATCGACGCCAGGCTGTCCGGCGCGGAGGCCACGTCGATCGGGGAGGGGATGACGGGCGACGTCCCATCAGCGGGTTCGGTCCCGGGGGCCGGCGGCACGTCAGCCCGCGGGTCGGTGACGGGCAGGTCAAAGACCACGTCGCCCTCGACATCGGACAGCAGCAGCGCCGCCGACACCTTGTCGAGCAGGCCCCGGACCTGATCGGGGGGTGCCGAGGGATCGATGGGGACGGACACCATCCCGGCGCGGCCGACGGCGATGGCCGCCACCGTGAGGGCGACCATGTCGGCCAACCGGAGGGCGATCCTCGAGCCGGCCGGCAGGTCGGTCACCATCCGGTGAGCCAGGCGATCGGCCGCGCTGTCGAGCTCTCGATAGGTCAGGCGGTGATCGCCGACCTCCACCGCCACCCGCGCCGGATCGATGGCAGCAATCCGCCGGATGGTGGCGGACGACGTCAGGCCAACGGCCGTTGGCCCGGGCGCGTCAGCCGGCACGTGGCCCGCTGCGCCCCGCTCGCTAGGGTCACGATGTGGACCGCCGTGGGCCAAGGGTTCCAGTACCTCCAGTTTCCGCCCACCGGGTGCAGGTGTGGCGCTTCGCCGTCGCCGACGGGGATGTCCTCGAAGCGATGCCCGAATGGACCACGCTGACCAGCGATGAGCACCGCCGCGCTCGCGGCTACCACTTTACCGCCGACGCACGCCGGTTCGTCACTGGCCGGTCCGCCCTCCGCTCGGTGCTGGCCTCCCAACTCCCGGACCGACCCCACCCTCGGGCGGTCCCCCTGGCGACGACCGGGCAATCGTGGAACGACGATGGTGGCCGGTTGTTCGCCGGTGTCAGCCACGCCGGCCAACTCGTCCTGGTGGCGGTGGCGCGACGGCCGGTGGGCGTGGACCACGAACGACGCCGGCCCGTCGCGGTCGACCCCATCGTGGTCCGGCGCCTCTTCGCCCCGGCCGAGTCCGTTGCCCTCGGTCAGCCGGGCCCGGAGGGCGACAACCGGTGGCCGGCGTATCTGCGGACCTGGTGTCGAAAAGAGGCGGTCGCCAAGGGTCTGGGCACGGGCCTGGACACAGGTGCGGCCGACATCGACACCACGGCGACGACCGTCCGCCGAGCCGGCCGGCGCACCGGCTGGCGGGTGGTCGACGTCGACCTCGGCGCTGGCTGGGTGGCCGCCGTGGCCGCTCGCGGCCGATGGTGGACGGTCGACGTCCTCGAGGGCCGACACGCCCGTTACGGCGACCCGGTGAGCGCGGCTGCCTCCTCGCCAAAGCAGGCCATCAGGTCGTCCAGGCTCTCCAGAAGTTCCGGCGTGCTGACGACACCGAGGGTCAACCACTCCCCGTAGCTCCAGGCAGTGACGTTGAGCCCTATCTCGGCGGCCAACGGCCCGGCGGAGGAGATGCTGTCGAACTGGCGCCCCCCGACGCCGAGAGCGCCGCCCGGACCGCGTACCGAACTGACGATGACCGAGAACAGGTCGCGCCGACGCCGGCGGGCAACGGCCAAGAGAAGGGACTGGCTGAGGTCGAAGAGGGGGTACGCCTCGTGAAAGCCGATCCAGGCGGCTACGGGGGCGGCTCGGTGGGCGCTCGCTGCCGACCGGGCGTAATCACGAGCGACCGGTAATCGCTCGCTGCCACCCTCCACGTCGGTCGGCAAGTAGAGGCCGAAGGACGTGGCCGTATTGCCGGCCAGCCCGGTGGCATCGGGCTTCCTTTCCATGGGCACCGCTGCGGTAAGCGGCACCGCCGGCAACGACTGCCGAGCCTGCAGGTACCGCCGCAGCGCGCCGGCCGTCATCGCCAGCAGAACGTCGGTGACGCTGTAGTCACCGGTGGCCGCCACCCCCCGGACCTGGTCCAGCGGCAGCCTGAGGAACGCCACCTCCCGACTGGGTCCCAAGCGACCGTTCCATGGCATCGCTGGCGCCGCCATGGCCGGTGCCTCGCTGACCCCCTGGCGTCGCAACCGAGCCAGGGCGCCCAGGCTCTCCAGCGTCGGTCGCCAGGTGCGAGCGGCGCGGAGAGGAAGTCCCCCGGCGTGCCGCAAAGCGGTGGCCGTGAGGGCCCACCGGCCCGGACGACCCGGACGGACCGCCGGTGGAATCCCGGGTCGGCTGTCGTCGGCCGTCGTATCGCACTCCTCAGACAGGTCCGGGGCGAACAGGTACTCCAGGATCCGTCGGAGCGCCGACCCGTCGGCTAGGCAGTGGTGCACTTTCAGCACCAAGACCTGGCGGTCCGCGTCCGGCTCGGCGCCATTGACCAGCCAAAGTCCCCACAGCGGCCGGTCACGGTCGAGCGGTTCGGCGGCCAGTCGCTCGATTAGTCGGCGCAGCCCGACCCGACCCTCCGCCGGTGACAGGTCGACCTGATGCACCAAGCCAGCCAGGTCGGGCGGTCCGGGGTCGAACCAGACGGCCGAGAACAGTGGTCGCGGCGCCGTCGCCACCTGCTGGCGAAACCTGGGCAGCCCCGGAAGTTTCCGAGCGACGTGGTCCCGGAGCCGGTCCAAGGTCAGGGCCGGGATGCCGGCGTCCGGCTGCAGCTCAAGGACCTTCAGGGTATGCATCGGCTGGTTCGGTCGCTCCTCGAGGAGCTCGTAGAGGTCCAGGCCGGTTATGCGCTCCATCGGTGCAGGTGCTCCCCGTCCGTGACTACCGGGCGCCCGGCTCCCTCGCCGAGCCTGGCCTCCGCCGCCGATCGGGTGACGAGGGAACGGCGACAGCCTATTCTGTTGGATCCTCGGTTGCGGTCCGGCGCCTCCGGGCCAGGTCCCGGTCGCCCGGCTGTAGGCAATCTTGTCCCCCTCCCCCACCCCCCGCTCTCAGTCGACCGACGACGTCGTCGGCATCAGCGCCGACGGGCTTTCCAAGTCCTACGGCCCCGTGGCCGCGCTGGTCGACGTTTCCTTCACCGTCGGCTACGGCTCGATCGCCGTCATGGTGGGTGCGAACGGCGCCGGCAAGTCGACGCTGTTACGCATCCTGGGTACGACGGTCCTGCCCGACAAGGGAACGGCCACCATTCACGGTCACGAGGTCGTTACCGACCCCACTGGCTGTCGCCGGGCCACGGGACTCGTCCTCGGAGACGAACGCTCCTGGTACTGGCGGCTCAGCGGGCGGCAGAACCTGGAGTTCTTCGCCGCCCTTCACGGCATGGGCCGCCGCGTGGCCGCCCGTCGGACTGTCGAGCTGCTCAAGATGGTCCAGCTCGGTGAGGTGGCAGACCGACGGTTCGATCGGTACTCCTCCGGGATGAAGGCCCGGCTGTCGATCGCACGGGCGCTGCTGGTCGACCCTCCCGTCCTGCTCTTGGACGAACCGACCCGGACCCTCGACCCTCTCGTCGCCAACGTCTTCCGGCGCCTGGTGGTCGACTTCGTCCAGGAAGAGGGCAGGGCGGTGCTGTGGGTCACCCACGACCTGCAGGAGGCGGCTGCCGTCGGCAGCGAACTGCTCGTCCTCGCCCGCGGGGCCGTTGCCCTTCATCGTTTGTCGGTCCCTTCTCCCTACCAGCTCGGGGCCCTTCTTGAAGCGATCGAGGAGCCCGGGTAGTGGGCCGGGTGTTCGGGGCCTTCATCCGGCGGGACTGGATCGTCGCCCGGTCCTACCGACTGCCGTTCTACATGGTGGTGGGCAGTTCCGCCTTCCTCCTGGTGCTGCTGTACGAGGTCGGTCATCTGGTCGACCTGAACCCCACCACCACTGGCCCCGATAGCCCGCTCAGCCACGGCTATTTCGCCTATGCCCTCGTCGGCATCGCGGTGTTGCAGATCGTGTATTCGGCGGTGCAGGCGTTCACCCAGCAGATTCGCGAGGAACAGACCACCGGCACCCTGGAGATCCTGCTCGCCACGCCCACGTCACCGTCCGTCGTCATCCTCGGTAGCGCCCTGTACGACCTGATCCAGCCGACGGTGGTGTCGATCCTGATGGTGGCGGTCGGAGCGTTGGCCGGGAACGTCGACCTGGTCGCCACAGCGGCATCCGCACTCGCCGCCGCCGCCGCCCTGGTCGGCCTCCTCGCCCTCTTCGCCGGCCTCGGCATCCTCGTGGCCTCGTTCACGGTTGTCTTCAAGCAGGGAGCCGGGCTGGTCGCCCTACTGGTAACGGCACTCGGGCTCTTCGGGGGGGCCTACTTCCCAGTGACACAGTTCCCGGAGCCCCTGCGGTGGATCGCCGAGGCGTTGCCGTTCACCTGGGGGGTCGACGTACTCCGCCAGGCACTCTTACTCGGACAGATCGAGGTCGGTCGTCTGGTCGGCCTGCTGATCGGCGGGGCCGTCCTGCTCCCTATCTCGCTCTACGCCTTTCACGTCGCCGTCCAGCTGGCACGTCGCCGGGGAACCCTGGCCCAGTACTGAGCGACCCATGGGTTGCTCGACAGCCACAGACGGCCCTGCCAATCCCCAGAGGGCGAAGGTTCGTGCGATGTCAGAATTTTGGCGCCCCCAAGTTTACACAATACGAACCTAAACCCCCTGGTAGACGGACCGACGGTCGCGCTGATGGCCAGCCACGCCAAGGTTCGTCGTGAGGGGTACCGACGATGAGTACCTCAGAGGGCCCGAATCCGCCGGCGGAGCCAGTCGGCGAACCATGGCTCGTCGACCTGGTGAGCGGCAACGGCCAGCATGGCCTGCTCGGCATCGTCGACGTCGGGTGGGTCGGGCGACCAGACGAACCCGTTCAGGTCGAGGAAGAGAACGAGCGCAGCCCACGCTGCCCGCTTGTTCCCGTCGGGGAGGGGGTGGTTCCAGGCCAATCGGCAGGTGAGGACCGCCGCCTTGTCGATGATGTCGGGGTAGAACTCTTCGTCGCCAAAGCTGGCCGAAGGCGCGTGCAACGCCGAGTCGGCCAGATCGATCCGCGCCGCCTTGACGAGTACGACTGCCTCGATTCCGGTGACCTGCTCGGCCAGCCAGACGTACTCGGCCAGGCTCAGGTACCGGATCACTTGGCGAGCCGGTCGAGCAGCTCCTTGTCTCGCTCCAGCAGCTCGCGGGCCCGGGCCACGAAGTCCTTGTCCGACCGAACGCGCGCCACCTCGGCCCCGAGCGAGTCGACGATCAGCGCGTTCACACTGGTGCCACGAACCCGGGCGACCGCCTCGGCCTCGTCGGCCAGGTCGTCGGGTAGCCGGACGGTGGTCTGCTTCGTCATGACATCATAATATCGCGATATCACGACAGTTCCGCCACCCGAACCCGGTGAGGCGGGTTCGCGCCCTGGACAGACGGGCTGGCCGAAGTTGCTGGTCAAGCCATCGGCGCCCCCGGCAGGATTCGAACCTACGTAGAACGGATTAGAAGTCCGTCGCCTAATCCACTCGGCCACGGGGGCGGCGACCGTCAAGCTTTCCACACCCCGTTGGCCACTCAGGGAGCGGCCGACCAGGGCGGGAACGGCGCGACCGGAACGACGTAGGATCGGGCCGTGGACACGCCGGAAACCACGGCCAAGTACTCGCCCTCGAACTCGCACTCCCGATCGCCCGCGCCCTCCCCTGCGCCCGCCCCGGCCCCCACCATCGCCCCGGCCCACGCCCCCACCATCGCCCCCACGATGCCGGAGCCGGCCATCGACGAGGGTGACCACGAGCGGATGGCCCACATCGTGCTGGAGGGGTACCGGCCGAAGCGGGGGAAGAAGAAGGGGGACTTCGTGGCGGCGGGCACCAACGTGGTGGAGGGGATGGTCAACGGCACGCCGGTGCAGGCGCTGTGCGGGAAGACGTTGGTACCGGGACGGGACCCGAAGCGGTACCCGCTGTGCCCGACCTGCCGGGAGATCGCCGAAGGCATGGGCTGGAAGGTCCCCGCTCAGTGATCGAGCCGGTGACGGTCTGGGGCTGTGCCAGACTGGATGGCCTCGGTGGGCGTAGCTCAGCAGGTTAGAGCGCCAGGTTGTGGCCCTGGAGGCCGGGGGTTCAAGTCCCCTCGCTCACCCCGATGAAGCCATGACCGCGCCCGGCGACGCAATCGCAGGCGTGGCAGACAACGACCGGGTGGCCGTGGTGACCGGCGCATCGTCGGGCATCGGCGCGGCCACGGCGCGGGCCCTGGCGGCCGCCGGCACCACCGTGGCCGTGGTGGCCCGCCGGGCGGACCGGCTGGACCAGGTGGTGGCGGACTGCCGGCGGACGGCGCCAGCCTCGGAACGGTGGGTGGCCGACCTGGCCGACCCCGAGGCCGCCGCCGACCTGGCCCGGGAAATCTGGGACCACTACGGCCACGTGGACGTGGTGGTGAACAACGCCGGGGCCCCCATGCGGCGGCCGGTGACCCGGCTGACCATGGCCGAGGTGGAGCGGACCATGCGGATCAACTACCTGTCCCCGGTGGCCATCACCTTGGCCGTCCTTCCCCGGATGCTGACCCGGGGGGCCGGCACGGTGGTGAACGTGTCCAGCCTGGGCGGCCGGCTGGGCATCATGACGGAGTCGGCGTACTCCGGGTCCAAGTTCGCCCTGGCCGGCTGGACGGAGGCCGCCGCTGCCGAGGTGGCCGGGACCGGGGTGCAGCTGAAGCTGGTGCTGCCCGGGGCCATCGACACCGAGATCTGGGACCAGCCGGACAACGACCCGCCGGTGTACACCGGCCCGCTGGTGCCGGCCGAGGAGGTGGCCGCCGGCATCGTGGCCGCCCTCGACGGCGACCGGTTCGAGCACTACCTGCCCGACATGAAGGCGGTGGTGCAGATGAAGACGGACGACATCGACGGGTTCATGGCCGGGATGAAGGCGATGGCCGAGCACCGGGTCGACGAGGCTTCGGTGGCGGAGGCCACCCGCGGCCACCGGCCGGCCCAGCCGGGTCGGGACGGCCACCGGTGAAGGCACTCCTGTTCGGTGATCCGCCGGCCGCCGACGAGGGCCGGCCACCGCCCCAAGATGACGTCGACCAGCTGATCGACAAGATCCCGTTCGACCTGGTGGAGGTGGACGACGCCCGGCCATTGCGGGACGACTGGGTGGTCACCCGGCCCATCCTGGCCGGCATCTGCGGCTCCGACGCCAAGTTGGTCCTCGGCGACTTCGGGGACGGGGACATCGACAACCCCATGGCCGCCTTCGCCTCGCTACCCCATGTGCCCGGCCACGAGGTGGTGGCCGAGGTGGTGGAGGTCGGCCCCCGGGCCAAGGGGGTGGAGGTGGGCCAGCGGGTGGTCCTCAACCCCTGGCTGACCTGCGTCCCCCGGGGGGTCGACCCCTGTCCGGCCTGCCTGGCCGGCGACCTGCCGCTGTGCTGGAACTTCGACCAGGGGTTCCTGCGGCCGGGGGTGCACATCGGGGTGGTGGCCGACGTCACCGGGGCCTGGGCCGAGCGGCTGGCCGCCCACTGCTCCCAGTTGTTCGTGGTCCCCGACGCCGTGTCCGACGCCGCCGCCGTCCTGGCGGACCCGTTCGCCGTGTCGCTGCGGCCGGTCCTCCGCTGCCCGCCGCCGCCGGGCGGCCGGGTGGTGGTCTACGGGGCCGGGGCCCTCGGGTTGACCACCGTGGCGGTCCTCCGGGCCCTGCACCCCGACGTCCAGATCGCCGTCGTCGCCCGGTTCCCGGCCCAGGCCGCCATGGCCGAGCGGTTCGGGGCCGACCTGGTGTTGGCCCACGAGCCCCGCGAAGACCTGGTGGTGGCCCTGGCCGACTGGTCCGGCGGGGTCCTGCACCCGGCCCTGGCCGGCCTGCCCATGACCCGGCCCGGCCACATCGACGTGGTCTACGACACCGTGGCCAAGGCCGAGACCCTGGAGGTCGGCGCCCGGGTGCTGGCCGAGCGCGGCACCCTGGCCTACACCGGGGTGGCCACCCCCGGGCGGTGGGAGTGGACCCCGGTGTACTTCAAGGACCTCACCGTCACCGGGTCAAACGCCTTCGGCATCGAGGACGTCGGCGGCGTCCGGCAGCACGCCATCGCCCACTACCTGGACATGGCCGCCGACGGCCGCGTCGACATCGCCGCCATGGTCACCCACCGGTTCCCCCTGGACGGCTGGCGCCAGGCCCTCCGGGCCCTGGCCCGGCCCGGCGACAGCGGCGCCATCAAGGTCGCCTTCACCCCCAACGGTCCCCTCCCCTGACCCGCCGTCTACCAGGGAGAAGGCCACGGTCCGCGGTCCGTGATACACCCGCCTGCACAATGGTGACGATGAACGACGCCACGCCCCCCACCCTCCCGCTGCAGTGGCCCGGGACCGCGCCGGTGGCCGTCCCGCCGGCGCCCGACC
>CAYVPF010000015.1:0-3790 GCA_964453355.1 uncultured Acidimicrobiaceae bacterium | reverse complement strand
CCGTCGAATTCGACAAGCCGGAGGTGGTGGTCCGCACCAGCCCCCGCCGCCGGAAGACCGCCACCGCCTTCTGGGAGGGATCCCGCATCGTCGTGGTGGTCCCCGCCCACCTCCGCGGCCGCGACCGCACCCAGATGGTCGACTGGCTGGTCGGTCGGGTCCTGGCCAAGCGGCCGCGGGCCGGCCACTCCGACCAGGCATTGGCCGACCGGGCGGCCCAGCTGGCCGACCGGTACGTCGACGGGGTCCGGCCGGCGTCCATCCGGTGGGTCACCAACCAGGGCAAGCGGTGGGGGTCCTGCACGTCGGCCACCCGGGAGATCAGGATCTCCCACCGCCTCCGGGCCGTCCCCGACTGGGTGCTGGACGCCACCATCGTCCACGAGCTGGCCCACCTGCTCCACGCCGACCACGGGTCCGGGTTCCACCAGGTGGCCGACCGGTACCCCCGGCAGCGGGAGGCGGCGCTGTTCCTGGAGGGCTACTCCCTGGGCCTGGGGTCGGCCGCCAACGAATAGACCATCGTCACCTGGGCGGTGGCCTGCTGGGTGCCCCGCTCCAGGGGCACGCTGGCGACGGTGCCGGCGGTGCCGGCGGCCGAACTGAAGGTCTGCCCCACCGGAACCGGCGCTGTGCTGTCGTCGGTGACCTTGCAGACGCCGGCCAGTCGCTGGCCGGCGGCCGCGGCCATGGCGGCGGCGTCGCTGACCGCCTGGCCGACGGCGTCCCGGCGGGCCCGATCCTCCAGGGGCCGGGGGTCCTGGATCGAAAAGGTCAGCCCGCTGACCCGCACGGCGTTGCCGGCGGCCGCGGCCGCGGCGTCGATGACCGCACCGGCCGACGACAGCTGACGGACGTCGGCCACCACCGAGTTGGTCACCGAATACCCGGTCACTGTCCCTGTCTTGTTGAACTGCGGCTGGACGGACAGCCCGGTGGTCTGCACGTTCTTCCCCTTCACCCCCCCGGTGGCCAGGGCCGCGGTGACGGCGGCGGCGTCCTGATCGTTCTGGTCCAGCGCCCCGTTGGCTGTCGGGGCGGTGGTGGACACCGACAGGGTCAGGGTCAGCAGGTCCGGGGTGCCGGTGGCCTGCCCTGTGCCCCGCACCGTCAGCTTCGGCGCTGTCGGCCCGCACCGCGGGACGCCCGGCCCGGTGGCGCCCCCGGCGGCGGCAACGCCACCGACGCCACCGCCGATGACGCCACCGCAGGCCACCCCCACCACGGCGGCCACCGCCACCCTCCGAGCTTGCACCAGCCGGCCAGATCCCATCACCGCACCTCCACGTCCACGAACCAGACCACGGGCCGGCAGGACGCCGGCTCGCCTGCACACGAGCCGCTGGCGGCCACCGTGACCGTCCCCGGCCGGCCGGCCACCACGGACACCGGCCGGCCGGTCCCCCGGATGTGCACCACCGGCCGGCCAGCGGTCGCGCCGGCGGCCGCTTTGACGGCCGCCGCTGATACCACCGACGGCCGGGCCCAGTGGTGGCCGGCCGGGAACCGGACCGTCGCCGCCTGCCCCGCCTTCAGCCGCAGCGGCGCGGCCGCCGGCTCCGGGGACCCGGTCGCCGCCCCCCCCGAGGCCCCGGTGGTCCCAGAGCCCCCGGCAGTCCCGGCGGTCGGGCCGGTCGGCGAGCCCATCGATGGGCCGGCGGCGGCGAATCGCCCGGTTGTGGTGGTGACGCCACCGCAGAGGGAGCGTTCCCGGCCGACGGCGATCTCGACGCATGACGACGCCGGGCCGGCGGTCGGCCTCGGATGACCGGATGCCGGACCGGCCGAGGTGGTGGTCGGTGTTCCGGAGCCGGACAGGCCGTAGCCGAGAGCGGCGGCGACGGCCAGGCCCAGGCCCAGGCCGACGACGAGCTGGTGGCGGCGGGTATGCCGGCGGCGGACGCCGGCCACCACGGCCTCCCTGACCACTGACGGCGGCCGGTCGATCGGCCCGGCACCTTCTCCCGTCAGGCCCGGCACGGCGTCCATGGCCCGGCGCAACCTCGTCTCCAGGGGCTGTGTCCCCGAGGGCTGTGTCCCCGAGGGCTGTGTCCCCGAGGGCTGTGTCACTGCTCGGCCCGGCCTTCGGTCAACCGCCGGGCCAGGGTGGCCCGGGCCTTGGACAGCTGGGACTTGACGGTGCCGACCGAGCAGCCGAGGACGGTGGCGACGTCGGCTTCGGACAGGTCGTCGTAGTACCGCAGCACCACCGCCTCGCGCTGGCGCGGCGGCAGGGCCCGGACGGCTTGGATCACCACGAAGGCGTCGTCGGGATCACCGCCGTCACCGGAGCCGGAGCCGGTGATCGACTGGGCCACCCAGGCGGACCGGTTGCCGCGGTCCTCGGTCACCCGGCGGCGGCCGCGGGAGCGGCAGCCGTTGACGACGGCGGCCCGCAGGTACCACCGGGCCCGGTCGGGTTGGCGCAGCCGGCGCCAGCCGGCGTAGGTGCGCAGGAAGGCGTCCTGCACCACCTCCTCGGCCGCCGCCCGTTCGCCCAGCAGCAGGGAGGCCAGCCGGCAGAGGCCCGCGTAGTGCTCGTCGAAGAGGGCGACGATCTGCTGGTCCCGGCGGGACGGCTGGTCGGTCATGGTCTCCAGACTGGTCAGGGCCAGCGTGCTGCCGTGGTCCACGTTCCGTAGACGCACCATCGTGGCCGCAGGTTGCCCCGGGCGCCCATGTTCACGGACCGGCCCCGGCCCAACTACCCTGGCGCCGTGCGCAGGCGATCCCCCGTTCCCCATCTGATCCTGGGCGTCATGACCGTGCTCGCCATCGGGGCGGTCATCCTCGGCCTGGCCCTGGCCCCGAACACGTCGGTGCTGACGGTGCACAACGGGGCCGGCACGACCCTGCTGGCCAACCAGGTCACAGTGGTCGTCAGCGAACCGTCCAGCTCGGAGCGGATCCTGATCACGTACGTGGCTCCGGACTACGCCAAGGAGACCTTGTTGTCCGGGGGATCGGCCGGGGTGGGGCACCCGTCGAGGACGTACCACGGCGCGCAAGCCAAGACACTGGGCGACCGGGTGCTGCAGCCGGTGTCCGAGCTGCAGAAGATGACAGCATTCGTCAAGACCGGCACGGGGTCGGCGACCCGGTACACCGGCCGCCTCCCGGCGTCCGAGCTGGTGCCGGCCAACGAGGCCCACCTGGTCAGCGGCCACCTGACCGCCATCGCCCAGGTCACGAACGGCTACGTGGTCCGCGTGACCGAGAAGGCCAACCTGACCACCCCGGCGGGGACCACCAAGGAGACGATCCACTCCCTGTTCACCAAGGTGGACGGCTGGACGGTCCCGAAGGGTTGACCGGTCCCGCCGTGGTGCGGGTACTGGTATTGGCCGCCATGGACCGGGAGGTCCGCCCCCTGGTGCGCACCCTGGCGCTGCAGCGGGCCTTCATCGGCGACCAACCGGCCTGGATGGGCCTGGACGTGGCCGCGGCCGTGGTGGGCATCGGCCCCGACGTCGCCGGCCGGACCACCCGGGAGCTGCTGGCCGCCTTCGGTGCCGGCGGCCCGGGCCGGGTGCTGATGGTCGGGGTGGCCGGCGCCGTGGACCCGGCCCTCACCGTCGGCCAGGTGCTGGCGCCGGCGGAGGTGGTCGATCGGGCCACCGGCGCCCGGTACCGCCCGGATCATTCCACCGGGCTCTTGACCCCCGGGCCCTTGACCCCCGGGATGGCCGCCGCCGGGGTGCCGATCGGCGGGGTGCTGGGCAGTGGCCAGGACCTGGCCGTCGGGCCGGCCGCCCTGGCGGCGCTGGCGGCCGGCGGGGTGACGGCGGTG
>CAYVPF010000014.1:0-27787 GCA_964453355.1 uncultured Acidimicrobiaceae bacterium | reverse complement strand
CCGTGGCCTCGGGATCGTCGAAGTACCCCTCGGTGACGTTGAACCCGCGGATCCACACCTCCCCGACCTCGCCGGGCGGCACGTCGGCACCGTCGTCGTCGACCACCCGCAGCTCCAGCCCGTCCAAAGCGGACCCGACGGTCTCGGCGATGGTCTGCGCCGGGTCGGTCCCCAGGCAGACGGTGGCGGTGCCGTGGGTCTCGGTCAGCCCGTAGGCGGTGACCACCGACTCCAACCGCAGCTCGGTCCGCATCCGCTGGATCAGCTCCACCGGCACCGTGGCCGCTCCGGTCACCGACAGCCGCAGGCTGCCGAGGTCGAACTGGTCGAAGTCCGGGTGGCTGAGGATGGACTGGAACACCGACGGCGGCCCGGGCAGGAAGGTGATCTTCTCGTCGGCCACCACCCGCATTACCGACGGCACGTCGAAGACGGCGTGGGGCACCAGGGTGGCCCCCTGCAAGAAGGCGGCCAGCACCCCGGACTTCAGGCCGGAGGTGTGGAAGAACGGGTACACGATGATCTCCCGGTCCCCCGCCTGCAACCCCACCCGGTCAGCCCACTGGGCGTAGGTGGCGATGCTGGCCCCGTGGGTCAGCTGGGCCCCCTTCGGCTTCCCGGTGGTGCCGGAGGTGAAGATGATGTCGCAGACCGTGTCGGCGCCGAGGGCGGCTTCCCGCTCGGCCACCGCCGACGCCGGGACCGTCTCGGCCCGGCCCAGGAAGGCGTCCATCGGAGTGGCCCCGACCGGGGTGCCGCCGGAGGCCACCACCACCTCCCGCAGGTCCGGCAGGTCCAGGCCGTCGAGGAGGGCGACGTAGTCGGTGTCCAAGAAGTCGGTGACGGTGAACAGGGTGCGGACGCCGGCCCGGCGCAGGACGTAGGCCGCCTCCTCACCCTTGAACCGGGTGTTGATCGGCACCAGGACGGCCCCGGCGGCGTAGACGGCAAAGGACAGCAGGATCCATTCCAGGCCGTTGGGGGCCCAGAGCGACACCCGGTCGCCCGGGGCCACGCCCGAGGCCACCAGGGCCCGAGCCCGGCGCTCCACCAGCCCCTCCACCTGGGCGAACGTCGGCCGGTCGGGGCCCTCGACCACCGCCTCCAGCTGCCCGAACCGGCGGGCCGCCCGATGGACCACAGCGGGGAGCGTCTCCTCGGTGATCACGGCTTCACTATATAAGATCAATAGAAAAGGGCCAGCCTCAGGGATCGTGCCGTTCGCTCGTCGTCACCTTCGTCCTCGCCCTGGTCGGGGCTTCGGAAGAGTGAGGGTCAGGGTGTCACGAACCAGTTGAAGCTGGTCGAGGCGGTGAAGGTGCCGGCCGCCGAGGTGCTGGTGGCCACGGCCGTCACGTAGCGCCGGGTGGCGGCGGTGGGCGTACCCGAGATGACCCCGCTCCCGGGTGTGATGGCCAGCCCCGGGGGCAGGTTGGTGACCGAGTAGGAGATGCTGGCCCCGCTGATGGCGTCGGTGAAGTGTGTGGCGAGGTGCAGGCGGGTCACCAGAGTGCCGACGGTGGCGTACTGGGAGGCCGGAGCGGTCGAGCCC
Organism: uncultured Acidimicrobiaceae bacterium; assembly: GCA_964453355.1. Classification (GTDB taxonomy): domain Bacteria; phylum Actinomycetota; class Acidimicrobiia; order Acidimicrobiales; family RAAP-2; genus DASZUK01. Next base: position 26,235 of record CAYVPF010000014.1, on the reverse strand, counting down.
ATGGGGTTGGTGACCGTCCAGACGAAGCTGGCACTGGCCGTGGCCCCGCCGGCCGCGGTGGCCATGACGGTGACGAAGCGCCGTGTTGTGGTAGCGGGGGTTATCCCGGTGATGGTGCCGCTTCCCGCTGTGAGGCTGAGGCCCGGGGGCAGGTTGGTGGCGCTGTAGGTCACGGAGACCCCGGGCTGGACCTTGCCGGCCGGGACCGCCAGAGGGGTGACGGCCGAGTGGATCCAGTTCTGTTGGTTGGCCGGGGCGGCGAGCGTCAGCGGGCTGGAGACGGTCCACAAGAACGAGACGCTCTGGGCGTAGCTGCTGCCGGCCAGATGGGCGGTCACGGTCACGTAGCGCCGGGTGGCCACGGTGGGCGTGCCCGAGATGACCCCGCTCCCGATTGTGATGGCCAGGCCTGTCGGCAGGTTGGTGGCGCTGTAGGTCACGATCCCGATGGCGCTGAAGGCGACCGCCACCGGGGTGACGGCCGTGCCCACGAAGGAGCCCTGCGGTGTCGGGGTGGCCGGGGGGGTCAGCGGGTTGGTGACCAGCCAGATGAAGCCGACGCTGGTGGTGAAGGTCCCGGCCGCCGAGGTGCTGGTCACGGTCACCGTCACGTAGCTTCGGGTTGTGGCCGAACCGGTGGTGCCGGTGATCTGGCCCGTGTGGGCCCCGATGGACAGCCCGGTAGGCAGGTTGGTGGCGCCGTAGGTCACCATCGCCCCGGTGATGGCGTCGGCCGCGGCCGTCTGGAGGGGGCTGATGGTTGTGTCGACCCAGCTTTCTTGGGTGGAGGGCGTGGTCACCGACAGTGGCTCGGTCACGTACCACAAGAAGCTGACACTGGCGGTCCAAGTGCCGTCGGTGGCGGACATCGTGACGTAGCGCCGTGTTGTGGTTGTCCCGGTGGTGCCGGTCACCACGCCGTTGGCCGAGCCGATGGAGAGCCCCGGGGGCAGGTTGGTGGCCGAGTAGGTCAGGGGGTTCCCGGAGGTGTCGTGGAAGTGTGTGGCCAGGTCCAGGCTCACCGGGGAGTGGATCCAGCTGTTCTGGGTAGGCACCGGCGTCCCCGACAGCGGTGTGGCCACTGTCCAGGTGAAGCCGACCGAAGCCGACACCCCGCCGGTTGTCGCGGTCACGGTCACGTAGCGTCGGGTGGCGACGGTGGGCGTGCCCGAGATGACCCCGCTCCCGGTTGTGATGGCCAGGCCTGTGGGCAGGTTGGTGGCCGTGTAGGTGAGCGGCCCGGCCGGGTCGACCGAGGCCGTGACGGGCAGCCGGACGGACGTCTTCGTCGGCCCCTGCTGGTTGCCCGGGCTCGTCACCGTCACCTGGACCACGGCCAGCGTGACCGTGTTGGTGGAGGTGGCGGGCTCGTGGTGGCCGTCGGTGGGTGTGAACCGGGCGGCGATGCCCGGGTAGGAGCCGGCGCCCAGTGTGGCCGGGGTGGTGCAGCCGGTGGCCGGCAAGTTGGCGGTGCAGAGCACCGCGCTCCCGCTGGCGAAGGTCACGGTGCCGGTGGCTGTCGCGGCGATCCCGGCGGTCGCCAGGGACGCCGCCGTCCCCTTCTTCACGGTGGCCACCGTGGCCGACCCGTTCACCGTGACCGTGAAGGGAGGTGTGGAGACGGTCAGGGTGAACGACTGGACGGCGGCGGGGGCCACCCCGTTTGTGGCCTTCACGGTCAGGGCGTAGTTGCCAACGGTCCCGGTAGCCGGGGTGCCCGAGAGCAGCCCGCCGGACGAGAAGGTCACGCCCTGGGGCAGGGCGCCGGTCTCGGAGAAGGTGGCGGCCGGATAGCCGGTGGCGACTGCCTGGAAGGTCCCGGCCGTGCCGGTGACAAAGGTGGTCTGGTTGGTCGAGGTGATGACCGGGGCCTGATTGACGGTCAGCGTGAAGCTCTGGGTGGCGCCCGGGCTGATCTCGTTGCTGGCCATCAGTGTGAAGGTATAGATGCCACCGGTTGTGGCCGCGGGCGTGCCCGACAGTTGGCCCGTGGACGACAGGGTCACGCCTTCGGGCAGTGTGCCGGTCTCGGTAACGGTCGGGGTCGGGAAGCCTGCCGTCGTCACCTGGAATGTCCCGGCCGCTCCAGTGGTGAAGGTGGTCGAGCTTCTCGAGGTGACGGTCGGGGCGGTTCCATAGGTGTAGGTGACGACGTTTGAGGCACCGTTGGGCGTGGTCACGATCACTGTGACCGGTCCCGGTTTCGTACCTGCCGGCACCACCGCGGTCAATGTCGTTGTGTTGGCTGTGATTGTGGTGGCCCGCACCCCGCCGAACGTCACGACGGCTGTAGCCGTGAGCTCGCTGCCGGTGATCCTCACGGTGTCGTCCCCGGTCAATGGACCAAAGTCTGGGGTGACCGAGGTGATCGTGGGAGCCGGGTTGTAGGCATACGTGACCGGGATGGAAGTCCCGCCGGGGGTAGTAACGGTCACTGTGACCACTGTGCCTGCCACGCTCCCCGGTGGGACCTGCACGCTCAGGTCTGTCGGGCCGTAGTAGCCCACCGAAAGGGCCGCAGTTCCGTTGAACGTCACGGTGGTTGTTGTGGTGAAGCCCGAGCCGAGAACTGTGACGTAGTTGTCTCCGGCGACCGGACCGGTATCCGGACTGACCGAGGTGACGACCGGTACCGGGCGGTAGATGTAGTTGACCGGTGTCGTCGTCCCGCCGGGGGTGGTGACGGTCACCGGCGTTGTGCCCGGTGTTGTCGCTTCGGGGACCACCACGATGAGTGTGGTCGAGCTGTTGACGGTGACGGTCGGAGCCGGGTTGGCACCGAACATAACGGTAGTTGTGGCCGTGAAATGGCTGCCGGAGATGGTGATGGTGTTGGCACCGGAGAGCGGCCCCTGGGCCGGTGTCAGCCCGGCCACGGTCGGCGGGGGGTAGTAGTCGAACCCTGTCGACGTGCCGCCGGGGGTGGTGACGACGACGGTGACCGGGGTGGCCGAGACGACTGTTGTCGGCATGGTCACGAACAGTTGTGTTGCCCCGATGTAGGTCACCGCGAGGGCCGGCTGGCCGTTGAAGGTGACGGTGGCTGTTGTGGTGAAGCCCGAACCGAGGACTGTGACGGCATCACCAGCGCTGGCCGTAACCGAGCTGATGACCGGTACCGGGCGGTAGATGTAGTTGACCGGTGTCGTCGTCCCGCCGGGGGTGGTGACGGTCACCGGCGTTGTGCCCGGTGTTGTCGCTTCGGGGACCACCACGATGAGTGTGGTCGAGCTGTTGACGGTGACGGTCGGAGCCGGGTTGGCACCGAACATAACGGTAGTTGTGGCCGTGAAATGGCTGCCGGAGATGGTGATGGTGTTGGCACCGGAGAGCGGCCCCTGGGCCGGTGTCAGCCCGGCCACGGTCGGCGGGGGGTAGTAGTCGAACCCTGTCGACGTGCCGCCGGGGGTGGTGACGACGACGGTGACCGGGGTGGCCGAGACGACTGTTGTCGGCATGGTCACGAACAGTTGTGTTGCCCCGATGTAGGTCACCGCGAGGGCCGGCTGGCCGTTGAAGGTGACGGTGGCTGTTGTGGTGAAGCCCGAACCGAGGACTGTGACGGCATCACCAGCGCTGGCCGTAACCGAGCTGATGACCGGCTGGCCGACATAGGTGTAGTTGGTCAACAGGGGGAACGCTTTGCCACCCGGGGTGGTAACGGTCACTGTGACTGTGCCCGGTGTTGTCCGGGCCGGGACCACCACGGTCAGTGTGTGAGTGGTGTTCACCTGGACTGTCGTCCCAGGTGACCCGGGCCCTGTGCCGAACAGGACGGTGGTTGTCGGGGTGAAGCGGGTGCCGGTGATGGTGATGGTGTTGCCGCCGGAGGTGGGACCGTACGTCGGCGTGAACCCTGTGATAGTCGGCGGGGCGTCGTAGGTGAAGGTGAACCCTGTGGAGGTGCCACCGGGGGTGCTGGCCGTGACGGGGACTGTTCCGGGTGTTGTCTGTGTCGGGATGACCACTGTCAGCGTGGTCGAGCTGTGGAAGGTGACCAGTGTTCGTGTCGCGAACCTCTCGCCGAATGTGAGGGTGGTTGTGGGGGTGAAACCGGTGCCCGTGACCGTGACGATTGTGCCACCAGCCGTCGAACCAGCGTCCGGGCTGATCGAAGTGATGGTCGGGACGGGGTCGTAGCTGAAGGTGAAGGGTGTCGACGTGCCGCCCACCGAGGTCACGACCACTGTGACCGTGCCCAACGCCCCGGCCGGCACGGTCACTGTCAGTGTTGTTGTGAACACCATCACTGTGGTCCCCGGAACCCCCCCGAACGTCACGGTGGTGGTTGTCCTCGTGAACTCCGTGCCGACGATGTTGACCACCGTCCCGCCGCTGATCGGCGCACCGTCGGGGTTGATCGAGGTGATGGTCGGCTGGCCGACGTAGGCGTACCCGTAACCTGTGGAGGTCCCGTTCGGGGTAGTGACGGTCACGGTGACGGCGCCCGCCGCGTGGCCGGGGGCGGTGACGGTGAGCGTTCCCCCTGTGGCTGTGCTGTAGGTGAAGGGAACGCTGGTGCCGCCGAATGTGACGGTGTCTGTCGCCACTGTGAACCATGTGGCGGTGAGGTTTGTGGCAACGATGGCCACGACTGTGCCGCCGGCGACCGGCGTCACATTGGGACTGATCGCGTAGATCGCCGGCAGGGGGCTGTAGTTGTAGGAGGACGCCGTGGAGGTCCCGTTGCCGGTCGTCACGGTGACTGTGACCGTTGTCCCGGCCGTCCCCGGCGGGACCACGACGGTCAATGTCGACAGGCTGTTCACCACCACTGTGGAGCCCGGTATCCCGCCGAATGTGACCTCGACCGGCGCAACGAAGCCGCTGCCGGTGACGGTGACGGTGTTGCCACCGGCCACCGGTCCGGCGTCATGGGTGATTGTGTCGATGACCGGCTGGCCGACGTACGTGTATGTGACTGTGCTCACGGGGAATGAGGTCCCGCCCGGGGTGGTGACGGTCACTGTGACTGTGCCCGATGTCGTCCCGGCCGGGACCACCACGGTCAGCTTGGTTGAGCTGTCGATGTGAACTGCCGTCCCGGGTACACCGCCGAACATGACGGTGGTTGTGGCGGTGAAGTAGTGGCCGGTGACAGTGACGGTGTTGCCGCCGGAGATCGGGCCGTGGGTCGGGGTGAACCCTGTGATGAGCGGCGGGTGGTCGTAGGTGAAGGAGGCCGTGGCGGTGCCGCCAGGGGTGGCGACCTTCACGGTGACGGAGCCCGCTTTTGTCTGTGTCGGGATGGTCACGGTCAGCGTGGTCGTGCCCTGGGCGGTGACTGTCGAGAACCAGTTCCCGAACTTGACGGTGGTTGTGGCGGTGAAGCCGGTGCCGGTGATCGTGACGGCTGTGCCGCCGGCCGTCGAACCGGCAGCCGGGGTGATCGAGGTGACGGTCGGGACGGGGTCATAGTTGAAGGTGAGCGGGGCCGACGTCCCGCCGAGCGCGGTCACGGTCACTTCGACCGTCCCGGACGCATGGGCCGGCACGGTCACCGTCAGTGTTGTTGTGAAGACCGTCACTTTGGTCCCCGGAACCCCCCCGAATGTGACGGTGGTGGTTGTCTTGGTGAACCCGGTGCCGACGATGGTGACTACCGTCTTGCCGGCGACCGGCGCGGCGTCGGGGCTGATCGAGGTGATGGTCGGGATGCCGTCGACCGTCAGGGTGAATTTCTGGGTGGCGTCCGTCCCCACCCCGTTGCTGGCCTTGACGGTGATCTTGTAGGTTCCCCCGGTGGCCGCCTTCGGGGTGCCGGACAGCTTCCCTGTGGACGCCAGGGTCACCCCGCTCGGCAGGGTGCCGGTCTTGGTGAAGGTGGGGGTCGGGTAGCCGGTGGCGGTCACCTGGAACGAACCGGCGGTCCCGATCACGAAGGCCGCCGTGGCTGTAGAGGTGACGGCCGGGGCCTGGTCGACGGTCAGGGTGAAGCTCTGGGTAGCCGCCGGGGTGATCCCGTTTGTGGCCTTGAGGGTGATCGGGTAGGTGCCCCCGGTGGCCGCCTTCGGGGTGCCGGACAGCTTCCCTGTGGACGCCAGGGTCACCCCGCTCGGCAGGGTGCCGGTCTTGGTGAAGGTGGGGGTCGGGTAGCCGGTGGCGGTCACCTGGAACGAACCGGCGGTCCCGACCGTGAAGGTGGCCGTGGCCGCCGAGGTGATGGCCGGGGCCTGGTCAACGGTCAGGGTGAAGCTCTGCGTAGCTGCCGGTGTGGCCCCGTTTGTGGCCTTGAAGGTGATCGGGTAGGCGCCCCCGGCACTGGCCGTCGGGGTGCCGGACAGCTTGCCTGTGGCCGCCAGGGTCACCCCGGCCGGCAGGGTGCCGGTCTCGGTAACGGTTGAAGCCGGATAACCGCTCGCGGCCACGGTGAAGGTCCCCGCCTTGCCGGTGGTGAAGGTGGCCGTGGCCGCCGAGGTGATAGCCGGCGCCTGGTCGTAGGTGTAGGTGAAGCCGGTCGAGGGGCCGCCCCTCGCCGCCACGGTCACGGCGACGGGGCCTAAGGCAGTAGCCGTGGGGACCTTCGCCGTGACCTTTGTTCCACTGACGAAGACCACTGTCGAGGCCAGCGTTCCACCGAAGCTCACCGTCGGTGTCGCCGTGAAGCTCGTTCCACGGATGGTGACCGAGCCGCCGCCGGTCAGAGGGCCGGAGCCCGGGGTGATCGAGGTGATGGTGGGCTTCGGGTAGTACGTGAAGGCGAAGCCGGCCGAGGTGTGACCGCCTACGGTCACGGCGGCTGTCACGGTGGCCGTCGCTGTTGTCGCGGGCACCGTCCCCGACGGCACCACCACGGTCAGCGAAGTCGAGGACGACACCTGCACTCCGGTGCCGGGCTGCCCGCCGAATGTCACTGCAGTCGTTGTGGCGGCGAAACCGGCACCGGCCACCGTGACCGTATTCCCCCCGGCGGCCGGTCCGAAGTCGGGGCTGATCGAGGTGATGGTCGGGCTTGTCGCCGCGGCCGCCTCACCGGCGTCGATGAGCGGTCCGCCCACGAACCCGACGGCAAGGAGGACCGGCCCCGCCAACGCCAATGCCCACCGCCGGACCGACCTACGGCCGCGACCGTCAGCGCGTCCGTTCCCAGGCCTAGGCGCCATGACGTGTTCCCCTCCGCCCCGACCGTTCGTGCTCGGCCGGCAGCAAGTTGAAGTAAGAGTGCAGCCAACTTACCAGAGCGACGGGCGAGATGTTTTCATCGGGATTGTCACTTGAACGCGTCCACGACAACTAGTATCCTAGTTGTCGTGGCAACGATCGACCGGGCAGGCAGCTCGTCCGTGGCCGAGGCCCTGGTGGCCCAGTTCGCCCGGATGGTCCAGCACGACGGGGGCTCCCTCCGCCTCCTCGGTACCGAGGGCGGGGTCATCCGGGTGGGCTACGCCGTAGGCGTCGACCCCAGCTGCGAGGACGGGGCCTGCATCCTGCCGGAGGTGGAGCTGCAACAGATGATGGCCGAGACCCTGAGCCGCCGGGACCCGAACCTGGCGGTCCAGGTCACCCGCCTGTGAGGAGGCATCGATGAGCATCGACACGAACCCGACCGACACCGACATCGACCTGGCCACCCTGACCATCGTCAACCCGGTGGCCGAGCCCCAGGCCCATCAGCCCGACGCCGACCGGCACGCTCCGGCCCGGCGGGTGGACGGGCTGGCCGGCCGGACGGTGGCCCTGTACTGGAACGGCAAACAGAACGGCCTGCACGCCCTGGCGCGGGTGAAGGAGAACCTGGCCAAGGCGTACGAGGGGGTCCGGTTCATCGAGATGACCGGAGAGCTGGGGGGCACCAACCGGTACCTGTCGCCGGCGCAGCTGGACCGGCTGGCGGCGGAGGCGGACGTGGCGGTGTGCACGTCGGCGGACTGCGGCAGCTGCACGTCGTGGCTGATGCGCGACCTGTGCGAGCTGGAGCGCCGCGGGGTGCCGGCGGTGGGGTTCACCGCCCAGATCTTCTACGAGGACGCCCACTTCAGCACCCAGACCTTCGGGGTGCCGGAGGCCTGCCCGGTGATGGTGCCGGAGTGCTTCTCCAACAAGACCGCGGCGGACATCGCCGAGATGGTGGACGACGTCATGGACGAGGTGGTGGCCGGCCTGACCGTGGACCGACCGCTGCAGGACGACCTGCCGCAGTTCGACCGGATGACCCTGGAGCCGGCGCCGGAGCTGGTGTTCACCGGCGCCGACCTGATGGAGGCCTTCGACGCCCTGCAGGCCGGGTTCGTGGCCAATGGCTGGAGCGACGGCCTGCCGCTGATCCCGCCGACCCAGCGCAAGGTGGAGGCCATGATCGCCGCCTCGGGCCGGGACGGCGACGAGGTCGTCGGGCTGTTCGCCCCCGGCTTCGGGGTGGGGACCGTCCGCAAGATCGCCGCCAACGCCGTCATGGCGGGCTGCCGGCCCGAGGCCATGCCGGTGGTGATGGCCGTCATGGACTGCATCCTGGAGCCGTCCATCGGCCTACGGACCTGGGCCATGTCCACCGGGCCGCAGGCCCCCATGGTGCTGGTGTCCGGCGGCGTCGCCGACGAGATCGGCATGAACCGGGGCATCTGCGCCCTCGGCCCCGGTTCCATCTCGCAGGTCAACGTGGCCATCGGCCGGGCGTTGCGGCTGATCATGATGAACGTCGGGCTGTCGTACCCGGGGATCACCGACATGGACACCATCGGCACCCCGGCCAAGTTCTCGTTCTGCGTGGCCGAGAACGAGGACCGGACCCCGTGGGCACCGTGGCGGGTGCAGCAGGGCTTCGCCGCCGCCGACTCCACCGTGACCGTCAACGTTCCCTACGGCATGACGGAGCTCTTCGACTTCCAGAACGCCGAGCCCGAGGGGCTGATCGAGACCTGGGCCACCCTGACCAGCCAGGCCTGTGGCACGCCGTCGGCCGGGGCCTGGTTGATCAAGCGCGACGCCCCCCTCGAACAGGGGTACCCGTTCCACGGCACGTTCGCCAACATGCTGCTCATGGCCCCCGACCACGCCGCCGTGTTCGGCGCCGCCGGCTGGACCCCGGCCGACATCCAGGCGGCCATCCACCGGCAGACCAAGATCAGCTTCGCCAAGTTGATGCTCAACCAGTCCTACGATGCCTTCCGTGCCTCGCACCCGGAGCTGTTGTGGCTGCTGGACGACCCCGACACCCTGGTGACCGTCAACCCGTCGCCGGAGTGCTTCGAGCTCTTCGTCGTCGGGGCCTCGGCCGGTCGCAGCCAGTTCTGCTTCGGCGGCACCAACTCGGTCACCAAGGCCGTCCGGCGCCCCTGAACGGGCGGGCATGACCGGTCGGCCCCAAGGGGCGACCGCGGCCGGTGGCACCGGCCCGGCGCGGCGGCGAACGCCGGTGACCGCCGGCCCTTTGCCGCGCCGGACGGCGCCCAGCGGCAAGGTGAAGGCGGCCCTGCGGCTGGCCCAGGACATCGTGGCCACCATGTACGACAGCCGGATGCGGCCGGGCGACCGGTACCTGTCGGAGGCCGACGCCCTGGCGCGGCACCAGGTGGCCCGGGGCACCTACCGCGAAGCCCTGCGGTTCCTGGAGATCCAGGGGGTCGTCGACGTCCGGGCCGGGCCGGGCGGGGGGCCGGAGATCCGCCGGCCCGGCTGGGGACAGCTGGCGTCCACGGTGGCCCTGCTGCTGCAGTTCTCCGACACCCCCCTGCGCGACGTGCTGGAGGCCCGGACCGCCCTCGAACCCGGCGTGGCCCGGGCCGTGGCCATGGCGGCCACCGACGACGACGTGGCCGCCATGGCCGCCGACCTCGACGCCATCGAGGCCGGCGTCGGCGACTACCGGACGTTCTCCCGCGCCTACCTGGCCTACTGGGACCACTTCGCCGCCGCCACCCACAACGGGTTCCTCCAGGTCCTGTCGCCGGCGCTGCGGGCCATCGTCAACAGCGCCGGCTTCGTCCCCAACGAGCCGTACCGGCTGGCCGTCCTCGGCCGGCTCCGCGCCGTCCACGCCGCAGTGGCCGTCCACGACCCCGACGGCGCCGCCCGGGTGATGACCGAACTGGAGGTCGACTTCTACGACCGGCTCACCACCGGGTACCCCGGCCAGGTCGACCGGGTGGTGGCCTGGAGCCACCTGGACCTGGATACCTGATCCGGCTGCATGCCTGATCAGCCAGGCGGCCTCCTCTACCATTCCCCGATGGCCGACGACTCTGCGAAGCCGGTTGGCTCGAGATCGCTCGGCGGGGCCCGCCGGGGCGACCAGCTGCGCCAGCCCCGGCTGGCCGAGCTGGTGGCCGGGGCCCTCCGGGACGAGATCCTGTCCGGCCAGCTGACCGACGGCGATTCGCTGCCCCGCCAGGAGGACCTGCTCGACAGCTTCGGGGTCAGCCCCCCGGCCGTCCGCGAGGCCCTGCGCATCCTGGAGACCGAGGGCCTCATCCGGGTCCGGCGGGGCAACGTCGGCGGCGCCGTGGTCAAGGCCCCCAGCGCCGACGGGGTGGCCTACATGGTGGGGCTGGTGTTGCAGTCCTGGCAGACCCCGCTGGCCGACGTCGGTCGGGCGCTGCTCGAGGTCGAGCCGGTGTGCACGGCCCTGTGCGCCCGCCAGCGCGACCGGTACCAGACCATCGTGCCGGTGCTGCGGGAGCTGGTGGACGAGCAGGACCGGGCCATCGACGACACCGTCGCCTTCAACCAGGCCAGCCGCCGGTTCCACGAGACCCTGGTGGCCCACTGCGGCAGCGACACCCTGAAGGTGGTGGTCGGCGCCCTGGAGGCGGTGTGGTCCCGGCATGAGCACCGGGTCTACGAGCTGGGGCCGGCCCCGGACATGGACGTCCGCCAGGCCGCCCTGCGGGCCCACCGGAAGCTGGTCGACGCCATCGAAGCCGGCGACGAGGCGGCCGCGGTGGCCCTGGCCCGGAGCCATCTGGAGGCCACCCAGAGCTACACCATCGGCCGGGAGGCCGAGGCCCGGGTCTCCGCCGACCTCGTCCGCAACCCCGACTGACCGACCCCGCCGGGCCCGCACGAGGAGGTGCCCTGCACCCACAAAGTTATATAGTATTGATGGTATGGAGGCGGCGGATCCAGGCGAGGGAAACCTGGCCGGCGTCCTCATGGACCACCCCGCCGCCGCCGCCGACGGCCTGCTGTTCACCGTCGACAGCACCACGACGGCCGGCCAGGCCCGGGCGGCGACCCGGGAGGTGGCCGCCCGCCTGCAGCGGGCCGGTGTCACGCCCGGCCAGGCGGTGGCCGTCCGGCTCCCCAACGGTCCCGACGCCGTCTGTGCCATGGCCGGCATCTGGCTGGCCGGTGCCGTGTTCGTCCCCTTGAACCCCCGGGCCCCCGAACCCGAGCAGCGGCACATGCTGGAGGCCACCGGTGCCGTCGGCCTGATCGACGCCGACGGGTTCCAGCCGTGGGCCCCTTCTCCCGACGGTGCGGCCCGCCGGTACCCGGACGGCACCTCCTTCGTGCTGTGGACGTCGGGCACCACCGGGCCGCCGAAGCCGATCGTGCACACCCACCAGGCGTACCTGGAGCTGATCGACCGGGTGCTGCACACCCTGCGGCCGGCCGACCGGCGGCGGTCCGGGCGGCCGCCGACGCCGAACCTCATCCCCACCTCGCTGGCCCTCAACTCCGGCATCTACAACGCCATCTTCGGCCTCCGGGCCGGGGCCGCCCTGGTGATCATGGCCCGGTTCGACCCGCAGACGTTCGCCGTCCTGGTCCGCCGGCACGGCATCCGGTCGACGGTGCTGCCGCCAGCGGCCATGGTGGCGCTGGTCGACGCCGACGACGTCACCGACCTGTCCCCGCTGCGGTACGTCCGCAGCATCACTGCCCCGCTGTCCCCGTTGCAGGGTCGGCGGTTCGCCGACAAGTTCGGCGTCACCGTCCTCAACAGCTACGGCCAGGCCGAGCTGGGCGAGGTGGTGTGGTGGACGGCGGCCGACGCCCGGGCCCACCCCGAGAAGCTCGGGGCGGCCGGCCGGCCGCACTCGGGGGTGCAGCTGAAGGTGGTCGACGACGACGGCGTCCCGGTGCCCACCGGCACCGTCGGCCGCCTCACGGTCCGTCCCCGCCGCATGGCGGCCGGCTACGCCGGCGGCGACGACCTCGGGGACCGGCTGGACCCCGACGGCTACCTGGACACCGGCGACCTGGCCCGCCTCGACGACGACGGGTTCGTCTGGATCGAGGGCCGCGGCAGCGACCTGATCAACCGCGGCGGCAACAAGGTGTTCCCCGAACAGGTCGAAGAGGTGCTGGCCCTGTCCCCCGCCGTGGCCGACGTCGCCGTGGTCGCCGCCGACGACGACCGCCTCGGCCAGGTGCCGGTGGCCCTGGTGGTGTCCCGGGACGGCGCCGCCGTCGACCCGGCCGACCTGGAACGGCTGTGCCGGGAGCATCTGGCCCCGTACAAGGTCCCGGTGTCCTTCGTGGCCGTGCCCCGGTTGGCCCGCAACGAGGCCGGCAAGCTGCTGCGGGCCCAGCTGGCCCGGGCCCTGGCCGCCGGGGAGTTGGCCGCCGGCGACGTCAGCGCTCCAGGGCCGCCCACAGGGACCGCTTGATCGCCGCCAGGACGTCCGGCGGGGTCAGGGCGATCCGCTCGGCCACCGCCTGGGCCTCGGCCCGCAGCCGGTCCGGCGGGTCCACCACCTGGCCCACCAGGCCGATCTCGTAGGCCCGCCGGGCCGAGATCGCCTCGAACCGGCCGGCCAGGGCCATCCGGAAGACCGCCTCCGCCGGCACCTTCCGGGCCAGCCCGATGGCCTCGAAGGCGCTGGCCTGCCCGACCGACACGTGCGGATCCAAGAACCGGGCATCGGCGGCCGCCAGCACCACGTCGGCGTCCACCACGAAGTGCAGGCCACCACCGGCGCAGGTGCCGTTCACCGCCGCCACCACCGGCTTGGCCACCCCGTTGTGCCACGCCGTCAGCCCCAGGTCGGCCTGCCTGGTCCGCCGGGCCTGCTCCCGCAGCGCCCCCGGGTCCCCGGCCAGCTGCCCCATGTCCAGCCCGGTCTGGAAGGCCCGGCCGTTGCCGGTGTTGACGATCACCCGCACCGCCGGGTCGGCGTCCAGCTCGGCCCAGGCCCGCGGCAGCTCGTCGAACATGGTGGCGTCGATGGCGTTGCCCACCGCCGGCCGGTCGAACACCAGCCAGCCCACCGGGCCTTCCCGGCGCACCTCCAGGGTCCGGAACGGCTGCCCGGCCGGCGGCGGCCCCGACGGTGCGGTCACCGGCCGCGGAACTGCGGGGCCCGCTTCTCCTTGAACGCCGCCAGGCCCTCCTTGAAGTCGTCGCTGCGCGACGCCAGCTCCATGGCGAACCCCTCGTTGCGCAGCTGCTGCTCCAGCGGGGCCTGGGCGCCGGCGTGCAGCAGCCATTTGGTCAGCCCCAACGCCACCGTCGGGCCACCGGCCAGCCGCTGCACCACCTCCTCGGCCGCCGCCGTCAGGTCGGCGGCCGGCACCGCCCGGTGGACCAACCCCCAGTCGGCCGCCTCGCTGCCCGACACCACCCGGCCGAGCAGCAGCATGTCGCGGGCCCGCACCTCCCCCACCCGGCGCGGCAACAGCCAGGTGGCCCCGCTGTCCGGGGTCAACCCCCGGTCGCCGAACGGCTCCCACAGCCGGGCGTCGTCGGCCGCCAGGGCCACGTCGGCCGCCAGGGCCACCTGCAGGCCGATGCCGGCCGTCCATCCCTGCACGGCGCACACCACCGGCACCTGCACCGACAGCAGCAGCGGCACCAGCCGGTGGGCCTGCGCCGGCAGTCGCCGCTGGATGCTGCCCGCCCGCGGCCGCGGTGGCCTCTCACCGCCTGACCCCTCACCACCAGCCGGGCCGGCGTTGCGGCCGACGATGTCGAAGCCGGTGCAGAAGTGCGGACCCTCCCCGGTCACCGCCACCACCCGCACCGCCTCGTCCTGGCCGGCCGCCTCCACGGCGGCGATGAAGGCGGCCACCATGTCGTCCGTCAGGGCGTTGCGCTTGTCCGGCCGGTCCAGGTGCACCCGGAGCACCCCGTCGGCCGACGACACGGCCAGGCCGTCAGTCCCCTGATAGGCGGCGTCGGTCGGGCCGGGCACCATCAGCTCCGGGAGAACCCGACGGCCACGGCCTCCAGGGCCTCCTGCAGGTCGGTGGCGCCCCCGGGGGGGTCCGGCAGCCGGACGGGGCCGTGCTCCTGGCTGGGCAGCAGCACCGTGGCGTGCCCAGGAGTGGTCACCTCGCCTCGCTGGTTGACCGCCGCCAGCTCCAGGTCCACGGCCGGACGATCGCCGTCGGCCAGGTACCGGCGCACGACCGTGCCCTCCAGCCACTGGGTGTCGCCGACGTAGTTGAACAGCCGGAACTCGCAGTCCAGCTTCCACAGCCAGGCGTCGTCACCCATCCAGTCGGTGCACAGGTGGATCAGCCAGGTCTCCCGCATCCGGCCGTAGTCGAACGTGGTCGGGTTCCCCGACCGGCGGGCGAACTCCGGGTCCCAGTGCACCCGCTGCATCACGTCCGGTACGTTCTGGTCGTCGCGGTGGAAGAACCGGGGGATCCGCTGCCGGTTCTCGTAGCCCAGCCGCAGCGGCTTGACCCCGTACAGCCCCATGCCCATGCCCACATGCCAGCACACCATGTCGGTGACCGTCAGCGGCCCCTTCACCATCGGCCCCACCCGGTCGCCAACGGCGACGTCCTCGAACCACCGCGTCACAGGCCCCCGCGGGCCCTCGGTGCCGTACTGGGCGTCGATCCGGTCGATGTCGGCGTCGTCGTAGCTGGCCAGGGCGACGGCGTCGTACTTCTTGCGCTCCCGGGCCTTCGTCCGCTCGGTCCGCACCATCAGCCGGTACTGCCCCGACAACAGCTGGCCGGTCTCGTCCCGGAACACCTCCCCGGTCCACTCGTGCACCGACCGGCCGGCGAACTCGCTGGGCTTGTCCAGCACGCCGACCAGGGCGTTGCGGCGGAAACACCGCCGCTCGGGCCGCAGCGGCGCCCACCACTCCCGGGAGCTGGCGGCATAGAAGGCGTGCACCCCCCGCAGCGGGTCGCCCTTCATCAGGTCCCGGTGGTCGTCGGCCACCTCGACCACCTCGTTCTCCCCGATCAGCGTGTCCCCGCCGACCAGCGGCGGTGGGGCCAGCGGTCCGTCCCACCGGGACGACCCGGCGTAGTCCGGGTCGCACCACAGCGGGTTGTCGTCGCCGTAGGCCACCGCCACGTTGCGGAAGGCGTCGGTGCCCGGCCGCCGGTAGTGCGGCGGCATCGGGTGCGGCACCGGGATGCCGATGCGCTGCCGCAGCCGGTCCACCGCCTCGTCGGTGATCCCCGGCTCGCCATCTCCCCGTGTCATGGCCCCTGCTGCCTTCGACCCTGCTGCCTTCGACCCTGCCGCCATCGGCCCTGCCGCCATCGACCCTCCCGTCATGACCTCAGCCTCCGATCCTCGAGATGAGCACCGCCTCCTGGCGGTGCTCATCCCCCAACAGCGCCCGGTCCACCAGCAGCCGCCGGAGGAACACGTGGGCGTCGCACTCCCAGGTCTGCCCGATGCCCCCGTGCACCTGCAGCACCGCCTCCCCCACCTGCCGGGACACCCGGCCGACGTAGGCCTTGGCCACCACGGCCGCCATGGCCGCCGCCGCGGCGTCGGGCTCGTCCACCGCCCAGGCGGCGTAGTACGTGGCGCTCCGGGCCGCCTCCACGCTGACGTGCTGCTCGGCGCACAGATGGGCGATGGCCTGGAACGACCCGATGGGCCGGCCGAACTGGCGGCGCTCCTTGGCGTAGGCCACGGCCATCGCCAGCGCCCCCGCCATGGCGCCGACCATGTCGGCGCACACCAACACCAGCCCCAACGTCCGCCACCGCTCCAGCCGGTCGGCGTCCACCGGGTCGCCGACCACCCGGACCGGCCCGGCCAGGGCCACCAGGTCCCGGGACAGCTCGGCCGACCGCGGCGGCTCGCCGCCGATACCGGCAAGCACCGGCACCATCCCGTCGCCGTGCCGGGCCAACGCCACCGCCTCGGTGGCGCCCCGGGCGTCGAACGCCAGCGGCGCCTCGGCCCCGGCTCCCCGGCTGGCCCCGGCGCCGTCGAGGCCGTCGAGGCCGTGGAGGCCGTCCAGCACGGCCACGTCCGACAGGTCGGCGGCCACGGCCACGGTGGTGCGAGCCGCCGCCACGCCGTTCGCGCCGCCGACCCGGTCGGCGGCCCCTCCATCGACATTGGCGCCGTCGGCCCCGGTGACCGCCAGCAGCTCGGCGGCCAACATCGGCCCGAGCAGCGGCGCCGTCGACGCCAGGCGGCCGAACGCCTCGAGGCACACGACGGCGTCCATGGCCGAGGCACCGTCGGCCGGCCGCATGGTGGCCATCCCGCTGTCGGCGACCACGGCCCAGGCCCGGTCGGGGTCCGGCGGGCCGGCCGCCAGATCGCCGGCCAGCTTGGCCGCGGTGTCGGCCAGCAGCTGCTCCTCGTCGGTCAGCGTGGCGTCCATGGGCCCTCCGACGGGATACTACGACCGTGGACTTCAGCGACACCCCAGAAGAAGCGGCGTTCCGGGCCGAACTGCGCCAGTGGATCGCCGACCGGCAGCCGTTCGCCGCCCTGCCGGATGGCGACGACGAGCGGATGGCCCGGCTGACCGAGTTCCAGCGCGCCATGTACGACGGCGGCTGGGCCGCCGTGTCGTTCCCGGAGGAGTACGGCGGCCGCGGCCTGGGGCCGGTGTACGAGGCCATCGTCCTGGACGAGCTGGGCTCGGCCGGGCTGCCGTCGGCGTGGCACTACGGGTACATCGCCCGGGTCATCTTGCTGTACGGCACCGAGGAGCAGCGGCACCGCTTCCTGACCCCGGCCTTCCGCGGCGACGAGCGGTGGTGCCAGGGGTTCAGCGAACCCGACGCCGGCTCCGACCTGGCGTCGCTCACCACCCGGGCCGAGCTGGTCGGGGACGACTACGTGGTCAACGGCCAGAAGGTGTGGACGTCGGAGGCGCACTGGGCCGACTGGTGCCTGCTGCTGGCCCGGTCGGAGGCCGACGCCCCGAACCACCAGGCCATGTCGTGCTTCCTGGTCCCGATGACCACGCCGGGCCTGACGGTGCGGCCGTTCCGGCAGATGACCGGCAGCCTGGAGTTCGCCGAGGTGTTCTTCGACGACGTCCACATCCCGACCGCCAACCGGGTGGGGGCGGCCGGGGACGGTTGGCGCATCGCCATGTCCACGGTGTCCTTCGAGCGCGGCCCGGCCGACGTCGGGTTCCTGGCCGACCTGCGGCGCAGCCTGCAGTCGCTGACCACGGCCGCTGCCGATGGCGCCGCCCGCGGTGCCATCCGGACCGACGGCGACCTCCGGGCCCGGCTGGCCCGGTCGACCGTGGACGTCGAGGTGCTGCGGGCCCACATCCTGCGCACCCTGTCCCGCCGGGCCAAGGGCCAGGGATCGGAGGTGGAGGTGTCCGTGGACAAGCTCCTCATGGTGCGCACCGAGCAGGCGCTGGCGCACACCGCCATGGACGTCCTCGGCGCCGGGCCGCTGGTCGGCGACCGGCCGGACGAGCTGCACCAGTACCTGTGGTCCCGGGCCGCCAGCGTCTACGGCGGGTCGCAGGAGATCCAGCGGACCATCGTGGCCACCCGGCTCCTGGGTCTGCCCCGCTGATTGGGCCTGCCCCGCTGATGCCTCCATAGGTTATAACTTTATAGGTATGGGCCGGTACCGGTATCTCAAAGTGGAGCGCCGCGGGCCGGTGGGGTGGCTGCTGAACAACCGGCCCGACCAGCTCAACGCCATGAACGCCGACATGCGGGACGAGTTCGCGGTGGCCTGGCGGGAGCTGGACGACGACCCCGAGGTGCGGGTGATCGTGCACACCGGGGAGGGCCGGGCCTTCCAGACCGGGGTGGACGTCGGCGAGATCGCCGCCGACGGGGTCGGCATGGAGCGGTACCGGCAGTCCATGGAGGACTTCGACGTCCACTTCACCGCCTGGCACCAGAAGGTGTGGAAGCCGGTGATCACCGCCGTCAACGGCATCTGCGCCGGCGGCGGCTTCCACTGGGTGGCCGACGCCGACATCGTCATCTGCAGCTCCGACGCCCAGTTTTTCGACCCCCACGTGTCCGTCGGCCAGGTCGTCGCCATCGAGGCCATTGGGCTGCTCCGCAAGATGCCGGCCGAGGCCGTGATGCGGATGGCCTTCATGGGCCGCCACGAGCGGATGCCGGCCAGCCGGGCCTACGAGCTCGGCATGGTCAGCCAGGTGGTCGACCCGCCGGAGCGGTTGCGGGACGAGGCCCAGAAGCTGGCCGAGACCATCGCCCGCAACTCCCCCGCCGCCATGGCCGCCACCAAGCGGGCCCTGTGGGGGGCGTTCGAGATGGGCCTGACCGACGCCTGCCGGGCCGGGGCCAAGGAGCTGGTCGGCCTGTGGGGGCACCCCGACCAGCAGGAGGGCCCCCGGGCGTTCGCCGAAAAGCGCGACCCGGAGTGGCAGCCGCTGGCCGGCGGCGACTGAACCGACCGGGAGGTGGCGGACATGGGTGGGGAGTTCACGGGCAAGGTGGTTCTGGTGGCCGGGGCCGCCCGGCCCCCGGGCCTCGGCTTCGCCCTGGCCAAGCGGTTCGCCGCCGGCGGGGCCACGGTGGCCTGCCTCGACGCCGTCGGCGACCAGCCGGCCGATGGCCACGACACCGGGATCGTCGCCCCGGGGCTCCTCGAGGAGCTGACCGCCGAGGTGGCCGCCGTCGCCGGTGCCGCCGGAGGCGACGGGGCCGGCAGCGCCGAAGTGGCCGCCTTGGCCGTCGATCCCTACGACCCGGCCGACTGGGCCCGGGGCGCCGCCGAGGCGGTCGATCGGTTCGGCCGGGTGGACATCGGCTGCCCGTTCATGGGCACCACCGGCCCGGCCGCCGGCGACGGCCGGCTCATGGACGTGCCCGTCCAGTCCTGGCAACGGTGCTTCGACGTCAACGTCACCGCCCCCCTGCTGTTCGCCCGGGCCTGCGCCGCCGACATGGTGGCCCGCGGCGCCGGCGGGGCCCTCTGCTTCCTCGGGTCCTACTCGGCGGTGGTGCCGCCGGTCGGGTTCGGGGCGGTGGCCGCCGCCCGGTCCGCCCTCAACCGCGTCGTGGAGGTGCTGGCCGCCGAGCTCGGGCCCGACGGGATCCGGGTGAACGCCGTCCAGCCGCTCAGCGTCGCCAATCCCGACGACCGGTTCCCCAATCCCGGCCTCTTGGGCCTGGCCACCTCCGAGGCCCCCGGCCTGGAACGGTGGGTCCGGGACCACCTGCCCCTGGGCCGGCCGCAGTCGCCGGACGAGACGGCGGCGATGGCGGCCTTCCTCTGTTCGGACCAGGCCTCCTTCGTCACCGGCCTCAGCGTGCCGGTGGCCGGCGGGGCCCACGCCCACTCGTAGATGGGTCCCCGGTCGGTGCCCATCGCCCGGACACGGCTGTCGGCCTGTGTCCTCATGGCCCCCGGCTGGGATCTGGCCGAGTGCGTCGACGGCTGGCAGCGGGCCGGGCTGGCCGGCATCGGGGTCACCATGGGCGCCGTCCAGGCCGTCGGCGTCGACCGCGCCGTCGCCCTGCTCCGGTCGTCGGACCTGCAGGTGGCCAACCTGCAGAACCTGGACCCCTTCCACCTGGAGGACCCCGACCGGTTCGCCGCCGACCTGCCCCGGATCCTGGCCCACCTGGACCTGGCCGCCACCGTCAAAGCCGACTGCGTCTACGCCTGCTGTGGTCCCCGGGGAGCCACCGACTGGTCCCTCGCCGCCGACCGGCTGACGGCGCAGATCGAGGCCCTCCTCCCCCACCTGCACGACCGCGGCGTCCGCCTGGCCGTGGAGCCGATCCACCCCATCCGCCAGGACCTCAGCTTCGTCAACCTGGCCACCGACGTCGAGGACATCCTGGCCCGCGTCCCCGACCCCGCCGTCGGCTACGTCCACGACTTCTGGCACCTCTGGTGGCAGCGCGACGCCCCGGCCGTGGCCCGGCGGACGGCCGCCCGGGTGCTGTCGGTGCAGCCCAGCGACCACAAGGCGGTCACCCTGCGCACCCTCGACCGCGCCGTCCCCGGCCAGGGCATCGCCCCCGTCGGCGACCTGGTCCGGGCGCTGGAGGACGGCGGCTACCGCGGCTTCTACGACCTGGAGGTGCTCAGCCCCGACAACGAGGCCCGCGGCTACGACCGCACCCTGGCCGACAGCATCGCCGGGTTCGCCCAGGCGGTCGGGGGCTTCTACTGATGCAGTTGATCGGGGTGGACGCCGGCGGCACCTTCACGGACACGGTGGTGGCCACCGCCGACGGCCGCCTCGGCGTCGGGAAGGCCCTGTCCACCCCCGGCCACCTGGAGGACGGCGTGCTGGCGTCGGTGACGGCCGCCGCCGCCGACCTCGGCGCCACCCTCGGCGACCTGCTGGCCGGCACCGACGTGGTGGCCCACGGCACCACCGCCGGCCTCAACGCCCTGCTGACCGGCACCGGCGCCCGGGTCGGCCTGCTCACCACCGCCGGGTTCGAGTCCACCCTGGCCATCGCCAAGGCCAACAAGGTGCTGGGCCTGACCGAGGACGACCTGGAGCGGCCCACCCGCTGGGACAAGCCGCCGCTCCTGGTCCCCCGCCGCCGCACCCGCGGGGTCGGCGGCCGGATCGACGCCGCCGGGGTCGAGGTGGAGCCGTTCGACACCGCCGGGGCGGTGGCGGCCATCGACGACCTGGCCGCCGCCGGGGTCGACGCCGTGGCCGTGTCCCTCCTGTGGTCGGTGGCCGACCCGTCCCACGAGGAGGCCCTGGCCGGGCTGGTGGCCGACCGGCTGCCGGGCGTGCACCTGTCGGTGTCCAACCGGCTGGTCCCGCGCCTCGGCGAGTACGAGCGCACGTCCACCGTGGTGGTCGACGCCTACGTCGGCCCGCTGGTGGCCGACTACCTGCAGCGACTGGAGGCCCGGCTGGCCGGCGCCGGCTTCGGCGGCCTGTTCGCCGTCATGCGGATGGGCGGCGGCGTGCTGCCCGGGTAACTGGCCCGGCGGATGCCGGTCCACACCCTGCACTCCGGGCCGGTCGGCGGCGTCGGCGGGGCCGCCAAGGCCGGGGCGGCATTGGGCCAACCGAACATCATCACCACCGACGTCGGCGGCACCAGCTTCGACGTCGGCCTGGTCGTCGACGGCCAGGTGCTGTACTCCACCCGCCCCATGATCGAGCGGCAGGCCCTGGCCATCCCGGTGGTGGACGTCACCTCCATCGGCACCGGCGGCGGCAGCATCGCCTGGTTCGACCCCGGCCTCGGCGTCCTGCGGGTCGGCCCCGTCAGCGCCGGCGCCGACCCCGGGCCCGCCTGCTACGGCCGTGGCGGCACCCGGCCCACCGTCACCGACGCCGCCGTGGTCCTCGGCTACGTCCACCGGCTGGGCCGCGGCCTCACCCTCGACCACGACGCCGCCCGCCGGGCCATCTCGACCGGGGTGGCCGAACCCCTCGGGCTGTCCGTCGAGGAGGCCGCCGACGGGGTGGTCCAGGTGGCCTGCGAGCAGATGCGCGACCTCGTCCGGCGGACCACCGTCCAACGCGGCCACGACCCCGCGGACTTCGTCCTGTACGCCTTCGGCGGCGCCGGCCCGCAGTACGCCGGCCGCTACGCCGCCGGCCTCGGCGTGGCCGAGCTGGTCGTGCCCGCCCTGGCCGCCGAGTTCTCCGCCTTCGGCGCCGTGGTCGGCGACGTCAAGGTGCTGGTCGAGCGCGACATCGTGCCCCGCCCCCTGGACCTGCGGCTGGACGACCTCAACCGCGGCCTCCAGCAGCTGGCCGCCGACGGCACCGCCCAGCTGGCCGCCGCCGTCCGCCGGGACGGCCCCCCACCGGTGGTCACCAGCTCGGTCGGCCTCCGCTTCTACCGGCAGGTCCACCGCCTCGACGTCCCCGTGCCCCGATTGCCGGTCGACCAGGCCCTGGCCGACGACCTGGTCGACGCCTTCCGTGCCCGCTACGAGCGCATCGTCGGCGCCGGCACCGCCCGGCCCGGCACCCCGGTCGAGCTCGTGTCCATGAGCGTGGAGGTGGCCATGCCGGTCGACCTGGTCCTGCCCGACGTGCCGGCCCCCGCCGAACCGGCCGGTATCGAATCGGCCAGGGTCGAATCGGATGGCGGCGGCCACCGCCCGGCCTGGTTCGACGGCGCCTGGGTCAACTGCCCGGTAGCCCGCTGGGACCGGCTCGGCCCCGGCGACGCCGTCGACGGGCCGGCCTTCGTGGAGTCGGAGCAGACCACCGTCGTCGTCTACCCCGGCCAGTCCGCCTGGACCGACCGGCACGGCAACCTGCGGCTGGCGCTGTCGTGACTGCGCCGTCTGCCCACGAGCCCATCGGTGTCTCCCCCGTTGTCTTGGAGGTCGTCCGGCACCGGTTGAACAACATCAACGAGGACGCCGCCGCCATCCTCCGCCGGGTGTCCGGGTCGCAGATCGCCGTGGAGGCCAACGACCTCAACACCGTCGTCATGGCCGCCGACGGGAGGGTGGTGGCCTGCGGGCGGTACGTGCTGATCCAGACCGCCTCCATGCACCTCGTGGTGGCCGACATCCTGGCCCACTACACCGACTTCCCCGGCATCGCCGACGGCGACCAGTTCGTCACCAACGACCCCTACGTCGGCACCCTCCACCAACCCGACGTGGTGGTCGCCGCCCCGGTCTTCGTCGACGGCGGCCTCGTGGCCTGGTGCGCCTCGGTGGTCCACC
This sequence comes from uncultured Acidimicrobiaceae bacterium, assembly GCA_964453355.1. Lineage (GTDB taxonomy): Bacteria > Actinomycetota > Acidimicrobiia > Acidimicrobiales > RAAP-2 > DASZUK01. The sequence goes on along the minus strand of CAYVPF010000014.1, from coordinate 3,497 downwards.
AGGCCGACGTCGGCGGGCCCACCCCCGGGGGCATCACCTACGATGCCCGCAGCGTCTTCGACGAGGCCATCCCCATGCCGCCGCTGAAGATCGTCGACGGCGGCAGGCTGCGGCCGGACATCGAGCGCGAGTACCTCATCCGGTCCCGCACCCCGGAGCTGAATGCCCTGGACCTGGCCGGCCAGATCGCCGCCAACCGGGAGACGGCGGCCCAGATCGCCACCCTCTGCCACCGGTACGGCACCGCCACCGTCACCGCCGCCCTGAACCGCCTGCTCGACTCCGGCGAACGGCAGGTCCGGGACCGGTTGGCCTCCCTGCCCGACGGCCGCTGGCGCCACGTCGCCCATGTCGTCCACCGTCGCCGGGGCGAGGAGGAGGCCGACGACATCTACACCGTCCGGCTCACCATGACCAAACGGGGCGACCAGCTGACCCTGGACTTCTCCGACAGCGACGACCAGGCCCCGGGGGCCATCAACGCCACCCGGCCGGCCCTGGTCAACTTCGCCATGGCCGGCGTGCTGATCTACCTCTGCAACGGCCTGTCGTGGGTACCCGGCGGCGTGGGGCCGGCCGTCGACATCGTGAGCCGGGAGGGCACGGTCGTCCACGCCCGCTGGCCCGCCGGGGTGGCCATGAGCACCAGTGCCACCGGGCAGGCCGTCCGGGTGTGCGTCAACGCCTGCGTCGCCCGCCTGCTGGAGACCTCCGAGGCGCTGGCCCCCCTGCTGATGGCCAGCTGCCAGTTCGCCGGGGCCGGCGCCTGCGTCCTGTCCGGGGTGGACGGCGACGGGCGGGTGTTCGCCACCATGACCACCGACGACATCAGCGGTGGCGGTGGCGGCCGGGTCGGTGCCGACGGGGCCGACTCCTCCGGCTTCACCACCTCCCCCGGCGCGGCCATTGCCAACGTCGAGGTCAACGAGAGCTACCTGCCGGTCCGCTACCTGCTCCGCCGCGAGCTGGCCGACTCCGGCGGGGCCGGCCGCTGGCGGGGCGGCGTCGGCACCGTGCAGCTGATCGCCCCCCATCGGGCCGCCGAGCCGGTCAACGTGCTGTCGTTCGGCCAGGGCCTGCAGCAGCCCTGCGCCGTCGGGGTGGCCGGCGGCTCGCCCGGCAGCTCCAGCGGCTTCGCCATCGTGACCCCGCCGGCCGGCACCGGCACCGGCACCGAGGCCGACCGGGTGCTCGACGGCTGCCGGGACGCCGCCGTGCCGATGCCGTCGGCCGGCATGACCGTTGGCCCGGACCAGGTGCAGCTCATCGCCTCTCAGGGCGGCGGTGGCCTCGGGGACCCGTTGGAGCGCGCCCCGGAGGCGGTGGCCGTCGACGTGGCCGAGGGGCTCACCACGGTGGCGACGGCCCGGGCCGTCTACGGCGTGGTCCTGGCCGGCGGCCCCGTTCCCACCGGTGACGACGCCGACGGCATACCGGCCGTGGACGGACCGGCCACCGAGGACTGCCGGCAGGCGCGGCGGGCAGCTCGCCTGGGCGGCGCCGACCCGGCCCCGGCGGTGGCCGACGTGCCCGGCACCCCCGTGTCGTGGAGCTTCGCCGTCGACGGTGACCAGGTCCGCTGTCGCCGCTGCGGCACCGCCGTGGCCGCCACCGGCGACGACCTGTACGGACGCCTGCACGTGGTCGAGGCCGCCACCACCGACCTGGCCCCGCTCGGCCTCCGGTACCCCGGCGCCGACCGGTTCGTGGTCCGGTACTGCCACTGCCCGGCCTGTGGCCGCCAGGTCGACGTCCAGGTCAACCGAAGCAACGAGCCCCTGCTGCGAGCGGTGGAGCTGCTCCCGTGACCGAATCGGCAGTCGCCGGGGGGCTTGGCGGGGCCTCCACCATCCCGGCCGTCCTGGCGGCGGCCGCCCGGCGCTTCGGCGACGTCCCCGCCGTCGACGACGGCGACCGCCGGCTCACCTTCGCCGGGCTGGCCACCACCGCCCGGGCCGGAGCCAGCGCCTTGATCGGTCGGGGGATGGCCCCCGGTGACCGGGTGGCGCTGTGGGGCACCAACACCGTCGACTGGGTCACCGCCGACCTGGCCGTCCTCTGCGCCGGCGGCGTCGTGGTGCCGGTCAACCACCGCTACCGCCCGGCCGAGGCCGCCGACATCGTCACCCGGGCCGGCTGCCGGCTGGTCCTGGCCGACGGCCCAGCCGACGCAGCCGACGCAGCCGCAGGCTCAGCAGATGCGGCCGGAGGGCGGAACCTGGCGGCCGAAGCCGTGACCTTCGCCGCCGCACTGCCAAGGCCGGCGGTGCCGGCGGGACCGGCGGTGCTGGCCCTTGGGGACTGGGCGACCGAGGCGGCGGCCGGGGACCCGGACGACCCGGCGGTGCGGGACCGGGTGGCCGCGCTCGGGCCGTCGCAGGTCAGCCACGTGCAGTTCACGTCGGGGACCACCGGCCGGCCGAAGGGGGCCATGCTCACCCACGGGGCCATGACCCTGACCACGGCGACCTGGGTCGGGGTGGTCGGCCTGCGGCCCGGCGACGGCTACCCGGTGATCGCCCCGTTCTCGCACATCGGCGGCCACAAGACCGCCATCCTGGCCGCCCTGACGAGCGGCGCCACGCTGCGGCCGATGCCGGCGCTGGACGTCGACGCCCTGGTGGACCTGGTCGGCCGCGGCGCCGTGTCCTTCCTGCAGGGCCCCCCGGCGCTGTTCCACGCCGTCCTGGCCGAGGTGACCCGGCGCGGTACCGACACCGCCGCGGTGCGGTCGGTGGTCACCGGTGCCGCCGTGGTGCCGCCGGAGCTGGTGCGCCGCCTGTACGACGTCTTGGGGGTGGAGGCGGTCATCACCTCCTACGGCATCACCGAGGCCACCGGCGTCTGCACCATGACCCGGCCCGACGACCCGGTGGACGTGGTGGCCGGCACCTGCGGCCGGGCCATCGACGGCGTGGCCCTCCGGATCTGCGACCCCGCCGGCGCCGAGGTGCCGGCGGGCCAGGCCGGCGAGCTGCAGGTCCGCGGGCCCAACGTGATGGCCGGCTACCTGGACGACCCGGCGGCCACCGCCGAGGCGGTCGACCCGGACGGGTGGCTGCACACCGGCGACGTCGGCACCGTCGACGGCGACGGCAACCTGCGCATCCTGGACCGCCTGAAGGACATGGTGGTGGTCGGCGGCCTGAACGTGTACCCGGCCGAGGTCGAGCGGGTCCTGGCCGACCACCCGTCGGTGGACCAGGCCGCGGTGGTCGGGGTGCCGGACGACCGGATGGGCGAGGTGCCGCTGGCCTTCGTCGTGGCCGCCGGCTGTACGGCCGTGGACCCGGCGGCCCTGGAGGCCCACTGCCGGGACCAGCTGGCCGGCTTCAAGGTGCCCCGCCGCTACCAGGTCGTCGACGGGCTGCCGGTGAACCCGGCCGGCAAGGTGGACAAGCGGGCCCTGCGGGCCCTCGTGACCGGGGAGGCGTAGATGGCAGAACAACCGACCGCAGGTGGCACCGACCGGGTGTCGGTCAACCCCATGGCCCTGT
>CAYVPF010000013.1:24456-30164 GCA_964453355.1 uncultured Acidimicrobiaceae bacterium | reverse complement strand
GGCGCCCCCGGCAGGATTCGAACCTGCGCACATGGTTTAGGAAACCACTGCTCTATCCCCTGAGCTACGGGGGCCGCATGCGGCCACAAGGCCGACCGGGCCCGGCTGCCGTCCCATCGTAGGCGGTCGGTGGCCCGCCCCCGAGGCCGGTGTTCTACGCCCCGGCCGTCGGTGGACCACGGCGGCCCCGGCGCCGACCACGGCGGCCCCGGGCGACGCCCCGTGACGTCAGCGGTCGTCGTCGTCGCCGACGTTGCGCAGCCAGATCAGCACGGCGGTGCCGCTGCCGACGGCGGAGCGGACGGCGATGCTGCCGTCGTGGCGGTCGACGATGGCCTTGGCGACGGAGAGGCCGAGGCCGGTGCCGGGAAGGCCGCGGGTGCGGGCGTTGGAGGCCCGGAAGAACCGGGTGAACAGCAGATCCTGTTCCTCTTCGGGGATGCCGATGCCGGTGTCGGAGACCTCCACCTCCCAGCCCTCCGGGATGGGGACGGCCCGGAGGGTGATATGCCCGTCGGGCGGGGTGAACTTGACGGCGTTGGACAGCAGGTTGTCGAACAGCTGGGCCAGCCGGTCGTCGTCGCCGGACAGTGGTGGCCCGTCGGCCAGATCGAACCGGACGGTGATGGCCTTGATCGCCGTCTCGGCGGCCACCGTCTGCTCGGATCGCCGGAGGGCACCGGGGATGTCCACGGGGGAGACCGTCAGCGGCAGGGCCCGGGACTCCAGGCTGTCCAAGCCGACCAGGTCGCCGGTCAGGCGAAGCAGGCGGTCGACGTTGCGGACGATGGCGTCCAGGTACTCGACCTCCTCGGCGGCCCCGGTGGGGTCGACCATGTTCCGGAGCAACTGGGTGTAGCCGACGATGGAGGTCAACGGGGTCCGCAACTCATGGGACACGGCGGCCAGGGACTCGGACCGGTAGGCCTCCATCTCGGCCAGCCGCCGGTTCTCGGCCCGTTCGGAGGCCAGCAGCCGTTCCTGCTCGGCCTCGGCCAAGGCCTGGTGGGTGACGTCCCGGTAGGCCGACAGGTGGCCCTGGTAGGTGCCGTTCACGTACATGGGGACGAAGTCGCACTCCAGGGTGCGGCCGTCCACCAGGGTGATCCGGACCCCTGTCAGCCGGTCCGGCATGGCTCGGACCCGGCTGGCGGCCTCATCGGCGTCCGGTGGGTCGGCGACGATCCGGCCCGGGGACAGCCCGATGGAGGCCAGGGTGCGGCCCTCCAGCTCCTGGGGCCGGAATGGCAGGTGGAAGAGATCCACGAAGGCCTGGTTGGCCAGCACCACCACCCGGTGCTCGTCCTCCAGGACCACCCCCGTCTGCATGCCGTCGATCAGGCCGCTGAGCCAGCGGTTGCTGGCCTCCAGCTCGGCCAGGACCTGCCGCCGTTCGGTGACGTCCCGGGCGTGCACGACGATGCCGCGGACGGCGGGATCGTCGACCAGGCCGTCGACCAGAGCCTCCATGTACCGCCAGGACCCGTCGGCCGCCCGGAGCCGCATCTCGAACCGTTCGTCCGGGGCCACCTCGCCGACCAGGGCCCGGGCGAAGGCGTCCCGGGCGGCGTCGACGTCGTCGGGGTGGATGAGCGAGAAGATGCCGGTTTGCGGGTCGAAGTCGGCCTGGTGACCGATGAGCCGCAGGGCGCCGCTGTTGGACCACCGCCAGGAGCCGTCGGGATTGAGGATGGTGATGACGTCGTGGGACCGGTCCAGGACGACGTCGAGTAGCTGCACCCCCGACAGGGCCGGGCTACCGGACGGGCCACCGGTGTCGGCGTCGGTGATGACGATCAGGTAGCCGTCGACGCCGCCGTCGAGGCCGACCATGGGGACGGTCTCGCCCTCGCACTGCCGCACCGTCCCGTCGGCCCCGACCACCCGGAACCCGCCGAACCGACCCGGCCGGTGGCCGGCCCCCGGCCACCGGGCGGCCACGTCGGCCACGTCGTCGGGGTGCACCGCCAGGTACCAGGGGCGGTCCCGCAGCGACCGGCCGGTGATGCCGCTGAAGTCCTCCCATCGCTGGTTGTGGTACCAGGACAGCCCGTCGGGGTCGACGGCCACGAGGCCGACGGGAACCACGGCGGAGATGGCGCCGAGGGCCCGACGGACGGCGGCCCGAGACTCTTCGTCATTCAGGTTTCCGCTGGATGGCAGGCCGGTCGTCATGGGAGGTGGGCGGGAGCGGTGCCGTGACCCCAGGGTCCCGGCGACCGCCATTGCCGCATCACGACCGAAACTACTACCGGCTTCCCCCCGGCTGGGACCCCGGCGACCGGGGCGGCGACCGGCGGCCCCTCCCGCACCTCCTATCCTGGTGGGCACCGGACCGCAGGACGCCGGCCACCAGGCCGGACGGCAGCGACGGAACGGACGACGGAAGCGAAGAGGAGCGCCGATGACCATCGCCGACAGCCAGCCCCAGTGGAAGGTGGCGGACCTGTCCCTGGCCGATTTCGGCCGCAAGGAGATCGAGCTGGCCGAGCACGAGATGCCGGGACTGATGGCGATGCGCCGGGAGCACGGGCCCGCCCAGCCGCTGGCCGGGGCCAGGATCACCGGGTCGCTGCACATGACGGTGCAGACGGCCGTCCTGATCGAGACGCTGACGGCGCTGGGGGCCCGGGTGCGGTGGGCCAGCTGCAACATCTTCTCCACTCAGGACCACGCCGCGGCGGCGGTGGCCGTCGGGCCGGACGGCACCGCAGAGGACCCCAAGGGGGTGCCGGTGTTCGCCTGGAAGGGGGAGACCCTGGACGAGTACTGGTGGTGCACCGACCAGGCCCTGCAGTGGCCCGGCGAGGCGGGCCCGACCATGATCCTGGACGACGGCGGCGACGCCACCCTGCTGGTGCACAAAGGGGTGGAGTTCGAGAAGGCCGGGGCGGTGCCGGACCCGGCGACGGCGGACTCCGAGGAGATGGGCGTGGTCCTCACCCTGCTGACCCGCAGCCTGGCCGAGGACCCGGGCCGGTGGACGGGCATCGCCAACGGCATCAAGGGGGTCACCGAGGAGACCACCACCGGGGTGCACCGGCTGTACGAGATGCAGCGCAGCGGCGAGCTGCTGTTCCCGGCCATCAACGTCAACGACGCCGTCACCAAGTCGAAGTTCGACAACAAGTACGGCTGCCGGCACTCGCTGGTCGACGGCATCAACCGGGGCACCGACGTGCTGATCGGCGGCAAGGTGGCGGTGGTCTGCGGCTACGGCGACGTCGGCAAGGGCTGCGCCCAGTCCCTGGCCGGCCAGGGGGCCCGGGTGATCGTGACCGAGGTGGACCCGATCTGTGCCCTGCAGGCCGCCATGGAGGGGTTCCAGGTGGCCACCCTCGACGACGTCGTCGGCTACGCCGACATCTTCGTGACGACGACCGGGAACAAGGACATCATCACCGCCGCCGACATGGCCAGGATGAAGCATCAGGCCATCGTCGGGAACATCGGCCACTTCGACAACGAGATCGACATGGCCGGCCTGATCGCCACCCCGGGCATCGAGCGGGTGAACATCAAGCCGCAGGTCGACAAGTGGGTGTTCCCGGACGGCCACGCCATCATCGTCCTGTCCGAGGGCCGGCTGCTGAACCTGGGCAACGCCACCGGGCACCCCAGCTTCGTGATGTCGGCGTCGTTCACCAACCAGACCATGGCGCAGCTGGAGCTGTACACCCGGGCCGAGCACTACGACACCAAGGTGTACGTGCTGCCGAAGCACCTGGACGAGCAGGTGGCCCGCTACCACCTGGACGCCCTCGGGGTCCGGCTGACCACCCTCAGCGCCGACCAGGCCGCCTACATCGGGGTCCCGGTGGACGGGCCGTACAAGCCGGACACCTACCGGTACTAGGAGGCCGGCCACCGTGGACGTCGCCGTCCTCGGCCTGGGCGGCATGGGCCGGGCCGTGGCCCTGCGGCTGCTGGAGCAGGGCCACCGGGTGACGGCGTGGAACCGCACCCCCGGCAAGGACCGGGAGGTGGTCGACGCCGGCGGTCGGTCGGTCGCCTCACCGACCGAGGCCGCCGCCGGCGCGGCCGCCGTGCTGGTGTCCCTGTCCGACGACGCCGCCGTCCGCAGCGTCGTGGTGGACGGCGACGACCCGCTGGGGCCGACGATCACGGGCGACACCGTGCTGGTGGACCTGAGCACGGTGTCGCCGGCCACGTCCCGGGCGATCGCCGATGCCGTTCCCGGTGGACGGGTCCTGTCGGCCCCCATCTTCGGGGCTCCCCAGGCGGTCCGCAGTGGACAGGCCACCTACCTGATCGGCGGCCCGCAGGACGCGGCCGAGGCCCTGGAACCACTGTGGGCCGCCCTGTCGTCCACTCACCGCTGGGTCGGCAGCGACCCGGGGACGGCCACCACCGTGAAGGTCATCGGCAACTACCTGCTGATGACCGGCATCGCCACCCTGGCCGAGGCGGTGGCCACCGGCCAGGCGGCCGGGCTCGACGACGACCTGTTGCGGACGTTCCTGTCCGCCAGCCCGCTGGTGGCCCCAGCCCTGCAGAACCGCCTCGACGACATCCTCGGGGGCGAGCACGACGGATGGTTCAGCGCCGTCCTCGGCGCCAAGGACCTGCGGCTCGCCGAACAGCTGGCCTCGGACGCCGGCCTCGAACTTCCCGTCGCCGAGGTGGTCCGCCAGCGGTACGAGCAGCTGGCCGACCGGGGGCAGGGCGACCTGGACATCGCCGGAGTGGTCGAGCTCCTCCGCTGACCGCTGACCCCTCGGTCAGGTCTGGAGGTCGATGACGGCGGCGGCCAGCTCCTCCAGCTCCCGTCGCCAGCCGTCCGGGGGCACCATCGGCCGGAGGACGAACTTGGAGAACCCGGCGTCGATGAACCGTTCCAGCAGGTCCCGCAGGGCGGGCCGGCCCACGGGCACCAGGTCGTCCAGCGGCCGACCCTTGGCCCGGGCGGTGATGGCCGCGGCCACCCGGTCGTCCAGGGGGATCCGGGCGTAGCCGATGCTGACCCCGAAGTGCTCCGGGCTGATGGCCCGACCGGCCGCCTCCGCCGCCTCGTCCACCACCTGCCGGCCGGCCTGGGCTTCGGCCGGGCCGCACAGGGCCGGCAACCAGCCGTCGGCCAGCCGGCCGCACCGCTCGAGCGACGACCGGGCGAGGCCACCGAGCCAGACGTCGAAGGGGTCTTGCACCGGCACCGGCGACACGGCCACGTCGGTGAACCGTCCGGCCGGCCCGTCGTAGGTGACCGGCTCCCCGGACCACAGCCGGCGGAGCAGCGGCAGCAGCTCGTCGATGGCCGCGCCCCGGGCGGCCGGAGCCACCCCGATGGCGTCCCGCTCGGGACCTTGGGCCAGGCCGGGGACGAAGGTGACCAGGAACCGGCCACCGGACAGCGCGTCGAGGGCGGCCACCTGCTTGGCCAGCCGCACCGGGTTACGGCCGGGCAACAGCATGGTGGTGCCCAGCTTCAGCCGCCGGTTGTGGGCGCCGGCCCAGGCCAGGCCGACCAGTGGGTCGGCGCCGTCGCCGGTCAGGATCTCGGGCAGCCACAGCGAGTCGAACCGGAGGTCCACCAGGTCGTCGGCCAGGCCGGCCAGGGCGGCACCGTCGAGCCCGGCCGCCCCCGTGCCGATGCCGATCCGGACCTTCATGGCGCCGACCGCAGGGCGGCTCTGCTCATGGCGCCGACCGCAGGGCGGCTCTGCTCATGGCGCCGACCGCAGGGCGGC
>CAYVPF010000013.1:8965-24356 GCA_964453355.1 uncultured Acidimicrobiaceae bacterium | reverse complement strand
GCTCATGGCGCCGACCGCAGGGCGGCTCTGCTCATGGCGCCGACCGCAGGGCGGCTCTGCTCATGGCGCCGACCGCAGGGCGGCGATGGCCCGGTCCACCCCGGCGTCGTCGACGTCGTGGTGGGTGACCAGCCGGACCATGCCGGGCCCGACCATGCCGGCCAGGATCCCCTCCCCCAACAGGTGGCCCAGCAGCTTGTCGGGGTCCGGCGGCGAGAACACGACGATGTTGGTGCGCACCGCCGCCGGGTCCAGGCCGGCGTCCGGCCAGCGGTCGGCCACGGCGGCGGCCAGCCGGGCGGCCCGGGCGTGGTCGTCGGCCAGCCGGTCGACCATCCGGTCCAGGGCCACCAGGCCGGCGGCGGCCAGGATGCCGGCCTGCCGCATGCCGCCGCCCAGCCGCTTTCGGGCCACCCGGCCGGAGGCGACGACCTCGGCGGAGCCGGCCAGCAGGGAACCGACGGGCGCGCACAGCCCCTTGGACAGGCAGGACATGACGGTGGTGGCCGTCGCCGCCATGGTGGCCGCCGGCACCCCGGTGGCCACCTCGGCGTTGAACAGCCGGGCGCCGTCCATGTGGACCGGCACCGGCCCGGCCGCCGCCCGGACGGCCTGCAGGGCGGTCAGGTCCCACGGGGCGCCGTTGGCCGGCATGTGGGTGTTCTCGATGCACACCAGCGACATGGTCGGTTGGTGGTACTGCCCGGCCTCCCGGGCCCAGGTCACGTCGCCGGGCGCCACCGTGCCGTCACCGTCGTCGACCGCGTGGAACTGCACCCCGGCGTTCTGGGCGGCGGCCCCCAGCTCATAGGCCACGACGTGCTGCCGGCGGCCGGCCACCACCAGGCTGCCCGGCGGGGCCAGCACCCGGACGGCGATCTGGTTGGCCATGGTGCCGGACGGCACGAACAGGGCCGCCTCCTTGCCCACCCGGTCGGCATAGGCGGCCTCCAGGGCGTTGACCGTGGGGTCCTCCCCGTATGTGTCGTCACCCACCTCCGCCTCGGCCATCGCCCGCCGCATCGCCGGGGTCGGCTTCGTGACGGTGTCGCTCCGCAGGTCGACCAGGCCGGAAACCACGAACCGATGCTACCGGCGGCCATTCGAGCGGCGGCCATTCGAGGGGAGGCCAATCGAGGGTCGGCCATTCGAGGGCGGCCGGTAGGCTCCACTGTTCATGACCGACGAGCCGACCCCAACCGGTGACTCCCATGCTGACGACCCCAGCCCGCTGACCCTCGGGAAGGGCACCGTCGGCGAGGTGCTGGACATCGAGACGGTGGAGGCCACCGGCGACCGGGTGGTGCTGCGGCTGCCGGTGACCTGGAAGGTGCACCAGCCCTACGGCATCCTGCACGGCGGGGTGTCGGCCCTCCTGGCGGAGTCGGCGGCCAGCTACGGGGCGGCCCTGTCAGTGCCCCCCGGCCACCAGGTGGTGGGCATCGAGCTGAACGCCAGCCACCTCCGGGCGGTGCGCGACGGCACCCTCACCGCCGTGGCCACCCCCATCCGGAAGGGCCGGACCGTCCAGGTCTGGGACATCGCCCTGACCGACGACGCCGACCGGGACGTCTGCCGGGCCCGCTGCACCCTGGCCGTCATCGCCCCCCGCACCTGACCCGGAGTCCCGCCCTGGCCCGGAGCGCATGGTGCCGGAGGCGTCGGCGTCCCTGACCCACAGGGCCACGAGGGCACCGACGACGGCCAGGCCGGCGGCGGCGGCGAAGGCGGCATGGAACCCGGCCAGGTCGGCGGGACCGGTCGAGGCCGAGCCGGTCCCCACCTTCGGGGTGACCGCGGTCAGGACGCTGGCGAGCACCGCCACCCCCACGGCCGACGCCACCTGGCGCTGGGTGTTGTAGATGGCCGAGGCCTGCCCGGTGTCGGCCGGGGTGACCCGGGCGAACGTGGCGGTCTGCAGGGACACGAACACGAACGACATGGACCCCCCCATGGCGAAGACGATCAGCCGCACCCACCACAGGCTGGTCCCGTGGCCGACCAGGGCCAACGCCACCATGCCCACCGCCACGCCGACCAGGCCGCCGGCCATCAGCCGCCGGGGGCCGAGGCGCGGGTACACCCGGGCCACCAACTGCGACGACACGGCCACGCCGACGGCTTCGGGGAAGGTGGTCAGCCCGGACACCAGGGCGGACGTGCCGCGACCCTCCTGGAAGAACAGCGGCAGCACGAACAGGATGCCGAGGAACGAGGCGTAGGCGAAGACCCCGGTCAGGTTGCACAGGGCGAACAGCCGGTCGCCGAGCAGGCCGAGCCGCAGCATCGGGTCGTGGCGACGCAGCTCCCACGGGACCAGGGCGGCGAAGCAGGCCAGGCCGCCCAAGAGGGTGCCGATCACCTCCGGAGCCCCCCAGCCGACCACCGGGGCCTGGCTGATGGCGTACAGGACCAGCGGCAGGCCGACGCCGGCCAGGACGAACCCGCCCAGGTCGAACCGGCCGCGGGGCGGCTCACGGTGCTCGTGGAGGTAGACGGCGCCGAACACCAGGGCGGCCAGCCCGATGGGGACGTTCACGTAGAACACCCACCGCCAGCTCAGGGTGTCCACCAGCAGGCCACCCAGCACCGGGCCGGACGCCGGGGCGACGACGGTGGGGATGATCAGGATCGAGGTGGCCCGGGCCCGCTGGTGGGGCGGGAAGGCACGGAACAGCATGGCCGTGCCCACCGGCATGAGCATGCCGCCGCCGGCCCCCTGCAGGACCCGGAAGACCACCAGCTCGGTGACGCTGTGGGCCTGGCCGCACAAGGCGGAGGCCACGGTGAACAGCAGCAGGGCGGCCAGGAACACCCGCTTGGTACCGATCCGGTCGCCCAGCCACCCCGACGCCGGGATGAAGGCGGCCAGGCTCAGCAGGTAGCCGGTGACCACCCATTCGATGGACGAGGTGCCCACGTGGAAGTCCCGGGCCATCGTCGGCAGGGCCACGTTCACCACCGTGGAGTCCAAGATGCTGGTGAACATCGTCACCACGTACACGGCGCCGACCACCGCCCGCTGGTCCAGGGCCCATCGCTGTCGGGGGTGTCGATCCATCTGCTCCGCGGGCCTCCGCCGGTGCCGTCCCGAGCCCCGCATCGGTGCTGGGGGGGCGCCGGCCGGGGCACACCATAGGGGTTGGCGCCCCCGGGCCGCTTCGACCAGGGCGCCTGTGCTGGCGACCGGGTGCCAGCGCGCGTAGGATATGGCGTGCCCTCGGTGCCACCCATCGCCGGACATGGGTCCGTAGGGTTCATCCTCCCTACCACCCAATCGACCATTTCTCCTGGTCAGAGTGGTAATACCACTGGTACGAACAAAGGTACTACATCAGGTATCACCGAGGCGCTGGTCCGGGTCTGCCAGGAGGCCGAATCAGCTGGCGCCGGAGCCCTGTGGGCCGTCGACCACCTGTTCTGGCCCGGCCCCATGCTGGAGTGCCTGACCACCCTGGCGGTGGCCGCCACGGCCACCAGGACGGCCACCGTGGGTACGTGCATCCTGCAGTTGCCCCTCCGCCAGCCGGCGGTGGTGGCCAAGCAGGCGACGGCCCTGCAGCTGCTGTCCGGCGGCCGGTTCGTCCTGGGCGTCGGCGCCGGCAGCCACTCCGGCGAGTACCAGATGGCCGGGGCCGACTTCACCACCCGGGGCCGGCAGCTGGACCGGGGCCTGGCCGAGCTGCGGCGGGCCTGGGCCAGCGCCGGCGACCCGGACCTTCCCTACCGGCAGGAGCCGGCGGCCCCTCCGGTGCCGGTCTGGGTCGGTGGGTCCAGCGACGCCGCCCGGCGGCGGGCCGCCCGGTTCGCCGACGGCTGGGTGCCCCTGTTCTTGGGCCCCGACGAGCTGCGGACGGCGCTGGACCGGTTGCGCCAGGACACGGTCGCCGCCGGCCGGCCCCCCGAGGCCGTCACCCCGGCCGTGGTGGCCATGGTGGCCGTCGGCCCGGGCCGGCAGGTGCACGACCGCGGCACCCGATGGCTGTCGTCCCTGTACGGCATCCCGCCGAAGGCGTTCGACCGCCACCTGGTGGCCGGGCCGGCCGAGCACTGCGCCGAGCAGCTGCACCGGTTCTTCGACGCCGGCGCCGACCACGTCGTGGTCATGGTCGCCGACTACCGAGCTGTTGACCACTTCGCCGAGCTGGTCGGCGCCCTGTCCCCGGCCCGGCCGGGGCCGTTGGTGCCCTCCGCCGCTCGGCCCGAGCTGGTGGAGGTACCGGCGTGAGTGACCCGGTGGCAATCCTGGGGACCGGGATGACCGACATGAGCCGCAGGGACATGTCCCCCGAGGCCATGGCCGATCAGGCCGTCCACGAAGCCCTGGTGGACGCCGGTATCGAACCGCGGCAGCTGGGCCTGGTGATCTCGGCCAACGCCATGGGCGGCCGGCTGTGCGACCAGGGGTGCATCCGCGGGCAGTCCTGGTTGCGCAAGGCCGGCCTCGGCGACGTGCCGGTGGTCAACGTCGACAACTCCTGCGCTGGCGGCACCTCCGCCCTGCACCTCGGCACCCTGGCCGCCCACTCCGCCAGCGGCCCGGTACTGGTGCTCGGGGTCGAAAAGATGTGGACCGGCGACCGGGCGGCCACCCTGGCCGGCATCGAGGACGGGCTGCCCCGGGACTACCGGGCCGACATGCACGCCCGGTTCCGCGAGCAAGGCAACCCCGCCGGCAGCATCCTGATGGGCCTCAACGACTACTGGGCCAAGCAGTGCATGAACGACCGGGGCACCACCCTGGAGCAGATCGCCGCCGCCGCAGTCAAGGCCCGGTACAACGCCAGCCGCAACCCGATGGCCCAGATCACCAAGCCGACCACCCTGGAAGAGGTGCTGGCCGCCCCGCAGGTCGCCGGCGTGCTGACCCGGCTGATGTGCAGCTCGTTCACCGACGGCGCCGCCGCCCTGATCCTGGCTCCGCTGGACCGGGCCCCGGCTGACGCCGCCCGCATCGTCGGCTCCATCGGCCGGAGCGGCAACGGGCAGCTGGACTACCACGACCGGATGGCAGAGACCGCCCGGGCCGCCTGGGCGCAGTTCGGCCTCGGCCCCGACGACTTCGACCTGGTGGAGCTGCACGACGCCACCAGCCCCGAGGAGATCTACGCCCTGGAATCCCTGGGCCTGTTCGGCCACGGCGAGGCCGGCCCGGCCACGCTGGCCGGTGACACCGCCATCGGCGGCCCCGGGCTGACGGTCAACCCGAGCGGCGGCCTGGTGGGCCGCGGCCACCCGCTGGGGGCCACCGGCCTCGCCCAGGTGGTGGAGCTCGCCACCCACCTGCGCGGTCGGGGTGGGCCACGGCAGGTGGAAGGCGCCCGGCTGGGCCTGGCCGTGAACACCGGTGGGGTCATCGAAGGGGACGCGGCCTACGTCGGCATCCATGCCGTGGCGGCCGGGAGGTAGCCGGGTGCGAGGCATCACCGTTCTGAGCTGCGGCATCGCCGTCCCGGACAAGGTCGTCACCAACGACGACCTGGCCGTCCGGCTGGACACCAGCGACGAGTGGATCGCCGAGCGCACCGGCATCCGCGAGCGCCGGATCGGCGGCACCACCTCCGGGCTGGCCATCGAGGCCGGCCGCCAGGCCCTGGACCGGGCCGGGCTGGCGCCCACCGACATCGACCTGGTGGTGCTGGCCACCACCACCCCGGACGCCCTGGTGCCGGCCACCTCGGCCACCGTGCAGGCCGGTCTCGGCATCCCCGGGGGGGCCTTCGACGTCAACGCCGCCTGCTCCGGCTTCATGTTCGGCCTGATCACCTCCGCCGGGCTGATCGCCACCGGGGCTGATCGGGTGCTGCTGGTCGGCTGCGACACCCTCAGCCGGATCGTCGACTGGGACGACCGGAGCCTGGCCGTGCTGGTCGGCGACGGTGCCGGGGCGGTGGTGTTGGAGGCGGTGGACGGGCCCGGCGACCTGCTGAGCTGGAACACCGGAACCGACGGCACCCTGCGGCACCTGCTGAAGTGCGACCACGGCGGCTTCCTGTCGATGGACGGCAAAGAGGTGTTCCGCAAGGCCGTCCGGGTGGTGGTGGAGTCGGCCGAGCGGGCCCTGGCCGATGCCGGGATGACCGTCGCCGACGTGGACGCGTTCGTCCCCCACCAGGCCAACCTGCGCATCATCCAGGCCGCCTGCCAGCGCCTGGGCATCCCCGAAGAGCGCACCTCGGTGGTCATCGACCGGTACGGCAACACCTCGTCCGCCTCCATCCCCCTGGCCCTGGACCACGCGGTGGCCTCCGGCCTGGTGCACCGCGGCGACCGGCTGCTGCTCTCCGGGTTCGGCGGCGGGATGACCTGGGCCTCCGCCGTTCTACGCTGGGGGGCGTGACCGGCGGACGGGTAAGTACCACGGCATGGCCCACATGACGACCCCTGATACGACGACGCCAGCCGTCGCGCCCACCCTCGTCGTCCTGGCCGCCGGCCGGGCCCGCCGCTACGGCGGGGTCAAGCCCCTGGCCCCGGTCGGTCCCAACGGCGAGGCCGTCATCGACCTGTTGGCCAGCGACGCCCTGGACGCCGGTTTCGGCTCCCTGGTCCTCGTCGTCGGGCCCGGCACCGGTCCGGCCATCCGGTACCGCGTCGGGCGGAATTGGCCGGGGGCCGTCGCCGTCCGGTTCGCCGTCCAACAGGCCCCGCTCGGCACCGTCGACGCCGCCCTGGCCGCCGTCCCCGACCTGGCCGACGGCGCCCCGTTCGGGGTGGCCAACGCCGACGACCTCTACGGGCAGGCCGCCCTGGCCCAGCTGGCCGGGCACCTGGCCGCGGTCGGGTCCAACTGCCTGGTGGCCTACCGCCTGCGCAACGCCGTGGTCGGCGACGCCCCGGTCACCCGGGGGGTCTGCCAGGTCGGCGCCGACGGACTGCTGCAGTCGGTGGACGAGCGGCGGCAGGTCTGCGCCGCCGGCGACGGCCGGTTCCTGGCCAAGGACGGCCGGTCCCCCGAAGAGCTGGACGGCGACGAGCTGGTGTCCATGAACCTGTGGGGGTTCGGGCCCGACATGCCGGCGGTCTTCCGGGCCGCCATGGCCGAGGCCGCTATGGCCAAGGTCGCCACCGCCAAGGTCGCCAGTGGGCCGGCCGGGGCCACCCCCGACGCCCCCACGCCGGACAATGAGGTGCTGCTGCCCGAACTGGTCGGCCGCCTGCTGGCCGGCGACCGGCCCCACGGCCTGTCCGCCGAGCCGTTCCGGGTGCTGCGGGCCGAGGGCCGGTGCATCGGGGTCACCCACCCCGACGACCTGGCCCTGGTCCAAGACGACCTGGCCGGGCAGATCGCCCGGGGGGAACGGCCGGCGGAGCTGTGGGACGCCGTCCGGTGACCCGGTCCACCCGCCTGCTGGTGGCCTTGGCCATCAACATCGTCCTGGTGGCCGGCCAGCTGGTGGCGGGCCTGGTGGCCCACTCCACGAGCCTCCTCGCCGACGCCGGGCACAACATCACCGACGTCGTCGCCGTGGTGGTGTCCCTGGTGGCCGTCCGCTGGGCCCTACGGCCCCGCAGCGCGGCCCGGTCGTTCGGCAACCATCGCGGCACCATCCTGGCCGCCCTGCTCAACGCCGCCACCCTGGCCGTGGTGACCGTGGCCATCGTGGCCGAGAGCATCGACCGGCTCGTGCACCCGGCCCAGGTCGACGGCGGCATCGTGGTGGCCGTGGCCGCCGCCGCCATGGTGGCGAACGGCGTCGCCGCCCTGGTGCTCCGCGACGGCAGCCACGACCTGAACATGCGGGCCACCTTCGTCCACATGGCCTCCGACGTGCTGGCCTCCGCCGTCGTGCTGCTGGCCGGCATCATCATCGTGGCCACCGGCGGCGGTGGCTGGGACCGCGTCGACCCGATCGCCTCCCTGGTCGTGGCCGCCCTCATCGCCGTCGAGGCCGTCCGGCTGGTGAAGGAGAGCGCCGACGTCCTGCTGGAGTCCACCCCGTCGGACATCGACCTGGCCGACCTCCGGCGGGCCATCACCTCGGTGGCCGGCGTCGGTGAGGTGCACGATCTCCACGTCTGGAGCCTGTCCAGCGAGTTCCGTGCCCTCTCCGCCCATCTCGTCCTCACCGGCCACCCCACCCTGGAACAGGCCCAGGAGGTCGGGGGCCGGGTGAAGGTCGAGGTGTCCGGGCCGTTCGACATCGCCCACACCACCTTCGAACTGGAGTGCGAGCGCTGCGCCGACGACGACGACCCGTGCGGGGCCGACGACGCCCCCGGCACCGTCCGGGTCCACGCCGACTGACGGTGCCGGCCACCGGGGGGCGGGCCCCGACGACCCGACCTGATCCCGGGCGCCGACGCGGGCCCGGACGCGAGGCGGCCCCGAGTGACCGTCCGGCCGAAACCGTCCAGCCCCTCGGGGCCACACCCGCGGCGTCCCGCTGCCCCTGCGGGCGGGATCGTGTCGGACAATCCCACCCCGGGGCCCGTCCCGCCGACTCCAGGGAAGCCGACGGTCCGAGTCACGAGCCGCACGTCGAGCACCGCCACCCACCCCGGCCGGAGCGGCCTTGCGGCCTCCCCTGCCTGTCCTCCCGGTCGCCTTGCGGCTCCCGGTCAGAGCGCCCGGCTGGCCTTGCGGCCCTCCGTCCGCCGGTCCCTCGGTTGCCCTCGGTCCCGCCAGTGGGTCTTGGTTACCCGAACTGTCGTCAGCGTGCGCCTCTCGCCACCCAAGATCAAGTGGCTGTCACGAAATCCAGATCTTCTCCCCACAAAACCCCGAGACTTCCCCAGGAGGGCGACGTCTCGTCCCCAGAATGCCGGGCGGTTTCCCCAACTCATCCCCAACCTGACCGGCCGGCGGCCATCACTGGCCGGATGGGGGATGACCGGCCGTGACCGGTCCGGTCCGGACCGTCGTCGCCACCGCCGCGCTGGCTGTCGTGTACATCGCTGCCCTCAGCCTGATCGGCGCCGGCGGGAGCGTTCCCGCCGGTGCGGCGACCAGTTCGTCGGCCGGAGCCGGTTCGGCCGGAGGAGCGGGTTCGGCGACGACGAGCTCGGTGACGACAGGGTCGGTGGCGACAGGCTTGGTGGCCGCCGACCACCCGCCGGCGGCCACACCGACCGTGGCGGCGGCGCCGGGACAGATGATCGTGACCGGCCGGGACGCGCCGGACCCGTTCCTGCTGACGACAGGCGGGAAGTACTACCTGTACACCAGCGAGGGGAACCAGGCCGGGAACTTCGTGCCGGTGCAGTCCGGCACCACCCTCGGGCAGCTGGGGCCGCTGCGGGATGCCATGCCGACGCTGCCCGGCTGGGCGGTGCCGGGGTTCACCTGGGCCCCGGACGTCCACCGGTTCGACAACTACTACGTCATGTACTTCACCTCCATCGTGGCCACCACCGATCCGCCGGACGAGTGCATCGGCATCGCCGTGGCGGCCTCGCCCACCGGCCCGTTCCTCCCGGAGCAGCAGCCGTTCGTGTGCCAGTTGGACCAGCGCGGGTCCATCGACCCGAGGACGTTCACCGACGCCGACGGCACCACCTACCTGATCTGGAAGTCGGACGACAACGCCGACGTCACAGGGACCGAGCTCACCAACGTCTACGCCCAGCCGCTGAGCGCCGGCGGCCTGGCGCTGCTGGGGCAGCCCACCCGGATCTTCGGGCCCGACGAGCCGTGGCAGGGGCGCATCGTCGAGGCCCCGGACCTGGTGGAAGTCGGCGGCGTCTACTGGCTGTTCTACTCCGGCGGCTGGTTCAACCAGCCGGCCTACGCCATCGGGGTGGCCCGGTGCACAGGACCGCTGGGCCCGTGCGCCGACACCTCCCCGGTGCCGTGGCTGGGCTCCAACGTCCAGGGGCAGGGCCCCGGGGAGCCGTCGGTGTTCTTGGACTCGGCCGGGGCCTGGTTGCTGTACACCCCCTGGCGGTCCCTGGTCCCCAGCTTCACAACCCCGCCCCGGCCGGTCGCCATGCTGCGGCTGGGGTTCGGGCCGGACGGCCCGTATGTGGCCGCCCCCGGGGCCGGACCGGGCCGTGCCCCTGACCCGCCGCCGACGGTGGCCGCCCTACTGGCGCTGCCGAGCATCCATTTGCCAAATGTCCATTTGGCGGCGCGGGCCACCCGGCGGTGATCAGAGGGGGGTCACATACGCGGCGTGGATGCCGCCGTCCACCAAGAAGGTGCTGGCCGTGATGAAGGAGGCGTCGTCGGAGGCCAAAAAGGCGGCGGCGGCGGCGATCTCCTGCGGCTCGGCGAACCGGCCCATCGGGATGTGCACCAGCCGGCGGGCGGCCCGCTCCGGGTCCTTGGCGAACAGTTCCTGCAGCAACGGCGTGTTGACCGGGCCGGGGCACAGGGCGTTCACCCGGACCCCCTGCCGGGCGAACTGGACCCCCAGCTCCCGGGACATGGCCAACACCCCACCCTTGGACGCCGTGTAGGAGATCTGGCTGGTGGCCGACCCCATCACGGCCACGAACGAGGCGGTGTTGACGACCGAGCCGCCGCCACGCTCCAGCAGCAGCGGGATGCCGTACTTGCAGCACAGGAACACCGACGTCAGGTTGACCTGCTGCACCCGCGCCCAGGCGGCCATCTCGGTGTCCAAGATGGAGTCGTCGTCGGGCGGCGAGATGCCGGCGTTGTTGGCACACACGTCCACCCCGCCGTACCGGGCGACGGCGGCGGCGTACATGGCCTGCACCGCGTCGGCGTCGGCGACGTCGGTCCGGACGAACAGCCCGCCCACCACCCCGGCGACGGCCTCCCCGGAGTCGGCGTCCAGGTCGGCCACCACCACCGACGCCCCCTCGGCCGAGAACCGTTCGGCCATGGCCCGGCCGATGCCGCTGCCGGCCCCGGTGACCACCGCCACCTTGCCTTCCAACCTGTTCATGGCCAACCTCGGAATGGTCCTCCTCAGTCGTCGGAGATGAACACGGTCTTCGTGTCGGTGAAGGCGTCGGTGGCGTCAGGGCCCAGCTCCCGGCCGATGCCGGACTGCTTGAACCCGCCGAACGGGGTCCAGTAGCGGACGGACGAGTGGGAGTTGACCGACAGGTTGCCGGCGTCCAGGGCCCGGGCCAGCCGGAGGGCCCGGCCGACGTCCCTGGTCCACACCGACCCGGACAGGCCGTAGGGGGTGCCGTTGGCCACGGCGACGGCGTCGGCCTCGTCGTCGAACGGCACCACGACGACGACCGGCCCGAAGATCTCGTCGGTCACCGCCCGGTCGGACAGGTGCACCGGCGCCAGCACGGTGGGCGGATACCAGAAGCCGGGACCGTCCGGGGCCGACCCGCGGCAGGCCACCGGGGCCCCGTCGGGGACGAAGCTGGCGACCGCTTGGCGGTGGGCCTCGGAGATCAGCGGGCCCATCTCGGAGGCCTCGTCGGTGGGATCGCCGACCACCACCCCCTTGACCGCCGGCTCCAGCAGCTCCAGGAACCGGTCGTACACCGGGCGCTGCACCAGGATGCGGGACCGGGCGCAGCAGTCCTGGCCGGCGTTGTCGAACACCCCGTACGGCGCCCGGGCCGCGGCCACCTCCAGGTCGGCGTCGGCGAACACGATGTTGGCCGACTTGCCGCCCAGCTCCAGGGTGACCCGCTTCACCTGGTCGGCACAGCCGGCCATGATGCGCCGGCCGACGGCGGTGGAGCCGGTGAAGCAGACCTTGCGCACGGCGGGGTGGGTGACGAACCGCCAGCCGACCACCGGCCCCTCCCCCGGCACCACCTGCAGCACCCCGTCGGGCAGCCCGGCGTCGAGGGCCAGCTCGGCCAGCCGCAGGGCGGTCAGCGGGGTCAGCTCCGCCGGCTTCAGCACCACGGTGTTGCCGGCGGCCAGGGCCGGCGCGAACCCCCAGCCGGCGATGGCCATGGGGAAGTTCCAGGGCACGATGACGCCGACCACGCCGAGCGGCTCCTGGAAGGTCATGGCCACCCCGCCGGGCACCGGGATCTGCCGACCGCTCATCCGCTCGGGGGCGGCCGCGTAGTACTCCAGGACGTCCCGGACGTTCCCGGCCTCCCACCGGGCGTTGCCGACGACGTGGCCGGCGTTGGCCACCTCCAGGGCCGCCAGCTCGTCCCGATGGCCGTCCACGACGTCGGCGAACCGCCGCAGCAGCCGAGCCCGGTCGCCCGGGGCCACCGCCCGCCAGCGGTCGAAGGCGGCCGCGGCCAGGGCGATGGCCGCGTCGACGTCGGCCTCGGTCGCCGACGGCACCGTGGCGATGACCTCGGCGGTGGCCGGGTTGACGACCGACACCGTGCTCATGACCCGGCCGGGGCCCCCACCCCATCCTCCTCCGATGCGTGGGGCCCCTTCCCCACGCCGGCCGTCTCGCTCACGGTCCGACCGGCGGCGTCGCTCATCCAGTGATCATGCCGCGGCCGCCGAGCGGACAGCCAGGCCGCTGGGCCAGGCCGCAGTGAACGGCCCGGCACGGTGAGCCTGCGGTGGTTTAGCCTCGCTGAGATGACGTTTTCCGATCCGGACCCGGCAACGCAATTGGCCCCAGAGACCCAGTTCAACCTGGCCCTGACCTTCGAGACCCTGGCCGGGGTGTTCCCGGACCGGGACTGCCTCGTGTGGCGGGACCGGCGGGTCACCTACGGGGCGCTGGCCGAGCGGTCCCGGCGGCTGGCGTCGTACCTGCACGACCACGGCCTCGGGGCCCACGTCGAGCGGTCCGGGCTGGCCGGCCACCAGTCCGGCCAGGACCACCTGGCCCTGGCCCTGTACAACGGCAACGAGTACCTGGAGGGCATGCTCGGGTCCTACCGGGCCCGGGTGGCGCCGTTCAACGTCAACTACCGGTACGTCGGCGAGGAGCTCCGGTACCTGCTCGGCGACGGCGCCCCTCGGGCCGTCGTCTACCACGCCTCCCTGGCCCCCACCCTGGCGGAGGTGCTGGACGACGTCCCGACCGTCGACGTGCTGCTGCACGTCGACGACGAGTCCGGCAACGACCCGCTGCCCGGCGCCGTCCGGTACGAAGACGCCCTGGCGGCCGGGTCGCCGGACGGCCCACCGGTGGAACCGTCCGCCGACGACCTGTACATCCTGTACACCGGCGGCACCACCGGCATGCCCAAGGGGGTGCTGTGGCGGCAGCACGACATCTTCGTGGCCGCCATGGGCGGCCGGAAGGTGGGCACCTGGGAGCGGGTGACCAGCTACCAGGACCTGGCCGACAAGGCGGCCCAGGGCATGGGCCTCCGGGTGGGCCTGCTGCCGCCGCTGATGCACGGGGCGGCGCAGTGGGCCACCTTCATGCTCATGGCCGACGGCGCCACGATGGTGCTGCCGGACAACCCCCGCCGGCTGGACCCGGCCGACGTGTGGCGGACGGTGGAGCGGGAGCGGATCAATACCTTCACCATTGTCGGCGACGCCATGCTGCGGCCGCTGCTGGACGAGCTGGACCGGGGCACCTACGACACGTCGTCGCTGCTGGCCATCGGCAACGGCGGGGCGCCGCTGACCCCGGCGGTGCGGGCCCTGGCCCTGGCCCGGCTGCCGTCGCTGATCATCAGCGACTCCGCCGGGTCGTCGGAGACCGGGGCGCAGATGCACTCGGTGAGCGCCCAGGCGGGGTCGGCCGGCCGGTTCGCGCCGGGCCCCGGCACCGTGGTGGCCAGCGAGGCCCTCGACGCCGTGCTGGCCCCCGGCCACGACGGCAACGGCTGGCTGGCCCAGACCGGTGAGGTGCCGCTCGGGTACCTGGGCGACGAGGCCAAGACCGCCCGTACCTTCCCGGTCATCGACGGCGTCCGGTTCTCCATCCCCGGCGACCGGGCCCGGCACCAGGCCGACGGCGAGATCGAGCTGCTCGGCCGCGACTCGGTGACCATCAACTCCGGCGGCGAGAAGATCTTCGCCGAGGAGGTCGAGCGGGCCGTGGCCGGGCATCCGGCGGTGGCAGACGTGGTGGTGGCCGGCCGACCCAGCGAGCGGTGGGGCCAGGAGGTGGTGGCGGTGGTGCAGCTGCGCGACGGCACCGAGGCCACCTCCGAGGCCATCGTGGCCCACGCCGCCGGCCACGTGGCCCGGTACAAGCTGCCGAAGGCGGTGGTGTTCGTGGACACCGTCCAGCGGTCCCCTTCCGGCAAGGCCGACTACCGGTGGGCCCGGGAGCAGGCCGAGAAGGGGTGACCGGGCCGGACGGCGCCGGGCTCCGAGCGGCGGCCCCCGGCCCCACCCTGACCACCGAACGGCTGCGGCTGCGACGGTGGCGACCTGAGGACCGGGAGCCGTTCGCCGCCCTGAACGCCGACCCCGAGACCATGCGGTTCTTCCCGTCCACCCTGACACGGGCGGAGAGCGACGCCATGGTCGAACGGATCGAGCAGCGGTTCGAGCGCGACGGGTTCGGGCTGTGGGCGGTGGAGGTGCCGGGTCAGGTGCCCTTCGCCGGGTTCGTCGGGCTGATGCCGGTGCCGTTCGAGGCCGCCTTCACGCCGGCCGTCGAGGTCGGCTGGCGCCTGGCCCGGGACTGCTGGGGCCGCGGCTACGCCACAGAAGCCGCCCGGGCGGCGGTGCGGTTCGGGTTCGACGAGGCCGGACTGGCCGAGATCGTGTCGATGACCGCCGCCGTCAACCGGCCGTCCCGGGCGGTGATGGAGCGGATCGGCATGCACCGGGACCCGGCCGACGACTTCGTCAACCCCCGCATCCCGGCCGACCACCGGCTGCAGCCACACGTGCTCTACCGGCTGGCCCCGCCCACCGTCCCGGCCGACGGCCCGGCTGGCGGGTCGGCCTGAGGGGCCGCCTGCAGCAGGCCGCTGCGGGCCATGAGGGCGACGCCCACCGTCAGCACCGCGAGGGCCCCGACGGCGCTCCACCGGGGCTGCTGCTGCTCCAGCGCCGCCCCGGCGGCGGCCCCCAGGAACAGGCACGCCACCGTGGCCAGCCGCCGGCCGGCCCGGGCCGGTCGCCCGGCCACCGACACGACGTCGGAGGCCAGCCCGGCCAGGACCGTGGTGAGCACGGTGGTGTTGACGTCGGGCACCCCCATCCGCCGGACCGTGGCGATCTGCACCCCCATGGACAGCCCGAACAGGACCAGGACCAGGTACCGCACGGCGCCGGTGGTGGCACCGCCGTCGAACAGCAGCCCGGTCCCGGCGGACAGCAGCAGCCACTCCAGGCCGAAGCCGGCGCGGGGCCGGGGGTCGGCGTCCCGACGACCGGCGGCCAAGGCCCCGAGGAGGGCGCCGGCCACGAACGCCAGCAGGGCGGCCAGGCTGCCGTAGAGGACGGCGCTGTCGGCGTAGCCACCAGGGCGGGTGGTGGTGGAGAACCCGAGCAACAGCACGTTGCCGGTCATGTTGGCGGTGAACACCCGGCCGAGGCCCAGGTAGGCGGTGGCGTCGACCATGCCGGTGGTGGCCGCCAGCAGGAACAGCCCGGCGAGGGCCA
>CAYVPF010000013.1:0-8865 GCA_964453355.1 uncultured Acidimicrobiaceae bacterium | reverse complement strand
TACCGCCCATGGAGCCGTAGAAGGCAGCGTCGCCGAAGGCGAAGATGCCACCGTCGGCACCGACCTCCCAGTAGCCCTTGCCGTCAGGCGTCGGCACCAGGTCCACGATTGTGGCATTGAGCGGCTGGCCGCCCATGGAGCCGTAGAAGCCGGCGTCGCCGAAGGCGAACACGCCGCCATCGCTGGCCACCTCCCAGTAGCCCTTGCCGTCCGGGGTGGCGGCCACGTTGAACACCGGGGCGTTCAGCGGCGTGCCGGCCATGGAGCCGTAGAACTGGGCTCCACCGAAGGCGAAGATGCCACCGTCAGCCGATGCCTCCCAGTACCCTGTGGCCGCCTTGACGGGCGGGATGGGCGTCGGTGTGGGCGTCGGTACGGGTGTGGGCGCGGGCGCCGGCACCGTCCAGGTGGACGTGAACCCGGACCCGAAGCCGACGGCCGAGAACGTCCCGGTCGCTGTGGCTGTACCCGGCACTGTGAAGCTGAGGCTCACGTTCCCCTGGGCATCGGCTGTGACGCTGCCGAGCGGCACGATGCCGTCCGTGAAGGCCACGCTTTCCCCGTTCCGGTAACCCGACCCCGTCAGGGTGAGCGTCGACCCGGGGGCACCGGTGCCTGTCGCCATCAGCGTCCCGGGGTGCGACAGCGCCTCGTACTCGGCACAGGCTGTGCCCTGTACGCCGACGTTCGGGAGGGCAACCGCCGTCCCCGTCACCCCGTCGTCTTCACGGACCGTGATGGTGCCGAAGTCTGTCAGCCCCAGCACGGCGTCGTTGGGATCGCCCACGGCGATCTTGTACGACGTGGACGCCGAGGTGCTGGAGGCGGTGTTGCCGGTCGCCGGCACTGTCACCACCTCGCACGTCGTCCCCGCCGGGAAGGTCACCGGCTGCATCGCCAGGCCGACCGAACCGGTGGCCGACCCCACGACGGTCAGGTACGTCGTCACCGACGTGCTGGCCGGCTCGTTGAGGTCGACCGCCACCTCGTCGGTGTGGGGCCCGTTGCCCTCGTTGACCTTGTTCGAGGCCACGTCGACCCTCGGCAGGTTCACGGCGTCCGGCGTCCCCAGGCTCTGGGAGTCGAACGTCAGGTCCTGGAAGAACTCGCCACCGGTTGTGACGGCGTCCAGGCCCTTGGCTGCCGCGAACTTGACGCTGGTGATGTTGTCGAGGTTCAGGCCGGCATTGGCCAGGGTCACGGTCGGTACCCGGATCTGCTGGAGGACCAGCTTCTTCAGGTAGGTCGAGGTGCTCCCCGGCATGCGGTCCACCGACCACTTGTTCAGTGTGGCCACCGGTGCCGTCCACGAATGGCCTGTGCCGTCGGTGACCGTCACTGTCATGGCCGTCCCTGTCACGACGTTCTGGTCCGGCGACATGTTGACCGTCATCTCCGAGAACCGAGACACGTTGCGCTCGCTCGCCGGGATGGTCACGGTCAGCGCACTGCTCACCTTCGAGGCGCCAGAACCGCTGCTCAGGGCCGTCCAGGTCAGATGGGTCATCTGGTTGAGCGGCACATTGGGGGCATAGCTGGCCGGCGTCCAGTAGGGCGCCTGCTGGGTACTGATCTTCGTCGTCCCGTTGACCCCGGTGCTGAGCGTCGTGATACACGGCGGCGGAGCGACGGGCACCGTCCGGGCTGTCCGGTTGGCGCACACCGTCGCCGTCGCTGCTCCCGTCGTCGAGATCAGGGGGCTGGTCTGGGCGAAGGTGGTCACCGTCTCCCGTGTGTCGGCGGGCTGGTTCGCCACCGTCCGCACTGTGGCGAAAGAGTGCAACGCCGCCGGTTCGGCCTGTTGGCCGTCGAACATCCCCATGTACTGCGTCTGGTTGCCCAGGGTCAGCTCGAAGAAGGCGGCGACGTAGGCCGAACCGATGGCGAACTCCTGCTTCGCCCCCAGCCGCTGGGTTGTCGGCGCTGTCAGCCCACAGACCGGGTCTGTCCCCGACTGCCCGCCGGCCGTCCAGTCATCCGAAGCGCCGGCAGTCGGCGGGGTCCAGTCCTGGTTGTAGAAGTCGTGGTCGGTCCCCATCACCCAGATGTCCGAGCGCAGCACGTTGTCGTCGAAGGTGTTGTTCCGCGAGTCGGCGTAGAAGTGCTGGCCCTGCTGTGTGGAGACGTCACCGTCGCAGTACGGCAGCAGGGTGGTGGTGATCACCCCGGGCACGGTGTCCCGGGTGAAGTCGATCGGTGCCAGCAGGAAGGCCGACTTGATGTGCCAGGGGTGCGCCAAGCCGGCGTTGAGGCTCACCGCCGTGGCGGCGCCCTCGCCCCCTCGGGAGTGCCCCATGACGCCGATGTCTGTGAAGTTCATCGACCCGACGAGGTCAGCGGCCGTGATCTGGCCGGCCGGGAGGGGCGACGTGCCGGTCTTTGTGTCGCCGTTCGCCAGAGCTGTTGTCAGTGTCACTGTCTGGTTGGTCTGGACGTTGTGAAAGACCACCGGCTGGCCCTCGTTGGCCTTCTGCAGCCAGGTCAGCGTTGTCAGGATCTCCTGGCCACGAGATGCCGCACCAGCATCGGCCCCGTAGGTGCCGTCGAAGGAGTTGATGGCATCAGCGCCGATGGAGACCACGGTGTAGCCCTGGGTGGCCAGGGCCTGGCCGGCCCCGTCATAGCCGGCGTAGCTGTCGATGATCCCGTAACCTGTCGGACAGGGCCAGCTGACGGTCCGCACCGTCGCGTGTGTCGGCAGCACGTAGCACGAGCTGTGACGACCGTGCAGGAAGATCACCAACGGGTGCGGTCCGGCCGTGGTCGGCAGGTAGATCCGGCCCTGGACCTCACCGAGATGGCCGGCCAGGTTGGTCAGCGTCTGGGCCTGGGCCCCGAAGTTGTAGTCGGCCTCCTTGTACTTGGCGGATGTGGCCGCCCCCGGGTTTGTGGCGATAGTCGGGCCGGTGCCGGAGACCACCGGCTTGTTGCGCAGCGCTGTGATTGTTGCTGCCGCCGGCGTGGCGGACGGCGTGGCCGATCCGGCCGGCGAGGCCAAGTCGATCGGCACGCCGCTTGTCCACTCCGCAGTGATGCTCTTGGCGGTCGCCACTGTCGGGTCCGTGGTGGTCAGGCTGAGGGTCAGGCCATCGGCTGATTCGGTCGCTGCCCCAAGGACTTGGCCGTCGGCGACCAGCTCCGGAAGGCTGTCGATCACGGGGAGCTGCCCACCCAACGTGACGGCGACGTCGTAGCCGCCGGCCCCCTGGGTGACGGTCCAGTCGCTCCCGGAGGCGACGACGCCACTGGCCGACGCGGCTCCAGCCGACGAGGTCCCCCCAGTCAGGATTGCCACCATCGGGCTGACGCCGGCCACCAGGGCCAGGCTCGTACAAAGGAGGGCACGACGCACGCGTCCGCCGGCCTTCCTCGGGTGATGTCGCAGTTTCACTGTGCTCCTGTCGTCGTGAGCTGACTGCCTTCTCGGCGCGCCAAAGACTGCGCGCTTCCTGCCACCGTTCAGGAACCGAAAAGGGGCCTCAGTGGGCGCTGTCGGGTGACAGCGGCGTCATCGTCACATGTTCGAGGATGCAATTGGAAGCGGCGAAACACAGCCTTAACAAGCGGCAGGAATTCTGTTAATTCCTCTCAGCTGACTTTGAGTAATTGCTATCTCTTATCACGCTTTATGGGATCATTTTGAACGATCGGGTGCACTGGAGCCGGGTCACGCAGCGGCAACGCATGCGATCGTTGAGAGCGATCATCTCGATCGGTATTTATGCGGCTCCCACCTACGACTCGCTGTAGGCGGGAAGAATCGACGGGTTCACCTCAATAATTCTCGTCAAAATTATGCTGTCTACCAGGGAGGATGCTGATCTCGCCCAGCTCTGGGTGTCTGACGCCTTCGATCGCCGCCATGGCTGCTGCCTGCTGGCCGTTCGGCGACGGCCGGAGCCAACGGCCGTAATTGACCAAAATTCAATTAGTAACTATTTCTACCTAGTTAGTAGGGATTGAAGCCACGCTGACAGAATTTCCAGACAGTCACTGCTGTATGGACCATGATGAATTCCGAGAGTTGTCACCCCAGCAGTTGTCATATATATGACGGATATGGTCAGTGACTCTGATAGAAATGATCGACATGGATCGAGGACGGCATGATGAAACAGACACCGACCAGGAAACGCTGCTCTCCATGTAGCGACGGAATGTGACGGCGGAACTTCCCCTCCAGCAACGCAAAGGGGCAGGTCATGGGCGGGGATCGCCCAGCGCCCTTGGCACCGCCGCCTTGGTCCAGTATGCGCATTGCGTGGACTCGATGACCGGATATCGCGTTATTGGCGTTTTCCGTTCTCCGGGACAGTGGCACTCGATCACGCGGCACCTGAAGTCGTCACTCCGCCGTCACTCCGCCGTCACTGATCCTTCCCCACTCGTAATGCTTGTCAACGGTGCCCGCTCTTGAGCCCGTCGCGCACCCGTCAGGCGCGCCCTCGCCTGGCGAGGCGACGCCGACCGGGCGGGGGACCGAGTCCTGAGCCGGGTGAACCTCTGGCACAGTGTTCCGTGATGCGGCGATCGATCCGGGGCGCAGCCCTGGCCGCGGCGGCGGCCATCGTGATGCTGATCGGCCTCGCCGTCTCCACGAGCACCGACGGCGGGCACGGAGCGGCCCCAGCCGCCCCGAGAACGGGCCGGCCCGGTGCGACGACGGCCAGCCGGGGCGCTGCGGCACCGCGACCGCCCGCACCAGTGGCCACCGCCCGGCCGGCGGCCTCGTCAGCGGTCGACTCGGGACGTTCGGCCAGCGGCTCTTCGACCGAAGCCGGCTCGGCAGCCGAGCAGTCCGTCGCCACCGTGGGCAGCGCGCCGACCCTGCCGTCGGGAGCCGTGCCTATCGGTTCGCTCCGGCCGTCGACCCCGATGGAGCTGGAGGTGGTCCTCCAGCCCCGCAACCAACCGGCCCTCGACCGGTTCGTCCAGGCCGTGTCCGATCCCTCCTCCCCCGACTACGGTCACTACCTGGCCAAGGGGACGTTCGCCAGCCGTTTCGGCCCGGACCCGGCCACCACGGCGGGGATCCGGTCCGCCCTGTCCGACCTCGGTCTCCAGCCCGGCGACCTCTCTTCCGACGGGCTGTTGCTCAGCGCATCGGGCACTGCCGGACAGGTGTCGACGGCCCTCGACGTCCAACTCGAGCAGTACCGGCTGTCGGGTGGACGGGTCGCCTACGCCAACGTCGACGCACCCAAGCTCCCCACCTCGATAGCCGCCCAGGTGACCGGCATCGTCGGGCTGTCCAGCGTCGCCCAGGCCGAGCCGCTACTGGCACCGCCCGTCGACAGCGACAGCGACACCGCCTCCGCCGGCGCCGCGCTCCCGGCGGCCGGTACCGGGGGGTCCAGCCCGTGTACGGCAGCCAAAACGGCGGCCGGGAGCACCGGTCACACGTGGGACCAGCTAGCCACGGCCTACGGGTTCACCACCGCCTACGCCGCCACACGGCTCGGGGCCGGTGAGTCGGTCGCCCTCTTCGAGCTCCAGCCCTACCTCTCTTCGGACATCGCCGCCTTCGAACGCTGCTACACGCTGCCCACACACGCCACCTACGGCTCAGTCGACAACATCCCGGTGGATGGCGGCGGGGGGGCCGACAGCGCCGGCCTGGATCCCACGACAGGCATCCGGGAGGCCACCCTTGACATCGAAGATGTCCTCGGCCTGGCGCCCGAATCTGACGTCCTGGTGTACGACGCCCCCAACACCAACAACGGACTCCTCGACGAGTACGACCGGATCGTCGACGACGACCGGGCCCAGGTCATCAGCACCAGCTGGGGGGAGTGCGAGACACTTCAGGCCACCGGAGTGGCCCTCGGGGAAAACGAGATCTTCGAGGAGGCGGCGGCCCAGGGGCAGACCGTGTTCGCCGCCGCCGGCGACAGCGGCTCGGCGGACTGCTCCGGCGACACCCAGGGCACCGACACGAGCCCGTCGGTCGACGACCCGGCCAGCCAGCCCTACGTGACCGGGGTGGGCGGCACCAGCCTGACGGCCGTCGGCGCTCCCCCGGCCACCCCACCGACCGAGGCGGTGTGGAGCCGCAGCGGTGGCGGCGTGTCCAAGCTGTGGGCCAAGCCGGCCTGGCAGACGGTCACCGGGTCGAGCGGGTCCTGCGACATCGCTCCTGGCACCGGGTCCGCCACCGCCTGCCGCCAGGTCCCCGACGTGACGGCCAGCGCCAACCCGACAGACGGTGACCCCGTCTACGTGAACGGGACCTGGGGAAAGGTCGGGGGGACGAGCGCGGCGGCCCCGTTGTGGGCGGCCTTCACCGCCCTTGCCGACGAGGGCTGCAGCGCCGGCAACGGCGGTGGCGACCTCGGCTTCCTCAACCCCCGCCTCTACGCCCTCGGAGAGGGCGGTGGTGACTTCAACGACGTCATCAGCGGCGGCAACGGGAAATACACGGCCGGACCCGGCTACGACAACGCCTCGGGCTGGGGCAGCCCGGCTGGCATGCACCTGTTCTCGGCCTCGTGCCCCGCCGCCGTGGCATCGCCGTCGCTCTCCCTGTCGTCCTCGTCGGCCGGCGCCACCGGCGTCACGTACACCGTCGGCTTCACCACCTCCGGCAGCGGCGCCCTCGGAGCGGGCGGCACCGTGACCCTCGTCGGCCCGGTCGGTACCACCTGGCCGACCGCGGCCGCCGACTACCGGGTGACGACGCCGGGTGGGACGACCGTGTCGTCGGTATTGACCCTCTCAACCGACAGTTCCACCACCACAAACGCCGTAGTGGTCACCCTCGGGACTGCCGTCCCCGCCTCGACCACCGTCTCGTTGGCGGTGATGGACGTGACCAATACGACTTCCGCCGGCACGGCTGAACTGTCGATCGCCACCACCACCGACGGCGCCCCCGCAACCGCTCCGCTCACCGTCGATCCCGGGGCGGTGTCGGCCACCCGCTCCACCGTGACCGCGGCCAGTGCCTCGACCACGGCTGGCGGCCCGGCCACCGACGTGGTGACGGTCGCCCTGCGGGACGCCTGGGATAACCCGGTGGACGGGGCCACAGTGGCCTTGGCCGCCGGTGGTGGCCGGGCCTCGGTCACCCCACCGGACGGCACCACCGGTGCTGGGGGGACACTCCGCTTCACCGTCTCGGACGCCATCACCGAGACGGTCACCTTCTCCGCCGCCGTCACCTCCCAGGGGAACCTGGCGCTGGTGTCGACCGCCACCGTCGACTTCACCCGGCTCACCGGAGCCGGGGGCAGCCTGGATCCCCCGACCGCCGGCACGGCCACCACCATCGACGCCTCCTTCACCACCTCCGCCGCCGGGGCCCTCGACGGTGGCGCCACCGTCACCCTGCGGGCGCCGGCCGGCACCGCGCTGCCCGACGGCACCGCCGACTACTCGATCGGTGCCACCACTGGCGCGGCCACCGTCGCCCAGGTGTCGACGGCCACCGCCGGGGGCAGCACCACAGCGAACGAGGCCACCCTCACCCTGGCCCCGTCGACGGTGGCCGACGACGACGCCGTCACACTCACCGTCACCGGAGCCACCAACCCCACCCGGGTCGGCCCGACCAACCTGTCGGTGTCCACGTCCGCCGACCCGGTCCCCGTCGATCCGGCGGTCACGGTACTGGCCGGGACCGTCTCCCCCACCACCTCGAGCGTCACCGCCTCGGCGCCGTCGGCCCCGGCCGAAGGCCTGTCCACCGTCACGGCCACGGTGGCCCTGACCGATGCCTGGGATAACCCGGTGCCGGGCCGCACGGTGGCGGTGACGGCCGGAGGGTCGGCCGCCACCCTGACACCGCCGAGCGTGACCACCTCGACCGCCGGGACGGCCACCTTCACGGTGGCCGATGCCACGGCCCAGGCCGTCACCTGCGTCGTCACCGTCGAGCCCACAGGAGCGACAGGCGGGGTGACGCTCCCGGGCCTGCCCCTCTCCTTCACGGACCTGAGTGGGCTCACCTACGTGACGACCGCCCACGGCACCAGCACGGCCGATGACACCGCCGGCGCGCTGGTGGACCTGACAGCCGCCTTCAACCTGTCGGGCGCCGTGTCCGGCAGCGGCTCAGTCACCCTGAACGCCCTGCCCGGTACGACACTGCCCGCCACAAGGGCCGACTACCAGGTCGCCGACGGCACCACCGGCCAGGGCCAGGTGGTCGCCTCCGTGGCCCGATCGAAGGGAACCGGGGGCACCGACAACGTGGCGATCGTCAACCTCTCCGCTGCCGACCTGGCCGCGCTGGACATCCTCGACATGCAGGTCGCCGGAGCCACCAACCCCACCCGAGTCGGGACGGGCTATGCGTCGGCATCGGCCACCGGCGCCGGCAACACCGTCGCCACCTTCTCGCCGCCGGTGACCATCACCTCGGCAGTCACGGGGCTGACGGTCGCCCCGGGGACGCCGGCCACGGCGTTCGTGGCCGGCGCAACTACCACCTACGACATCGCCTTCACCACGTCGCCCGGTGGAGCCCTCGGCGATGACTCCACCATCTCGGTCGTCGGCCCCACCGGCGCCGCTTGGCCCACCTCGCCGTCCGCCTACACGGTGGACGGGGTGGCGGCCACCGCGGTGACCGGGTCCGGCACCGACCGCTCGCCGCTCCTTGTGACCCTCGGCAACACCACCGTCGGAGCCGGTACGGCCGTCTCCCTCGACGTCACCGGCGTCACCGACCCCACGACGGCCACGACGGCCACGACCCTGACCGTCGCCACCTCCGCCGATATGACCCTCGTGGTGTCGGCGCCGTACGCCGTGACGGCCGCCGTTCCCGTCGCCTCGTCGACGGTCACGGCCTCCCCCACCATGGTCCAGGTCGGGGGATCGGCCACTGTGACGGTGACCGAGGTCGACGCCTACGGCAAC
>CAYVPF010000012.1:13237-30601 GCA_964453355.1 uncultured Acidimicrobiaceae bacterium | reverse complement strand
GCTGCGCCTGGCCCTGCGGGAGCTGGCCTCCCGGTGACGCCGGAGGCGCGGCGCGAAGTGCTGCCGCCGAAGACCGTCACCGGGTCGGAGCCGCCCCGTGACGTCGATGCGGTGGCCGGGCCGGTGGAGGAGTTCGAAGAGGCCGGCCTCCGTCCGCGGAGCCTGGCCGAGTTCGTGGGGCAGGCCCAGCTGGTGGAGCACCTGAGCATCGTCCTGCAGGCGGCCCGTGGCCGGCGCCAACCGGTGGACCACCTGCTGTTCGCCGGCCCCCCCGGCCTGGGCAAGACGTCACTGGCCGGCATCGTGGCGACCGAGATGGGGGTGGGCCTGCGGGTGACGTCGGGGCCGGTGTTGGCCCGGGCCGGGGACCTGGCGGCCCTGCTGACCGACCTGCAAGAGGGCGACGTGCTGTTCATCGACGAGATCCACCGGCTGCACCGGTCGGTGGAAGAGGTGCTGTACCCGGCCATGGAGGACGCCAAGCTGGACATCCTCATCGGCAAGGGGCCGACCGCCCGGTCCATCCGGCTGGACCTGCCGCATTTCACCCTGGTGGGGGCCACGACCCGGACGGGGCTGGTGGCGGGGCCGCTGCGGGACCGGTTCGGGTTCGTCGGCCGCCTGGACCTGTACGCGCCCGACGAGCTGCAGGCCATCGTGGCCCGGTCGGCCCGCATCCTCGGGGTGCAGGTCGACCCCGAAGGTGCGGCCCGCATCGCCGAGCGGGCCCGGGGCACCCCGAGGATCGCCAACCGGCTGCTGCGCCGGGTGCGGGACTTCGTGGAGGTCCGCGGCGACGGGGTGGTGACGGAGGCGGCGGCGACGGCGGGTCTCGACAAGTTCGGGGTGGACGGGCTGGGCTTGGACAAGGTGGACCGGGCCATTCTGGACGCCCTGTGCGTCCGGTTCAGCGGCCACCCGGTCGGGCTGACCACCCTGTCGCAGTGTGTCGGTGAGGAGACCGACACCATCGAGGACGCCTACGAGCCGTACCTGCTGCAGCAGGGCCTCATCCAGCGGACCCCCCGGGGGCGGGTGGCCACGGCCCGGGCGTGGGCGCATCTCGGGATCGTCCGACCGGGCCCCGCCGGTTCCCCGGGCGACGGACCGTCACTGTTCTGATCCGACCGGCTCCGACCCGACGGGTGTCGACACGGCCTGGTGTCGGGTGACAGGCAGGTGCACCCGGAAAGTGGTCGACCAGCCGGGCGTGTCGACTACGTCGATGGTGCCGTCGTGGGCCTCGACCACCGACTTGGCGATGGCCAACCCGAGGCCCGTGCCGGGGATGCCGTGCTGGGTGGAGGAGGCCAGCCGGTAGAACCGCTCGAAGAGCTGCGACCGCTCGTCCACGGGGATGCCGGTGCCGTCGTCCAGGACGTCCAACCGGGCCAGCTGGCCGTGCCGGCTGACGCGGACCATGACCTGGCCGCCGGCCCCGGTGAACTTGATGGCATTGCTCAGCAGGTTGCCGAGGAGCTGGTGCAGTCGGGCCGGATCGGCGTGGACCACCACCGGCTGGTGGGCCACCACCGATACGCTCATGGTCCGCTGCTCCGCCGTCAGCCGGAGGGCGTCGACGGCCTCGACGGCAATCGTCGCCAGATCGACGTCGACGAAGCTGACCTGCAGCCCGTGGCTGGCCCCCGGCTCGGCCAGTAGGTCCTCGGCCACCTGCAGGAGGTGCAGGGCGCTGCGCTCGATGGCCCGCATCATGTGGGCCTGGTCGTCGTCCAGCGCGTGCTCCGGGTCGTCCAGGAGCAGCTCGGCGAACCCTCGGATGGAGGTCAACGGGGTCCGGAGCTCGTGGGACACGGCGGCCACCACGTCGTCTTTGACCTTGGTCAGCTCCCGGAGCCGGCGGTTCTGGTCGACCAGGGCCTGGGTGACCTCCTGCTGGGCGGCCAGCAGCCGTTCCTGCTCGGTGGCCAGTTGGTCCCGCTCGGTGACGTCGCCGGCCACGACCACGTACCCGTGGGTGCCGTCGGCTGTCCGCCGCGAGGTGAGGACCCCGGCCACCTTGCGCCGGGCGCCGTCCTTGCGGACGTAGGTCCAGATGGACTCCTCGCCCGTGGACGGGATCAAGCCGTCGGCGGCGGCCACCAGCTCGTCCAGGTCGGGTTGGCGGCGGGCCAGCTCGTCGGGGTCGACGAAGTCGAACACGGTGTGGATCCCGACGACCTCCTCCGGCCGGTACCCGAGGATCTTCTGGGCGCCGGCCGAGAAGAAGGTGACCAGTCCGTCGTCGTCACAGCCGATGACGGCCGTCTCGGTGGCCGCCCGGAGCAGGGAGTCCAGCTGCTCCCGCGCCGCCTCGGCGGACCGGGCCGACCGGCGGGCCAGCCGGGACTGTTCGGCCAGGTCGGCGACGTAGGCCCGGTCCCTCGACACGAAGGACAACAAGCTGAACGACACCACGGCGCTCACCAGCAGGGTGATGGTCGTCAGCCGCCATTCCGAGGCCGGGTAGGCGGGGGCGCCGACGATGACGACCGGTACGACCAGAGCCAAGGCCATAGCGACGAGGCCGACGACGAGGTGGGATTGGCGGCCGTAGAGGGCCAGCCAGACCACCGGGAGGAACAGGAGGTAGACCAGGCCCGACGTGCCGCCTCCCTGGGCGTCCCGGAGCAGGGCCACCACGCCGACGTAGCCCACCGGGACGAGTGGCCACGACCAGGTCGCCATCCTCGGCCAGGGCAGGACGAAGGTGGCGACGGTGAGCACCACGAAGGCGGCGATGGCTCCCGCTGCTTCGAAGGGCCGGGAGGTCGGGAACGGGATGATCCCCAACGCCAGGGACACGCAGCCGGCGGCGGCGAACAGCGGCAGCCGGCGGCGGGCGTTGCCGTACAGGCCAGGATGCAGGGCGGCCGGGGTATGGGGGGGTTCCGGTGCCGCTGCCGAGTCCGGGGTGGTCTCGGCCGCGGCGACCGCGCTCACCCCTGGTGCTGGCGGTACCGGTAGCCGAACCCACGGACGGTCTCGAGGGGGGAGTCCTCGGGTACGTCCCAGTCCAGCTTCCGCCGCAACCGCAGCACTGCATACTTCACCCGGGCGGGGGCCAGGCCCGACGGGTCGTCCCAGGCCAGCTCGATCAGCTGGTCTGCGGACAGGATCTGGCCGGCGTGGCGCACCAAGGCAGACAGGAGCCGGTATTCGGTGGGGGTCAAAAGGACCGGCTCACCGTTCAGGGTCACCTGCTGATGGACGAAGTCCAGGCGGATGCGGCCGTCGTCGAAGGCGGTGTTGGCCGGTGAGGTGGTCACCTGGCGCCGTCGGATGGCTTGGAGCCGGGCCAGCAGCTCCACCCGGCTGAACGGCTTGGTCAGGTAGTCGTCGGCTCCGGCGTTCAGGCCGCGGACCTTGTCCCGCTCGGCCGACCGGGCGGTCAGCACCAGGACCGGGGCGTCGCTCATGTCGCGGATCCGCTCCAGCACCTGCCAGCCGTCCAGGTCCGGCAACCCGACATCCAGGATGACGAGGTCCGGACGGATCTCGTGGAACGCCCGTAGCCCTTCCCGGCCGGTGGCGGCCTCGCTGACGACGTAGCCCTCCCGGCCCAAGAGGGCCCGGAGCAACTGCCGGATGTCGGCGTCGTCCTCGATCGCCAGAACCGAAGTGCCGCCCTCGCGCACGGTCACCGGCCTGAGCGCTCGTGCCGAGCCAGGAGGGTTTCCGACCGACGGCAGCAGCGGCGCATTTGGTGATCCTATCGCCGGCACCGTCGTGACCTGGGGTTCAGTGATCACCATGGCCGTGTCGGCGCCATAGTGGGGCGCCGGGGCGGCATAGCCCGGCTCCGCGGCCGGGTACGTGCGGGTGTGACCGACCGCCGGGGTGGTCGGCCGGTCGGCGGTGATCGTCCGGCCAGGTGGGGAGGGGTGTTCGGCGTTTGTCATCAGCACGTCAACTTCTAACCGGCCGGCGTTCGGCCCTAAGGTGCAAAACGGTTGCAAAGCGGTGGCCCCGTGGAGAACGAGTGCTTGTTCTGCCTTCCAACGGCCATGTCAACGGGCCCGAACGGCGGTGAGGCGGCGTCGCGAGAACCGGAGATCCGAGGTGGGCTGCTCGCGATGGCCGGTCCGCCACGTTGTATGGTGACGCTCCTGTGCACAGACTGAACGAGCGACGGCGGAGCGGCCAGGCCGCGATCATCTGGGGTGGAAAGGCCGCCGGCCGATGACCGCCGCTCTGGCGCACCTGTTCCTGACCGCGGCGACGGCGAAGAAGTCGAGCAGCGGCAGCGCCACCTTCATCATCTTCATCGTCGTCATCGGGGCGGCCGGCTACTTCCTGCTGCTGCGGCCCCAGCAGCAAAAGGCCAAGAAGCAACGGGCTCAGCAGTCCGATATCAGCGTGGGGGACGAGATCACCACGATCGGCGGCATCGTGGGCACGGTGCTCGACATCGACAACGAGCGGGTCACCATCATCACCGGAGTGGAGGACGGCGACGAGGGGGGCGCCCCGGGGCACCCGACGCGGCTGATCCTGGTGCGCAGAGCCATCGCCGGGAAGACCCCCGAGCGGGTGCCGGTGCAGGACGATCCGGACGACGAGCTGCACTTCGACAACGAGCTTGACTACGGTGACCAGCCGACGGCGAACGGTTCTGCCGACGGCGACGCAGGCGGCGCTGAAGAGGGGGAAGGCGAACGCCGGGCCGACGGGGGGTCCGGGGAGGGTAAGGGGCCGTGAGCCCGCCGTCGTCGCGCGCGCAAGCCCGGCGGCAGCGGACCCTGGTGATCAGCCTCGTGGTCGTCATCGTGGTTGCCATTGCGTCACTGGCGGGCACCGTGGCCGCCAAGTGGTCGCCACGCCTGGGTCTGGATCTCGCCGGCGGGTTCTCGGTGGTGTACCAGCCGGTGCACCCGAAGGCGGTGTCGGCCACAGACCTGAACGAGACCGTCAACATCCTCACCAACCGGGTCGACGGCCTGGGGGTGTCCGGGGCCACCGTCGGCACGCAGAAGGGGAGCGGTGGCACCAACATCGTGGTGTCGGTACCCGGGGTGAAGGACGCCCAGCAGACCTTGAAGACCATCGGCCGGGTCGGCCAGCTCTACTTCCGGCCGACCCTCTGCTACGCCCCGGCGTACTCGCCGCCCAAGGCCACCAAAGGGAGCACCACCACCACGGTCCCGAAGACGCTGCCGGCGAGCTGCACAACCCATTACCAACTGGTGACCAGCAACCTCACCGGGACGGCCGGCAGCGGGACAGGCGTCCACTACACACTCCCCGGCACACCGGCCCTGGCGGCCTACAAGAGCAGCACCGTCGACAACCCCGACGCCACCGTCCTGCTGCCCGGCCTGAAGGGCAACACCACCCGGTACCTGCTGGGGAAGTCCGAGCTCACGGGCCATGCCGTGAAGAAAGCGGTGGCCGAGCAGACACAGCTGGGCAAGTGGGTGGTCGACATGAGCCTGACCTCGCAGGGCGAGACCGGCTGGAACGCCATGGCCAAGACGTACTTCCACGAGATCATCGGCATCGAGCTGGACGGGGTGGTGCAGTCGGCGCCGATCACCCAGCCGAACACAGCCGCCTTCAAGACATTCACAGGCAGCGTGCAGATCTCGGGCAATTTCACGGCCACAGAGGCCAAGACACTGGCCAACACCCTGAACTATGGCTCCCTGCCCGTTCGGCTGAAGGTGCTGACGTTCCAGACGGTGTCGCCCACCCTCGGCCATTCGGCGCTGGTCGCCGGCCTGGGCGCCGGTATCGCCGGGCTGATCCTGGTGCTGCTGTACGCCATCGCCTACTACCGGCTGCTGGGCATCGTCGTGGTGGCCGGCCTGGCGGTGACCGCCGCCCTGTTGTGGGCCATCATTTCGGCCCTCGGCCATACCTCTTTGGCCCCCAGCTTCGATTTGGCTGGTGTCACCGGGATCATTGTGTCCATCGGTATCACCGTGGACTCGTACATCGTCTATTTCGAACGGCTGAAGGACGAGACCAGATCCGGCCGATCGGTGCGGACCAGTGTGGATCGAGGGTTCCAGAGTGCCTGGCGGACGGTGCTGGCCGCCGACCTGGTGTCGTTGGCCGCCGCCGTCATCTTGTACCTGGTGGCCGTCGGAACAGTGAAGGGCTTTGCGTTCTTCCTCGGCCTGTCCACCCTGATGGACATCTTCATGACCTACTTCTTCACCCGTCCCCTGGTGGTCATCCTGGGTCGCAGTGAGCGGTTGACCCAGGCCAAGCACATGGGCATCGAGCGGGGCCTGGCCGTCGGAGCGGGTACCGGAGCCGACAAATGAGCCCGTTCGAGCAGCACGACGACCGGCTGCGGGACATGCAGCTGGGTGGCGCCGGGCAGCGGGCCCCCGAAGAGGAGCCGCTGGTCCCCGACGACGAGGCCGTCGAGGCGCTGGATGAAGAGGAGCTGGACGACGAGATCCAAGAGGAGCTCGTCGAGGACGAGGTCGAGCGGGAAGAGGTCAAGGCGGAGGCCAGGGCGGGCCACGGGCCCGGCCCGTTCCGGCGTCTGTACCGCGGCGAGACCTCGTTCGACTTTGTCGGCCGTCGCAAATGGTGGTTCACGGTCTCGGCCATCATCATCGTGGCCGGCCTGGCGTCGCTCGGCATCCGCGGCCTCAACCTCGGGATCACATTCAAGGGCGGCACAGCGTGGCAGGTGCCGGCCAACGGGGTGACCCAGTCCCAGGCGGTCAAGGTGGTGGAAGCCGCCGGGCTGAGCCAGCCGACGGTGGAGATCCTGGGCAGTGGCAGCCACCAGACCATCGAGGTGCAGGCCGACCTCAACAGCCTGACGTCGGCGCAGCGGACAGCGGAGAGCACAAAGGTCGAGGCGGCCCTGGCCAAGGCCACCGGGGTGTCCAAGGAGGAGGTTTCCCACACATTCGTGGGACCGACCTGGGGCAGCCAGGTCACCCAGAAGGCGCTCATCGCCCTGATCGTGTTCTTCGTGGTGATCGCCATCTACATCAGCATCCGGTTCGAGCCGAAGATGGCCGTGGCCGCCTTCGTCGCCCTGGCGCACGACCTGTTGGTGACCGCCGGGGTGTACTCGCTGGCCGGGTTCCAGGTGACCCCGGACACGGTCATCGCCGTGCTGACCATCCTGGGGTACTCGCTGTACGACACCGTCGTGGTGTTCGACCGGGTGCGGGACAACACCAAGGGGTTCGGGGCGTCGGGCCGGATGACGTACTCGGACATGATCAACCTGTCCATGAACCAGACGTTGGCCCGGTCGATCAACACCTCCCTGGTGGCCATCCTGCCGGTCCTGGCCGTGCTGCTCATCGGGGCCGAGCTCCTGGGGGCCACCACCTTGCAGGACTACGGCCTGGCGCTGACCGTCGGGTTGCTCAGCGGGGCCTACTCGTCGATCTTTATTGCCTCCCCGGTGCTGGCCATGTTGAAGGAGCGGGAGCCCCGGTACATCGCGATCCGGCAGCGGCTGGAAGCCCGGGGGGAGCGGACCGGGGTGCTGACCCCGTCGGCGGCCGCCGCCCTGGTCGGGGCGGGTGCCGGCGCCCGGTCGGGTGCCGGTCGGCCGGTCAAGGGGTCGAAGTCGGCCCGGCCCGGGACCATCCGGCCCGGCCAGGCTCGGGCGGCCCAGAAGAAGGCAGCCCAGACGAAGGCCGCCCCGACGAAGGCCGCGGCGACCAAGTCGGCGCCGATCAAGGCCGGCTCGGCCAAGGCGGCCTCGACCGGTAGTGGACCTGGGGCCGGGGTCGACGGAGGGGCGGGGGACGGGCCGGCCGCCGCCGCCGGTGCCACCGCCGCCGGTGCCACCGCCGGATCGGGGTCCGGGTCGGTTGCCCGGCGGCCGCCGCCGCGGCCACGCAAAGGCGGGAGCAAGAGCGCCAAGAACAAGCGCCGGCGCTGACCGGGGCGTACCGTCCCGGCGCCCGAAACGGCCGGTGTCGGGTTCCACGGGGACGGTCGCTGCGTGCGTTGCCGAGGGCGGGATATGGGTTGTTCTCCGGAGTCACCGGCACAACGTTTAGAGCGCATACGCTCCAAAAGTTGTGCCGGTGACTTGTATGTGAACACGGCGACGGCGCCCCGGACCCGTGCGGTCAGAGCCGGCCGACGCCAGGACCGTACGCTGGGATTCGTCCCGGTTCGGGTAGCGTGGAGGGATGGTGACCCTGGCACGGGCGGCTTCCCCGGGCGGCGGGGGGTCTGACGACGGGGAGGCGGTCGCGCCCGAACCCGGCGCCATGGGGGAGCTCGGGGCCATCGGCGACCTGATCGACCCGGTCATCGGCGAGTTTTCGCGGCGTCGTCCCGGAGAGGACCCGTCCGCCATCGTCCGGGCCGGCCGGGTGGCGGCGGCCGCCCACGCCGACCAGTACCGGCGGTCCGGCGAGCCGTACGTGACCCACCCGGTGGCGGTGGCCCAGATCGTGGCCGAGCTGGGGCTGGACGCCCCCACCATCGCCGCCGGCCTGCTGCACGACGCGGTGGAGGACACCGGAGTGTCGCTGGAGGACATCGACGGCCAGTTCGGGCCGGTGGTGGCCGCGGTGGTCGACGGGGTGACCAAGCTGGACCGGCTGCAGTTCGACTCGAAGGAACAGCAGCAGGCGGCCACCATCCGCAAGATGTTGGTGGCCATGGCCAGCGACTGGCGGGTGGTGCTGATCAAGCTGGCGGACCGGCTGCACAACATGCGGACCCTGGCGGTGATGCCGGAGTGGAAGCAGCGGCGGACGGCGCAGGAGACGTTCGACGTGTACGCCCCGCTGGCCCACCGGCTCGGGGTGCAGCAGGTGCGATGGCAGCTGGAGGACCTGGCGTTCGCCACGTTGCACCCGAAGCGGTACGCCGAGATCGAGCAGATGGTGGCGGTGCGGGCGCCGCAGCGCGAGGAGTACCTCGCCCGGGTGCTCGTGGCCGTCCGGGGGCGGCTGGTCGGCACCGGTATCGAGGCGGAGGTGACCGGCCGGCCGAAGCACCTGTGGAGCATCTACGAGAAGATGGTGGTGCGGGGGAAGGAGTTCGACGACATCCACGACCTGGTCGGCATCCGGGTGGTGGTGGCGTCGGAGAAGGACTGTTGGGCCGCCCTCGGCGCCATCCACGCCATCTGGCCGCCGGTGCAGGGCCGGTTCAAGGACTACATCAACACCCCCAAGTTCAACCTGTACCAGTCGCTGCACACCACCGTCATCGGCCTGGACGGCAAGCCGATCGAGGTGCAGGTGCGCACCCACGAGATGCACCGGCGGGCCGAGTACGGCATCGCCGCCCACTGGGGGTACAAGGAGAAAGAGGACGTCTCCTCGGAGATGGCCTGGATGCAGCGGATCGCCGACGTGGACGCCGAGACGTCGGACCCGGTGGAGTTCTTGGAAGCCCTGAAGCTGGACCTGCAGCAGGACGAGGTCTACGTGTTCACCCCGAAGGGCCGGGTCATCGCCCTGCCGGCCCGGTCCACCCCGGTGGACTTCGCCTACGCCATCCACACCGAGGTCGGCCATCGGTGCATCGGGGCCCGGGTCAACGGCCGGCTGGTGCCCCTCGACACCACGCTGGTGTCGGCGGACACGGTGGAGATCTTCACCTCCAAGTCACCGACGGCCGCCCCGTCCCGGGACTGGCTGCAGATCGTGGCGTCGTCCCGGGCCCGGAACAAGATCCGGCAGTGGTTCAGCCGGGAGCGCCGGGAAGATGCCATCGAGGCCGGCCGGGAGGCCCTGGCCAAGGAACTGCGGCGGGAGGGGATGCCGCTGCAGAAGATCATGGCCTCCGACGCCCTGGTGTCGGTGGCCGGGTCCATGAACCTGACCGACGCCGACGCCCTGTACGCCAGCATCGGTGAGAGCCAGGTGTCGGCACAGTCCATCGTGCAGCGGCTGCTGCGGGAGCTGCGGGGCGGCGAGCCGGAGCAGCTGCCGACCACGGTCGCCACGGGTGTTCGGGGGCCCCGCACCGGCCGAAGCTCGACGGCCGGGCTGTACGTCGAGGGGCTCGACGACGTCATGGTGCACCTGGCCCGGTGCTGCACCCCGGTGCCCGGGGACCAGATCATCGGTTTCGTCACCCAGGGCCGCGGGGTGTCCGTGCACCGGGCCGACTGCTCGAACGCCACCGCCCTGTCCAAGCGGCACCAGGAGCGGCTGATCGAGGTGGAGTGGGACCGCGGCGGGGAAGGGGTGTTCCTGGCCACCTTGGAGGTGCTGGCCTTCGACCGGTCCCGGCTGCTGTCCGACGTGTCCCGGGTGGTGTCGGAGCACCACCTCAACATCGTGGCCGCCCGGACCGCCACTGCCCCGGACCGGGTCAGCCGGATGGCCTTCGACGTGGAGCTGGCCGACCCCGCCCACCTGCAGTCGCTGATCGCTTCCTTG
The DNA here is from genome assembly GCA_964453355.1 of uncultured Acidimicrobiaceae bacterium. Classification (GTDB taxonomy): domain Bacteria; phylum Actinomycetota; class Acidimicrobiia; order Acidimicrobiales; family RAAP-2; genus DASZUK01. The sequence continues at coordinate 20,261 of CAYVPF010000012.1, read as the reverse complement.
AAGCACCTGGATGGCGTCTTCGACGCCTACCGCCAGCTGCCGGGCAAGAAGGCGTAGAGGCCCGGTGGCCGAGGAGGTCGGGGCGGCGCGCGCCCCCACGGGCACCCACGACGTGCTGTGGCCGGCGTCGTGGCGGTGGGAGGTGCTGCTGGCCGCCTTCGCCGGGGTGGTGCAGCGGGCCGGGTACGGGCTGGTGCAGAACCCGATGTTCGAGTATGCCGCCGTGTTCCGTCGGGGTATCGGCGAGGGCAGCGACGTGGTGGGGAAAGAGATGTACGAGTTCGCCGACCGCGACGGCCAGGTGCTGGCCCTGCGGCCGGAGGGCACCGCGTCGGTGGTGCGGGCGTTCGTGCAGCACCACCCGGTCACCCCGTGGAAAGCCTGGTACGCCACCCCGGCGTTCCGGCACGAGCGGCCGCAGGCCGGCCGGTACCGCCAGCACCACCAGGTGGGGGTGGAGGCCCTGGGGGCGGCCGACGCCGACCTGGACGTGGAGGTGGTGTCGCTGGCCGACGACTTCTACCGGGCTCTCGGCCTCTCGGACTTCACCCTCAAGATCAACTCGATGGGCGACGGCAAGTGCCGTCCGGCCTATGTCGAGCTGCTCCGGGACTACCTGGTGGCCCGCCGGACACAGCTGTGCGAGGAGCACCAGGGCCGTCTCGACGCCAACCCGCTGCGGGTCCTCGACTGCAAGCGCGACGCCTGCCGGCAGGCCACGGCCACCGCCCCGCACCTGGTGGACCACCTCTGCGAGGACTGCGCCCCGCACTTCGCCCGGGTCCGGGCCGGCCTCTCTGCCCTGGCCATCCCCTACGAGCTGGACCACCGGTTGGTCCGCGGCTTCGACTACTACACCCGGACCACCTTCGAATTCGCCTCCGGGGCCATCGAGGCGGCCCAGAACGCCATCGGCGGCGGGGGGCGGTATGACGGGCTGGTCGAGATGTTGGGGGGGCCGCCGACCCCGGGCATCGGGTTCGGCATCGGCATCGAGCGGGTGCTGATCGCCTGTGACGCCGAGGGGGTGCTGGCGGCCGAGCCGCCGCCGCCGGCGGCCTTCGTGGTGGACACGGCCGGCGGCGATGCCGCCCGGGACCTGACGGCGGCCCTGCGCCGGGCCGGGCTGATCGCCGAGCGGGCCTTCGACGGCCGGTCGATGAAGGCCCAGATGAAGCTGGCCGACCGGTCCGGGGCGGTGGTGGCGGTGATCGTGGGCCCGAAGGAGCAGGCGGACGGTACGGTGACGATCCGCCCCCTGCGGGTGGCGGGTGAGCAGCGACCGGTGCCGATGGCCCCGGTCGACGGGGTGGTCGAAGCAGTGTCGGAGGAGATCCGCCGGTACGAGGCGGTCAGGGAGACGATCGAGGTGTTGGCGGAGTGACCGGTGGATACGAGGCCGCGGCGGAATCGGAGGCCACGTCCATGCGGACCGGCCTCTGCGGGCGGGTCGGCCTGGACGACGTCGGCCGGGCGGTGCGGCTGTGCGGCTGGGTGGCCCGGCGGCGGGAGCACGGCGAGCACCTGGCCTTCGTGGACCTGCGCGACTACTCGGGCCTGGTGCAGTGCGTGGTGGACGGGTCGGTGGACATCCGCAGCGAGTACGTCGTGGCGGTGGCCGGGGTGGTCCGGCGGCGTCCTGAGGGGATGGAGAACCCGAACCTGGCCAGCGGGCAGGTGGAGGTGGGCGACTGCACCGTCGAAGTCCTGTCGGTGGCGGAGCCGCCGCCGTTCATGGTGGAGGACCGCGCCGAGGTGGACGAGGCCATCCGGCTGAAGAACCGCTTCGTGGACCTGCGCCGTCCCCGGCTGCAGGCCAACCTGCGGTTGCGGGCGGCCGTCAACTCGGCCATCCGGGCGGCCATGGAGCGGCAGGGGTTCTGCGAGGTGGAGACCCCGCTCCTGTGGGCCCCCACCCCCGAGGGGGCCCGGGAGTTCACGGTGCCCAGCCGGCTGCACCCGGGGGACTTCTACGTGCTGCCGCAGAGCCCGCAGCTGGCCAAGCAGCTGCTGATGGTCGGCGGGATGGACCGCTACTACCAGATCGCCCGGTGCCTGCGGGACGAGGACCTGCGGGCGGACCGGCAGTTCGAGTTCACCCAGCTGGACATGGAGGCGTCGTTCGTCACCCAGGACGACGTGCTCGGGTTCGTGTCGGAGGCCGTGCTGGACGTCGCCGAGGTGGCCACCGGGGAGCGGCCGCCGCCGATCGAGCGGATGACCTGGTTCGACGCCCTGGACCGGTACGGCACCGACAAGCCGGACCTGCGGTTCGGCATGGAGCTGGTGGACCTGTCCCCGGTGTTCGCCGGCACGGAGGTCCGGGCGTTCGCCGCCCCCTGCGTCAAGGGGTTGCGCCTGTCCGGCGGGGCCACCCTCACCCGGTCGCGGCTGGACGCCCTCACCGACCAGGCCAAGGGACTGGGGGCCAAGGGGCTGGCCTGGTTCCGGGTCACCGGGGAGGCCGGCGGGGATACCGGTGGGGACGGCGCGGCCGGAGGGTTGGGTCTCGACTCTCCCCTGGACCGGTTCCTGTCCGACGCCGAGCGGGCCGGGCTGCTGGCCACGACGGCGGCCGAGGAGGGAGACCTGCTGCTGGTGGTGGCGGACGACCACCGGACGGCCTGCACCGTGCTGGGCCAGCTGCGGCTGGTGCTCGGCGGCCGGCCGGTGGGGGAGGGCCCGTACCGGTACGTGTGGGTGGTGGAGTTCCCGATGTTCGACGGGGTGGACGCGGCCGGCAATCCGGTGGCGGCACACCATCCGTTCACCATGCCGCACCCCGACGACCTGGACCTGTTGACCAGCGATCCGGCCGCCGTGCGGTCGCAGGCGTACGACCTGGTGCTGAACGGCTGGGAGCTCGGGTCTGGCAGCGTCCGGATCCACCGCAGCGACATCCAATCCCAGGTGTTCGCCGCCCTCGGCATCTCGCCGGAGGAGGGCGAGTCCCGGTTCGGGTTCCTGCTGGGCGCCTTCCGGCACGGGGCCCCGCCGCACGCCGGGTTCGCCTTCGGCATCGACCGGCTGGTGGCCATCTTGGCCGGTGAGGACAGCATCCGGGAGGTCATCGCCTTCCCGAAGACCCAATCCGGGGCCGACCCGCTGACGGGCGCGCCGAAGGCCCTGTCGGCCGGCGCCTTGGCCGACCTGGGCATCAGGATCGCCGCCCCCCCCAAGGCTGCCGTCCCCCCCGAGGCGGGTACGCCGGGATCAGACGCCGGCGGGGGGTGACGGTCGAGCGGTGAGCGGCGACCTGTTCGAGGCGGCGGCGGAGCAGCGGCTGCAGTCCCGGGCCCCGTTGGCCGCTCGGCTGCGGCCGCGGACCCTGGACGAGGTGGTCGGGCAGCGGCACCTGGTGGCCCCGGGGGCCCCGCTGCGGGTGCTGGTGGAGTCGGACCGGCTGGGCTCGGTCATCCTGTGGGGGCCGCCGGGCACCGGCAAGACCACCCTGGCCCGGCTGCTGGCCGACGCCACCGCCAAAGTGTTCGTGCCGCTGTCGGCGGTGACGTCGGGGGTGAAGGACGTCCGGGAAGCCCTGGAGGGCGCCCGCCGCCGGTTGGGTGAGCAGGGGCGGGGCACCATCCTGTTTGTGGACGAAGTCCACCGGTTCAACAAGGCCCAGCAGGACGTGCTGCTGCCCGGCGTCGAAGAGGGCCTGGTGGTGCTGGTGGGGGCCACCACGGAGAACCCGTTCTTCGAGGTGAACGCCCCGTTGATGAGCCGGGCCACGCTGTGGCGGCTGGAGGCGCTGTCCACAGAGGACCTGACCACCTTGGTCCGCCGCGGGCTGGCCACCGAAGAGGCCGACGCCGACGACGACGCGGTGGACGCCCTGGTGGCGGCGGCCGACGGCGACGCCCGTTCCGTCCTCACCACGTTGGAGGTGGCCATTGCCTTGGCGGACGCCAGGGCCTCCGACGCAGCCTTGGCCGGGGCCCGGGCCGGGGAGGGCGCGGGTGGCGACCGGCCGGTGGTGTCGGCCGACGACGTGGTCCGGGCCCGCAGCGGCCGGCTGTACCACCAGGGGGTCGACGAGCACTACGACCAGATCAGCGCCTTCATCAAGAGCCTGCGGGGGTCCGATCCCGACGCCGGGCTGTACTGGATGGTCCGGATGCTGGAGGCCGGTGAGGACGCCCGGTTCCTGGCCCGACGGATGGTCATCCTGGCCAGCGAGGACGTCGGGATGGCCGATCCCCAGGCCCTGGTGGTGGCCAATGCCGCCGCCCAGGCGGTGGAGCTCGTCGGCCTGCCGGAGGCCGCCCTGAACCTGGCCCAGGCCGCCGTCTACCTGGCCACCGCGCCCAAGTCCAACCGGGTGACGGTGGCGCTCGGGCGGGCCCGGGAGGACGTCCGGTCGGGGCGGCGCGGGGACGTGCCGGCCCACCTGCGCGACGCCCACTACCGCAGCGCCGACAGCATCGGCCACGGCGCCGGCTACGTGTACCCGCACGACCGGCCGGAGGGGTGGGTGGACCAGCAGTACCGCCCGGACGAGGTCGACGGCCACGTTTACTATGAGCCGTCCGAGCACGGGGAGGAGCGGGAGGTCGGCGACCGCCTCCGGGCCCGGCGCCGCCGGAAGGAGCCTGATCGACCGTGAGGCGGTACCTGTCGGCGGCCATGGCCACCGCCGCCCTCGGCGGGACCGTTCTCGGTTGCGCCCTCGGGTCCAGCTCCTCGGCCGGGGCCGCCATGACAGCGCTGTCCGGCAGCGCCCGGACGGCGGTGGGCTCGGCCCCGGCGCTGCCCGGCGGGGCCGTGGTCGGCTCCGAGTTGCCGTCGTCGGCGACGGTGTCGGTGGCCGTGGCGCTCGCCGTCCCCGACCCGGCCGGCGTCTCGTCCTTCGTCACCGCCGTCTCGACGCCGGGTTCGCCGCAGTACCGCCAGTACCTGGCGCCGGGCCAGTTCGCCACCCGGTTCGGGCCCACCCCGGCGGCGGTGTCCGCCGTCCGGGCCTGGTTGCGTGGCCAGGACCTGACGGTCGGGGCCACGTCGGCGGACGGGCTGGTACTGCCGGTCAGTGGGCCGGCCGCCGCGGTGGCGGCGGCCTTCGGCACGTCGCTGGCCTCGGTCCGCCTGCCCTCCGGCCGTACCGGCTACACCGACACCGTGGCGCCCAGCGTGCCCAGCCCGGTGGCCGGGGAGGTGGCCGGCGTGGTCGGCCTGAACGACCTGGGCCAGTGGCGGTCGGCCTTGGACGTGGATGGCCTCGATGGGGATGGCACTGCGGACCAGGCGGCCCCCCAGGCCTGTCCAGCGGGGACCGGCCACGCCGCCGGCGGTCCATTGTCCTTCACCCAGCTGGCCAACGTCTACGACATGTCCGGCCTGTACGGCGACGGCCGGACCGGCGCCGGCGTCACGGTGGCCCTGTACGAGCTGGAGCCGCACGCGACCAGTGACGTCGACGCCTTTCTGCAGTGCTACGGCCTGTCCACCGCCGTCACCAACGTCACAGTCGACGGCGGTCCGGGTACCGGCTCCGGCAGCGGGGAGGCCGCCTTGGACATCGAGGACGTGGCCGCCCTGGCCCCGACAGCCAACGTCGTGGTGTACCAGGGGCCGAACAGCACAACAAGCGGCGCCGGCTCCGGTCCGCTGGTCACCATGAACCAGATTGCCGCCGACGACCGGGCCCAGGTGGTCAGCAGTAGCTGGGGGGTGTGCGAGGCCACACTCACATCCACAGCGGCCGGCCTGGAGAACGACATCTTCCAGGTCATGGCCGCCCAGGGCCAGACCATGCTGGCCGCCTCGGGGGACGAGGGCTCGGAAGGCTGCTTTCCGCTGGGCACGCCGACGAAGAAGGACGGCCTGGCGGTGGACGACCCGGCCAGCCAGCCGGACGTCACCGGGGTGGGTGGGACGGCGCTGCCCACCGGGACGGCCGCCGGGCAGGCGGTGTGGAACGACTGCTTCGACAAGGGCATCGGCTGCGCCACGGGTGACGCCGAGCTCGGGGCCTCGGGGGGCGGCATCTCCACCATCTGGCCCATGCCGGCCTGGCAGTCCGCCGCGGTCACGCCGACGCCGGACCCCGGGCACTGCGGCCCGGCCTCGGCCGACTGCCGGGAAGTCCCCGACGTCGCCGCCGACGCCGCCCCCAGCACGGGCTACATCATCTACTACCGCGGTCGTTGGCTGGTGGTCGGCGGCACCAGTGCCGCCACCCCGCTGTGGGCGGCCCTGATGGCCCTGACCGACCAGGGCTGCGCCGGCACCGTCGGCCTGGCCAACCCGGCCCTCTACGAGCTGGGCCGCGACGGGTCCGGGGCCTTCACCGACGTGACGGTGGCGGGGAACAACGACCTGACGAACACCAACGGCGGCCTCTACCCGACGGCCGCCGGTTACGACATGGCCACCGGGTGGGGGTCGCCGGTGGGGGCCACCCTGCTGGCCGACCTGCAGACGATGGGCGGCGGCCCCGGCTGCCCGGCGGTGACCGGGCTGAGCAGTGTCCACGGGCCGCTCAGCAACGGGGGGACGCTGACGATCACCGGCAGCGACCTGGCCGGGGCCACCGCCGTCCACTTCGGCCCGTCGCTGTCGGGCGTGGTCGTGGCCGGCTCGTCCACCCAGGTGACCGTGGCCCTGCCGGCGGCGCCCTACGCCGAGAAGGTGCCGGTGACCGTGACCACCGCCGGCGGGACGTCCGCCGCGGTGTCGGTGGCCCAGTACACCTTCGGCACACCGCGCAACGGTCTCGGGTACTGGCTGGCCGCCGCCGACGGGGGTGTCTTCGCCTTCGGCGACGCCCAGTTCTACGGCTCCATGGGCGGCCAGCCGCTGAACCAGCCGGTGGTCGCCGTGGCGGCCACCGCCGACGACCGGGGCTACTGGGAGGTGGCCGCCGACGGCGGCCTGTTCGCCTTCGGCAACGCCCAGTTCTACGGCTCCATGGGCGGCCAGCACCTGAACAAGCCCATCGTCGGGATGGCGGTCACCCCGACAGGCGGCGGGTACTGGGAGGTGGCCGCCGACGGCGGCCTGTTCGCCTTCGGCAACGCCCAGTTCT
>CAYVPF010000012.1:0-13137 GCA_964453355.1 uncultured Acidimicrobiaceae bacterium | reverse complement strand
GGCGGCCTGTTCGCCTTCGGCAACGCCCAGTTCTACGGCTCCATGGGCGGCCAGCCGCTCAACCAACCCATCGTCGGCCTGGCCGCCACGCCCACAGGCCAGGGCTACTGGGAGGTGGCCGCCGACGGTGGCCTGTTCGCCTTCGGCAACGCCCAGTTCTACGGCTCCATGGGCAGCCAGCCGCTTAACAAGCCAATCGTCGGCCTGGCCGCCACGCCCACAGGCCGGGGCTACTGGGAGGTGGCCGCCGACGGCGGCCTGTTCGCCTTCGGCAACGCCCAGTTCTACGGTTCGGAGGGTGGGGTCCGGCTGAACCGGCCGGTGGTGGCCATGGCGGCCACTCCCACCGGCGCCGGGTACTGGGAGGTGGCCGCCGACGGCGGCATCTTCGCCTTCGGCGACGCCCAGTTCTACGGCTCCACCGGCAGCCTGACGCTGGTGGCCCCCATCGTGGGGGCGGCCGAAACCTGAGCCCACCGGACGGGTGGCAAATGATCGATTATTGGTTGACTTTACGATCGTCCGTGGGTTAGAACCTTGGCGTGGGGATCACGACAACGGCGGGGCGCGGGAGACCGGCGCGGCAGGGTAGCTGGCGTACATGCGGGTAGGGAACCTGGCCGGACGGGCCGTCCTGGTCCACGGCAATCGCGGTCTCGACATCGGCCGGGCCAGCGACGGCCGGTTCCCGAGCGATCCCCAGCAGCTTGTCGAGCAGTGGGACGGCCTCCGGGCGTGGGCGGAGGCTGCGCCCGTAGACGACGGAACGCCGATGGACCCCGGTGCCTTCGGCCCCCCGGTTCCCCGGCCGAGGCAGATCTTCGCCGTCGGCCTGAACTACGCCGACCACGTCGAGGAGGCCGGCCTGACCGTGCCGGACCACGCCCTGGTGTTCACCAAGTTCGTGTCGTCGTTGACCGGCCCCAATGAGCCGGTGGTAATCGCCTCGCCGACCGTCGACTGGGAGGTCGAGCTCGTGGTCGTGGTCGGCCGGGAGGCCCACTGCCTCAATGAGGAGGCGGCCTGGGGGAGCGTCGCCGGGGTGATGGTGGGCCAGGATCTCTCGGACCGGACGGTGCAGATGCAGGGCGAGCCGCCGCAGTTCTCCCTCGGGAAGTCGTTCCCGGGTTTCGGGCCGATCGGGCCGGCGGTGGTGTCGGTGGACGAGCTGGCCGATCCGGACGACCTCGAGCTCGGCTGCTCGGTCAACGGGGTCACGATGCAGGCCAGCCGGACCTCGGCGATGATCTTCGGGGTGCCCGAGCTCATGGGCCGGCTGTCGTCGATCTGCACCCTGTACCCCGGCGACCTGATCTTCACCGGGACGCCCGGCGGCACGAACGGCAGCCGGGAGGACCCGAGGTATCTCCACCCAGGTGACGAGCTCGTGAGCTGGATCACCGGCGTCGGGGAGCTTCGCAACGTGATGCTCGGGGCGCCCGGTCCGTCGTCCCCAACCCTTTCGGCGACCGCCGAGCCGTCCCCGTCCCCGTCCCCGTCATTTGTTGATCCCAGTGGAAAGGAGCTGTCGTGACCACCGACGTCGTCATGTCCGCAGATTCGCACGTCATCGAGCCGCACGATCTGTGGACCGAGGGGGTGCCGGAGCGGTTCCGCTCCCGGGTGCCGCACCTGGTCAGAGAGGAACAGACCGACCGGATCGTCGCCGAGGGGTTGATGATGCCGCCCGTCGGGCTCCTGGCCGGCTGCGCCCGGGCGGACGACGAGGTGCGGCTGGAAGGGCGATGGGAAGAAGACGTGTTCCGGGGCGGGTACGACGCCGACGAGCGGATCCGCGACATGGACCGGGACGGCGTCGCCGCCGAGATCCTCTACCCCACGCTCGGCCTGCAGCTCTACCCGCAGCCGGACGACGACCTGCTCGTGGCCATGCTGGAGGCCTACAACACGTGGTTGGCCGGTTTCGCCGCCCGGCATCCACGCCGGCTGTACGGCGTCGGGATGCTGTTGCCGGAGCGGATCGACTGGTCGGTGCAGGAGGTGAAGCGTTCCGTCGACGCCGGGCTCCGCGGGGTGATGGTGCCGTCGATCCCCCCCGAGGGGGTCAGTTACTGGAACGAGGAGTTCGACCCGCTGTGGGCGGCGATCGAGGACAGCGGGCTGCCGCTGAGCATGCACGCCTCCACCAGCCGGCTGAAGCCCACGAACTTCGACACCCGCAATCCGACCGACATCGTCTTCTACCCGGTGTCCGCCCAGTACCAGTTCCGGGACATGATCTTCTCCGGGCTCTTCGAGCGGTTCCCGCGCCTGGTGGTGATCTCGGCCGAGAACGACGCCGGATGGTTGGGGCACTTCCTGGAACGCATGGACAGCACCTACCAGCGGAACTACCGGATGAAGCCGGACGTGATCCGCTGCAAGCGGCCGCCGTCGGAGATCTTCCGCACGAACTGCGCCGTCACCTTCACCAAGGAGGCGTCGGCCGCCGTCGTGGCCCCCCTGGCCGGGGCCGAGGCGATCATGTGGGGCAGCGACTACCCCCACCACTCGTCCACCTGGCCGCACTCGGCCACAGTCATCGAGACCTCCGTGCGTCGGTGGTCGACCCCCGAAAATGCCGCCAAGATCTTGTGTGAGAACGTCATGCGCATCTACCACCTGGATCAGGTCGATCAACCGAGTTGAGGCGATGGCGGGCGAGGGCCCGTCGCGGGAGGGATCGGTATGGACATCACGGGAACGCCGGTGGACGAGAGCTTCGACTTCTCGATCATGCCGTCGACGAGCGACACCGTCGTCGACGACTTCTTCGGCTGGGTCGGCACCCTCCGCCGTGAGCGGCCGGTGGCGCCGGTGCGGTTCCACGGCGGCATCGGGTACCTGCTGACCAGGTACCAGGACGTATGGGAGGGCTTCCGGGCCGAAGGGGCCTTCAACCTGCGCGAGTTCCACAAGGTGGCCACCTTTCCCACGATGGGCGAGAACATCATGGGGATGGAGGGCGAGGAGCACCGGCTCCACCGTCAGCTCGTCAGCCTGCCGTTCCGCCCGTCGACCGTCAACAACTTCCGGCAAGAGACCCTGCGGACGATGTGCGACGAGTTCATCGATGAGTTCGCCGACGACGGCGAGGCGGAGCTGATGGCGCAACTGGCCCGACGGCTCCCGGTGCGGGCCATCGCCCGGTTGCTCGGGCTGCCCGAGCATCCCCAGCTGGAGGAGTGGGCCATCGCCTTCATCACCTACCAGTGGGACCCGGTCGGATCGCTGGCCGCCGCCGAAGCTTTCACCGGGTTCCTGCGGGAGGTGGTCGAGGAGCGGCGGAAGGCGCCGAGCGACGACCTCATCTCCCAGCTCCTCGGCACGAGCGTGGAGGGGGTCGAGCTCACCGACGAGACCCTCCTCACGTTCGTGCGCTTGCTCTTCCCCACCGGCGCCGATACGACGTACCTGGCCGTCGGCGCCATGCTCTATGCCTTGGCCCGGGACTACGACACGGCCGACGAGCTCCGTTCGTCGGAGCCGGCCCGGGTGCGGTTCGTGGAGGAGACCTTGCGCTGGGAGAGCCCGGTGGGAGCGATGCCCAGGGTGTGCACCGAGGACACCGAGATCGCCGGCGAGCGGATCCCGGCCGGCAGCATGGTCCTGCTGGGGGTGACGGCCGCCAACCGCGACCCGGCTGTCTTCGCCGATCCGGACCGCTTCAATCCGAAGCGGGACGCCGCCCGGCACCTGTCGTTCGGTCTCGGCCGGCACTTCTGCCTCGGCGCGCCCCTGGCCCGGGCGGAGATGTTGGCGGCCCTGGAGGCCGTCGTCGATCGTTTCGCCTCACTGGAGGTGGTGAAGGAGCCGCGGATGCTCGGAGCGCTCATGCGCGGTCCGGACGAGGTGAACGTTCGCTTCGAGCGGCGGCGGTGATCCGGTGACGTCCAGCGTGGTGATCACCGGGGCCACCATTTGGACGGGCCATGACGAGGGCCCGTTCGAAGGCGACGTCCTGGTCCGGGACGGGTCGATCGCCGCCGTGTCGCGCACCCCCGGGGAGCTCGCCCAGACCGACAGCCGGGTGATCCCGGCCGACCGGTCGCTGACCCTGATGCCGGGTCTCGTGGAGGGGCATGCCCACCTGTCGTTCCCGAACGCCCCCAACCTGCCGTCCATCGGGGACGTCCCACCCGAAGAGCACGTGCTCATCACCATGCACAATGCCCGGATCCTCCTCGATCACGGGTTCACGAGTGCCGTGAGCGCCGGATCGGCCAAGCCGCGGCTCGACCTGGTCATCCGCAACGAGATAGCCGCCGGCCGGATCCCCGGTCCCCGGCTCATGGCGGCGGGGCCGGAGATCAGCGTGACCGGCAACCTGGGGGATGAGCGGCAGCTGCACAACGAGGGCCGGCGATCCGTCGGCCTGGTGGCGGACGGGGTCGACGACTTCCGGCGGCTGACCCGGGTGTTGTGCCGGGAAGGCGTGGACACGATCAAGTTGAACATCTCGGGCAACCTCGGCGGTCCGGCCGGCTCGTCGATGACGGTGATGACCGACGAGGAGATCGCCGTGACCTGCGAGACGGCCCATGCCTTCGGCCGCCGGGTGGCCGCCCACGCCCGGTCCGACGAGTCGATCCGCCGGTGCCTCCGGCATGGCGTGACGATGATCTATCACTGTGACTTCGCCTCGGACGAGGTCTTGGAGATGGTGGCGGCCGAGCGCGACAGCGTGTTCTTGGGGCCGGCGGTCGGCCTCACGTACAACAGCATCTACGAGGCGTCGGCGTGGGGGCTGACCGAAGAGCGAGCTCGGGCCAGCGGCCTGATGGCGCAGTTCGAGAGCCTGTGCCGGGTCCACCGGCGGGCGCGGGAGCTCGGGATCCGGGTGGTCGTGGGCGGGGACTACGGGTTGGCCTGGACGCCCCAGGGGACCAACGCCCGGGACCTGATGCACTTCGTGAACCTGTTCGGCTACAGCCACCACGAAGCGCTGGTGGCGGCGACGCGCCACGGCGGGGAGGCGATGGCGGCGTCGGGGGTGAAGGTCGGCCTCGTCGAGCCCGGCTACCGGGCGGATCTCCTGTTGGTGCGGGGCCGGCCGTTCGAGGACGTGACGATCCTGCAGGACGCCGATCGCCTGGCCCTCATCATGCAGGACGGCCAGCCGTACCGCCTCGATCTGGAGCCGTCGGCGCCGTGAGAGCCGTGAGAGCCGTGAGAGCCGTGAGATCGGCACCGGTGCAGGACCGCCACGGCGTTGGCCGTGGTCGGCCAATCGGCCCCGATAGGGTGCGTTGATGGCTCGAACGGCGCCGCCGAAGCTGCTGTCGGCGGACATCTACGAGGCGGTGCGATCGGACATCCTGAGCGGCCGCCGGGAGCCGGGCTCCCGCATACGGATCGCCGCGGTGGCCGAGCAGTTCAAGGCCAGCCTGTCGGTCGTGCGGGAAGCCCTCACCCGGCTGGCCGAGAACGGGTTGGTCATCGCGGAGCCGAATCTCGGGTTCCGGGTGATCCCGCTTTCCCTGGAGGACCTGGCCGACCTCACCCGGGTGCGGGTGCACGTGGAAGGCCTCGCCATCTTCGAGGCGGTGCAGCGGGGCAGCGTCACCTGGGAGGCGTCGGTGATCTCGGCGCACCACGTGCTGATCCGCACCCCGATGGTCGCCGCCGACGATCCCGACCGGGTGCTCGAACCGTGGGCCACCGCCCACGCAGCGTTCCACAGCAGCCTCATGGAGGGCTGTGGCAGCCCCCGCCTGATCGGCCTCGCCCAACCGCTGAGGGATGCCGCCGAGGTGTACCGGCGATGGTCGGTGCCCTTTGCCGTCGGACGCTCCCGGGACATCGAGGAGGAGCACCGACGGATTCTCGACGCCGTGCTGTCCCGCGACGCCGCCGGGGCCCGGGATCTCCTGGTGGGGCACATCGAGGAGACCACCCGCGTCCTGGCCGCCACCCAGAGCGCGGAGCCGGCCGCCGCGGCGACGCCCAAGCGGGTCCGGGCCAAGGCCAGCGGGAGCTGACCGGTCCGTAGCCGCAGTGGCCGCCGCCCGGTCCGCGGACCCCGGCCCCAGATCCCCTCAGCCGTAGACGAGAAGCGAGGCGTGCCGGCCCGGTTCCTCCGATCCCGCCCTGATGCAGGGACCCGACATGCGCCGGTGCTGGCGGCACACGCAAGAGGGAGCCCGCGACCTTCCCGCCTCGCCTCCTAATTTAAAGATGATCGATTATCTATTGACTTTACGATCTTCGGGGGTTAAAAGATTGAGGGGCCGTGCTCCGTCGATCCGGGCAACCGACTGGATGGGGAGGGGGTAGTCCGCCGAGGCGGGGACTGCCGGCGGCGGCCGCGGGCCGGAGCCTGACAAGCGGGGGCTCCATGAGAGGCGGGGAGAAGCCGGTGAAGCGCAGAGCAGTCGGTCGTACCGTGGTGACGGTGGCGGCGTTGCCGTTCCTGATGATCGCCGGGAGCCTGGTGGCTCCGGGGCCAGCGGGCGCGGCGACCGCCGTCCGGGGGGTGACGCCGACCGAGGTGAAGGTGGTGGGGATCTGCCCGATCACGAGCCCGACAGGCGGCTACCCGGGGTGTGACGTCGGGGCGAAGGCTCGGTTCGCCGCGGTGAACCGGGCGGGCGGGATCAACGGCCGGAAGATCGACTACATCGGGACGGGGAACGACACAGAGAACGGGGCCACCAATCTGGCGCTGGCGCAGAAGGCGGTGGGCCAGCAGAAGGTCTTCGCCGTGGTGCCGGAGCTCGGCGAGGGCTTTCTCCCGGCCAGCTCCGACTACCTGAACGCCAACAAGGTCCCGTCGGTCGGCTGGGGGTTCATGCCGGGCCAGTGCTCGGGCCCGCAGACCTACGGGTTCGGGTTCAACGGCTGCGTCGTGCCGCCGAAGCCGACGGTGGTCAACACGTCGGTGGCCGCACCCGTCGTGAACAAGCTGGGCAAGAACAAGGCGTACGCCCTCATCTCGGACAACACGCAGGTGAGCACCAGCGGCCTGACCTTGGTGAAGGACGCCTTCTTGGACGTCGGGGCCAACGTCGTCTACTCGGAGGCCAACGTCCCGACGACGGCGAACGTGAACTACACGCCGTTCGTCGAGGCGTTGATGACGAGCAACCACGGGCAGCCCCCCGACGTCATCGTGACCAACGGCCAGTTCTCCAACACGGTCGGCCTCTCCGCCGGCCTGCGGGCGGCGGGCTACAAGGGGGCGCTGGTGAACTACATCGCCTACGTCCCCGGCCTTTTGACCGGTAGCCCGGACGTGGCCAAGGCGCTCGCCGGGGCGTACGTCGAGACGCAGTTCCTGGCCACGGAGTTCGGTGGGTCCGCCATCAAGCAGATGAAGGCCAACATCAAGGCGGTGGACCCGAAGGCGCCGATCCTTCTGGGCACGGCGCTCTCGTACTGGTCGGCCGACGTCTTCGTCCAGATGCTGAAGGCGGCGGGCCGGAACTTCACGGCAGCCAGCTTCGGCAAGACGATCAACGGTGGCTGGACGTACAAGCCGAGCGGCAATCCGATCCCGCTCGGGCCGGTCAGCTACCCGGCGGACCACTCCCAGGCGACCCCGTGTGCCGACCTGGTGCAGATCAGCGGGACCAGCTACGTGCCCGTCACCCCGATGAAGTGCTACAAGAACGTCCCGATCACAAAGACCCCGAAGTGAGGTCGGGGCCTGTGGTCGGGGCTCACTGACCGCCGCCCGGGCTCATGGACAAGCTCGTTGCCATCCTGATCAGTGGCGCGGTGGCCGGCGCCCTCTTCTCCCTCCTGGGCGTCGGGCTGGTGCTGACCTACCAGACGTCGCGGATCTTCAACTTTGCCCAGGGTTCGGTCTCCTTCAGCGTCGCCCTGCTGTACTACGAGCTGACGGCGGGGTTCCACTGGCCCCAGGCGCCGGCGGCCGTGCTCTCGATCCTGGTCGTCGCCCCCTTGCTCGGGCTGGTCGCCGACGTGCTCGTGATGCGGTCGCTGGCCCACGCCGACGAGGCCGCCAAGATCGTTGCCACCGTCGGCCTCCTGGTGGCCTTGCCGGCGTTGGCCCTCTACATCGTCGAGACCGCCGTCAACACCTTCGGGGCGTCGATCCCGGCGGGCAACGAGATCCTGTTCCCCGGCGGCCTCGGCCCGAACCCGGCCGACGATTGGACGGTCACCTCGTGGTTCCGGATCACCTCGGACCAGCTCATCGTGATCCTCCTGGCCGTAGTGGTGGCGTCGGGGTTGTGGTGGCTCACCAACCGGACGCGCCTCGGCCTCCGGATGCGGGCGACGGTGGACCGGCCGAACCTGGCGGAGTTCCGCGGCGTGGACACCGCCCGGACGTCCCGGACGGTCTGGATGCTGAGCTTCATGCTGGCGGGGCTGGTCGGCGTGGCCGGGTCGCCGTTCTTCGCCCTGACCCCGGCGGCCTTCACCGGGGTCCTCGTCATCGGGGCCACGGCCGCCGTCTTCGGTGGCCTCCGGTCGGTGCCGTACGCGTTCGCCGGTGGCCTGTTGATCGGGATCGTCCAGAGCCTGTTCTCCGGCTACGGGACGGCGCTGCAGAACGTCACCGGCCTGGCGTCGGCGCTCCCGTATGTGCTGCTGCTGGTGGTGCTCACGGTCCGGTCTCGGCGACCGGGAAGGGTGGCGGGCCAGGTGGCCGACGTCACCCTGCCGCCGGACCACCTGGCCGACCTGCCGCGTTGGCGGCGGTTCCTCCCCTGGGAGGCGGCCACCGGGGTCCTCGTGCTGTGCATCCTGGTCGTCGCCAACGGGTTCTGGCTGGGGCTGATCGAGCAGGGCCTGGCCTACGGGTTGATCCTGTTGTCGTTCGTGGTGGTCACCGGCATCGGCGGCATGGTCAGCCTGGCCCAGACCGCCTTCGTCCTCCAGGCGTCGCTGATGACCGGGCTCTTGATGAGCCACGGCTGGCCGTGGCTGGCGGCCTTGGTGGTCGGGGTCGGCTCGGCCGTGGTGATGGGGACGATCGTGGCGCTGCCGGCCCTCCGCCTGGACGGCCTGGCGCTGGCCCTGGCCACGCTGGCTCTGGCCCTCATCGGGGACTCCGTGCTGTTCGTGTGGAAGCCGTTCAGCAACGGCACATCGGGATGGACCATCACCCGCCCGGACCTGTTGGGCATCAACTTCGCCAGCGACCGGTCGTTGGCCCTGCTGCTGTTGGCGCTGGTCGGCGTGGTGTCGTTCCTCATCGCCAACCTCCGCCGGTCCCCGGCGGGCCGGGCCATGATGGCGGTGCGATCGGCACCGGCGGCGTCGGCGTCGGTGGGGGTGTCGTCGGTGAAGACCAAGGTGGCCGTCTTCGCCGTGTCGAGCGCCATCGCCGGGCTCGGCGGGGTGATGTTGGACACCGTCGATCAGAGCGTCACCAGCCTGAACATCAACGCCCTGATGGGGCTGACCTGGCTGGCCATCGTCGTCATGTTCGGGGTGCGCCGGCCCGGCGGGGCCGTGCTGGCTGGCCTGGTCCTGGCGTTCAGTCCCCAGTTGCTGAGCTATGTGACGTCGTCCACCCGCATCCCGAGCATCCTGTTCGGGATCGGGGCGATCTACTACGCGAAGTCTCCGGACGGGCTGCTGGCGCAGGTGGCGGAGCTCGGCCACCGACGTCGCGGCGCGAGGGCGTCGCCGGGCGCTGCCGCCGGCGGGACGGTCCCTGTCGTCCGTGGGCCGGGAGTATCCCCGGGGACGAGCGGTCCGGCCGCCCGGTCGGCGCTGCCAGTACCAGTGCTGCCAGCCCTGGAGGCGCCAGTGCTGGAGGTGCCAGTGCTGGAGGTGCCAGTGCTGGAGGTGCGGGGGGTGTGCGCCGGCTATGGCACCGTTCCGGTGCTGTTGGACATCGACCTCGAGGTCGAGGCCGGCACGGTGACGGCGGTGTTGGGGCCGAACGGGTCGGGGAAGTCGACGCTGTGCCACGTCATCGCCGGCGGCCTCCGCCCGACGGCCGGGATGGTGCTGGTGGGAGGCGAAGACGTGACCCGGGTGCCGGGGCACGGACGTGCGGCCATCGGGGTGACGTTCGCCCCGGAGTCCCGGGGGATCTTTCCCGGCCTCAGCGTCCTCGACAACCTGAAGCTGGCCATGCCTCGGCCCGAGGACCGTGATGCGGTGTTCGAACAGTTCCCGGTGCTGAAGGCGAGGCGTCGCCTGGAGGCCGGGCTGCTGTCGGGCGGCGAGCAGCAGATGCTGGCCCTGGCGCCGATCGTCGTGCACCCGCCCAAGGTGGTGGTGGTCGACGAGCCCACGCTGGGACTGGCCCCGCTGGTCGTCGAGGAGGTCATGGCGCTGTTCGGCCGGCTCCGTGACGCCGGGACGGCGGTGGTGCTGGTGGAGGAGAAGGCCCGCCATGCGCTGGACGTGGCCGACCGGGTGGCGTTCTTGGACCGAGGAAGGATCTCGTGGGTCGGGCGGGCGGACGACGTCGACGCCGAGGGGGTCGCCGAGCGCTACCTCCGGGCCGGCCGGTGACGCCGGTGGCGCCGGTGGCGCTCGAGGTGGAGGACGTGTCGGTCCGGTTCGGTGGGATCGTGGCCCTCGACTCGGTGTCCTTGTCGGTGTCGGCGGGGCAGATCGTCGGGGTGATCGGGCCGAACGGCGCCGGCAAGACGACGTTGTTCGATGTGATCTCGGGGGCCCGGGCGCCCGACGGTGGGGTGGTCCGCATGGACGGCGCGGCGGTGACCGACCGGTCAGCGGTCTGGCGGGCCCGCCATGGGATGCGGCGGACGTTCCAACACCGGCAGCTGTTCGGGGCACTGTCGGTGGAGGACAACCTTCTGGTGGCGCAGGAGTGGGAAGGCAAGAGCGGAGGGATCGTGCTGCAGATGCTGGGCGTGCCCTGGGGCCGGACCCGGGCCGCGCAGCGGCGGGCCCGCGCTGAGGCCATGCTCGAGGTCTGCGGGCTGGGCGAGATCCGTCACCGCCCGGCGGGGTCGCTGCCGATCGGCCAGGCCCAGCTGGTGGAGCTGGCCCGGGCCGTGGTGGACGGGCCGCGGATCTTGTTGCTGGACGAGCCGTCCTCGGGCCTTGGCCCGGTGGAGCAGGATCTCTTGTCCAGGTCGATCCGGCGGATTCAACGTGACGGCAGTTGCGGCATCCTGCTCATCGAGCACGACGTCGGGTTCGTCATGGACCACTGCGATCAGGTGGTGGTGTTGAACGTCGGGACCCGGATCGCCGGAGGGTCGCCGGAGGAGGTCCAGCAGGACCCGTTGGTCCGATCGGCTTACTTGGGCTGATGGCCAAGCGGTAAGGTCGCCGTCTCGTCGGCCACGGCCGAGATCCATCGGCAGGGGATTTCGACGGACGGAGGACGGAGATGGAGTTCAACCTGGCGACGGTCAACGAGGCCCTGGCCGAGCCCTTGGCGGACCGCGAAGCCATCGTCACCGCCACCCGGCGGCTGACGTGGGCGGAGGTGGCGGACCGCAGCCGGCGGCTGGCCGACGTGCTGCTGGCTGCCGGCCTCACCGTCCGGGCGGAGCGGGATCAGCTGGCTCCCCACGAGAGCGGGCAGGACGCGGTGGCCCTGTACCTGTACAACGGGCACGAGTACCTGGAAGCGATGCTCGGGGCGTTCAAGGCCCGGGCGGTGCCCTGCAACGTCAACTACCGGTACGTGGAAGCGGAGCTGGCGGAGCTGCTGACCGACATGGCCCCGCGGGCGGTGGTCTACCACGCCCGGTTCGCCGCTCGGCTGGCCGCCGTGGTCGACCGCCTGGACTACCGGCCGCGGCTGCTGCAGGTGGCCGACGGCTCCGGCGAGCCGCTGTTGCCCGGGGCGCTCGACTACGAGTCGGGGCTGGCGGCCGCCGACGGGTCCCTGCCGGCCGTGACGGCGGACTGGTCCCCGGACGACCTGTACGCCCTGTACACCGGCGGCACCACCGGCCGGCCGAAAGGGGTGCTGTGGCGGCAGGCCGACGCCTTCGTGGCGGCCATGGGCGGCCGCAACTTCAGGGAAGGCCGGGAGTGGGCGTCCACCGAGGAGCTGGTGGCGTCGTCCACCAGCCGGCCGGGACCGAGGGTGCTGTCGGCGGCCCCGTTCATGCACGGGACCGGGCAGTGGGTGAGCTTCCAGGCCCTGCACGCCGGGGGGTCGGTGGTTGTCCCGTCGGTGGTCGACCGGTTCGACGCGGCCGACGTGCTGGACACGGTGGAGGCCGAGCGGGTCACCCTGCTGGTCATCGCCGGCGAGTCCTTCGCCCGGCCGCTGCTGGACGCCATGGCCGCCCGGGAGCGGGACCTGACGTCGCTGGTGGCCGTGGCGTCGTCCGGGGCCGCGCTGTCGCCGGGTTCGGTCCAGCAGATCCTGGCCCACCTGCCCGGGATCCGGGTCCGGGACACGGTGGGGTCGTCCGAGTCCGGCCCCCAGGCCGAGGTCGTGACCCGGGCCGGCGGCCCCGCAGGGAGCGGCGGCCCGGCAGGGAGCGCCGAACCAGCGGCCTTCCGGCCGGCCGAGGGCACCTGCGTGGTGGACGAGGCCATGACCCGGGTGCTGGCCCCCGGCCACGACGGCACCGGGTGGCTGGCCCGGGCCGGTCGGGTGCCCCTCGGGTACCTGCACGACCCGGAACGGACCGCCCGGACGTTTCCCGTGGTGGACGGCCGGCGGATGACGATCCCGGGCGACCGCGCCCGACTGCTGGCCGACGGCCGCATCGAGTTGTTGGGCCGCGACGCCACCACCATCAACACCGGCGGCGAGAAGGTGTATGCCGAAGAGGTGGAGACCGCCATCCGGGCCCATCCGGCGGTACGGGACGTGGTGGTGGTCGGCCGGCCGAGCGACCGGTGGGGGAGCGAGGTGGTGGCCCTGGTGCAGCCGGAGCCCGGGACCGTCATCGACGTCGACACCGTCCTGGCCACCGCCGGCGAGCAGCTGGCCCGGTACAAGCTGCCAAAGGCCGTCATCGAGGTGGACCTGGTCCGGCGAAGCCCGTCCGGCAAGGTGGACCTGGCCTGGGCCCGGGAGCGGGCCGCCACTGGCTGAACTTCCAGGCGGCTGACCCTTGTCAGTGCTGGACATGACTGGCAAGGTATTGCATACTTGTAAACATTGCTGGAATGCTCCGGCTGTGGGGCGTGGCGAGGGGGAGTGGCGGATGCACAAGAAGAACCGATTGGCCTGCACCGTGGCGACGGTGGCCGTCATGGGGGCGG
>CAYVPF010000011.1:0-33504 GCA_964453355.1 uncultured Acidimicrobiaceae bacterium | reverse complement strand
CCTCCTCGCCCACCTACCTGCTCCAGACACTGGACAACGTGTACACCAACACCGACCCTCGGACCTATCCGCTGTCGTCCTACGTGTACATGATCGAACCGACCGGGACGTACCCGAGCCCCGAGCCCAAGATCACAACAGGCAAGCGCCAGTCGATCGCCGACTTTGCCTTCTACGACATCTGCCAAGGCCAGGGGCAGATCGGCGGCATCGGGTACTCGCCACTGCCGGTCAACCTGGTGGAAGCCGGCTTCGGCCAGATCAACAAGCTGAAGACAGCCACACCCAAGATCAGCCTGACAAAGGAGACAATCCTCAACTGCAACAACCCGACGTTCGTGGAGGGCCAGCCGAACACGAACTACCTGGCGACCATCGCCCCGATGCCGCTCGCCTGCGATCGGACAGGGGCCGGCCCCTGCGCCGCCACAGCGACGCCCAACGGCTTGGGGTCCACACCCACCAAGTCCGGCACCTACGGGAACTCCGGGGCCTCGCACCCGACGAGCTCGGCGACGGGGGGAGCGACGGCCACGACGGGGGCCGCCGGGACGACCTCGGGGACGGCCGCCGGGTCGACCTCCGTGGGTGCCGGCGGAACGACGTCCGGGGCGGGTGCTGGAGGGACGTCGGCGACGACCGTCGCCACGGCCGGCGGAGGGACCTCGACAGCCACCTGCTTGACCACGACCACCACCACGTCGGTGGGAGGGGCATCGTCGACGACCGATTGCGCGACCGGCCAGTCCGAATCGGGGTCGGCCGGCGCAGCTGGCAGTGACAAGCCGACGTACGTGCCGGCGACCCTCGCCGGCTACCGGGTGTCCTCACTGCTGGCCCAGGTGGGAGGGCTGGTCGTCCTCCTTCTCCTGATCGTGTTCATCGTACCCGTGGCCATCGGATACCGGCGGGCCCGGAAGCGGCGTGGGGTCGACCAGTGACGCGGGGTGAGGCGATGGGACGGCGGCGGAAGCTGGCGCGGCGTCGGGCAGCGCGGCGGTTCCTCCGTATGCCCCTGGCCTGCGTGGCGGTGTTGGCGGCGATGGGTGGCGTCTCCGGCGTCGCCCTGGCCGCGGACACGGGCAGTCGGGCCGTTGCCAACGAGACGGCCGCTCCGGCCGTCTCGAAATCGGTGACCGCCACGCGGACCGAGGTGGCCGTCACACCGGGCACACCGAGCAAGACGACGACAACGGTGGTCGCCTCGGAGACAGTCAAACTGACAGTCAGCCAGACGACGAACCTCCAGGGCCGCCAAGAGATCGCGGTGTCCTGGCAGCAATCAGGAGACGTGCATCCGACCGGGGGCATCGTCGCCGACCAGAACTCCGTCCAGGCCCAGTACCAGGAGTACCCGATGGTTCTCCTCGAGTGCCGTGACACACCGGCGCACACAGACCAGCCAACGCCCGAGACCTGCTGGACCCAGTCGTGGACAGAGCGGTACCAGGCCAGTTACACACGGTTGGAGCCGTACCAGTTGGACCGCTACCAGACAACGCCGGGGGCGACCGTCGTCGGGCAGCCAGCCACGCTCCCGACCACAACGAACTGCAAGTTCGTGGTCACACACCCCTACGCGCAGCCCGTTCGCTACTGGGTGCCGTGGCTGGCGGCGAGCGGCCAGGTGTACGCCGGTGGCACAAACGGTGGGTGCGGCGTCCCGCCGGAGTCGAACGGTGGCCTCACCTCGGCGCTGCCCAGCAACGAGACCTTCGGCGTGACGGCGACGGACGGAACCGGGAGCACGGACTTCGACGTCTTCACATCGGCCGAGAACACCACGCTCGGCTGCTCGTCCACCGTCGCCTGCTCGCTCGTCGCCGTGCCCATCGTCGGCATCAGCTGCGACGGGGCCCTCCCCGCCCTCTCGTCGACAGCGGCCGGACCGGCCGCCCTGGCCAGCTGTGAAGCGGCCGGCCACTACTCGCCGGGCGCGGTCGCCACAACCAGCCTGTCCGACGACGGCGCCGATCTGGCGGTGACCGGGAGCCTGTGGTGGAGTCCCTCCAACTGGCGAAACCACATCACCGTCCCGCTCACCTTCGATCCGCCATCAGCGGTGTGCTCGCTGGTGGGCGGGGGCAACAGCGTCAGCATCTACGGGTCCGAGCTCATGGTCCAGGCGACGAGCCAGTGGGCGCCGAGCTTCTGCACGGGTACCAGCACGCCGTTCTCGTTGAACCACGTCGCCATGGGCGAGCCCGAAGCCCGCGACCTGTTGGCTTCGGGAGGTGCCGACGCCGCCTTCACCAGCTACGCCCAGACAGGTGGATATAGCAAGCCGGTCGTCGACGCTCCGGTGGCCGTGACCGGCTTCACCATCTCCTTTGCCATCGACGGCGCCGACGGCAAGCCCATCACCACGCTCAAGCTCACCCCGCTCCTCCTGGCAAAATTGCTGACCGAGTCCTATCCGGACCTCACCACCGGCCAGGGTGCTGATCCCGCCCTGGCGAACAATCCCCTCAACATCACCGAGGACCCTGAGTTCCAAGAGCTCAATCCGGGCGTGCCAGTCCTCGCTACAGGCTTCGCCGCCGCGTCCGAGCTGGTCTCCATCTCGAGCGACTCCGATGTCATGGACGCGCTCACCACCTACATCAACGACACACCGGCTGCCCGGGCTTGGCTGGACGGCACGCCCGACAACGAGCTGCCGGGGCTGACCGGACTCGACACCGCGTGGTCAGGAATGGTCGTCAATCCTGCATACAAGGGCATGCAGCTCCCCATCAACCAGTGGCCCCTCCTCTCCACCTACGAGTCGTCGACGTTCGACAACGGCGAACAGGTCTCCTACTGCCTGCAAGCCTCCCCGGAGCCGCTGTACTCGCTCATCGCCGCTCCGGTGGCGGCGTTGGAGAACGTCAGTGAGTCGATGCAGTTCGACAACGCCAATTCGACGGTGACCTGCAGCCCCGACGAACCGGACAAGGCGAACTCCATGGTCGCCTCCGGCCGGCAGTCGGCTGGCCACTACTTCATGATCGGGATCACCCCCCTGGCCGACGACGAGCGGTACAACCTGCAGGCGGCCCAACTCCAGACCACGACAGGCACCTTCGTCGCCCCGACGACAACGTCGCTCGAGGCGGCAACCAAGCTGCTCACCTGGGACGCCACAACGGGTACCTGGCCTATCCCATACACAGCCTTCCAAACGGCCAAGGGAGCGTCGGCCTATCCAGGCACGATGGTGGTGTACACCGCCGTCCCGACGAGCGGACTTTCGACGGCCGACGCCACCGACCTCGCCGCCTTCCTCCAGTTCGCGGTGACGACGGGCCAGACCCCCGGCCTCGGCGTCGGGCAGCTGCCGCCGGGCTACCTCCCGATGACGGCGGCGAACGGCCTGGGGACATTGGTCGACTACACGCAGAAGGCGGCCACCGAGGTGGCGGACGAGGCGACGTCGACCAAGCCGGCCGTATCGACACCGACACCGCAGACAGCTCCGGCTACGCCGACGCCGGCCCCCTCTTCGCCATCGCCGTCTCCGACCGCGACCGCCGGACCCCCTTCTTCGACCTTCCGGACAGCCCCGCTGTCGATCTCCCCTCATCTGCCGGCCATCACGCCGGTGCTCAAGTCCGGTACGGCGCAGGCTCCGAAGAAGTCGACGGCAGCGAAGCACCGGCCGAGGACGATCTGGTTGGGCCGGACGCTGGACGTCGCCCTGTGGACCGGAGGCCTCTGGAGCGGCGGCGTGATCGTGGTGCTGGTGCTCGCCCTGGCCCTGGTGATCGTCTTGCTGACGCCGCTGATGTACCTGGCGGGTCGCCGACGCGGCAAGTGGTGAGCGGCAAGTGGTGACGGACGTCGTGGTTCCACCGGTCGAGGACGGCGGGACGGCGGTGCCGGTCGAGGACGGCGAGCCGCGCCCCTCCCGGACCGGACCTCCGGTCCCCAAGCCGATGGCCATCGTCCTGGCGGCGGTTCTCGTCGTCGGGATCACCGCACTGTTCTTCGGTATCTTTGCTTTCGGGTTGAGCGGGTTGCAGGAGAAGCGCAGCCAGCATCAGCTGTACGCCGAGCTGCGAGGGCGTCTGGCCGCCGCGAGCTCGGTCGCTCCGTACATCGGTGGAGCAATTCCCGATGGGGCTCCGGTGGCGCTGCTCAACGCGCCGGCCGTGGGGATACGCAACGTCGTGGTTGTCGAAGGCACGTCGTCGGGTGACCTGCTGGCCGGTCCCGGCCACCTGGCCGACACGCCGCTCCCCGGCCAGGCCGGCGAGTCGGTGCTCGTGGGCAAGAGCACCACGGCGGGTGCGCCGTTCGAGCACGTCACCCAGCTCCGCAAGGGCGACGCCGTCACCGTGCAAACCGGACAGGGACCGTTT
Organism: uncultured Acidimicrobiaceae bacterium; assembly: GCA_964453355.1. Taxonomy (GTDB): domain Bacteria; phylum Actinomycetota; class Acidimicrobiia; order Acidimicrobiales; family RAAP-2; genus DASZUK01. The sequence continues at coordinate 29,161 of CAYVPF010000011.1, read as the reverse complement.
CGCTACGTCGTCGAAGGTCAGCTGGCGTCCGGGGCCACGCTCCCCAAGATCACCACGGCCCAGGGACTGTTGACCCTGGTCACCGCCGGTGGGGGGAGCATCGCCCCGGACCACCTCGTGTATGTCGTCGCCAAATTGGCCGGCAAGGTCGTCCCCGCACCGGCGCACCGGCCGACCACCGTCCCGGCGTCGGATCTGCAAGGGCACAACGACCTGGGTGCATGGCCCTTCGTCGCCTTGTGGTTCGCCGGCTTCCTGGTGGCTTCAGCGATCAGCTGGTGGCTGTGGTCGCGGTGGGGGATCCTTAGAACCTGGCTCGTCGGGGCGCCGCTGCTGCTCGCCGTCCTCTGGGGCCTGAGCAACGAGGCGATGCGGTTCCTTCCGAACGTCTACTGAGGCAGAACGTCTACTGGGCCGATGGCCACTCGTGGGCGACGAGGGGCTCGACCATCGCTCCGAACGACGTTGTCCGCCTATACCTATCGAACCGACAAAGTTGACTTCTTAGGTCGTCTATTGTTTAATGGCAAGAGCCCGGCGGACGACGCGGGACTGCGATCGATGGAGGGAATCGTGAAGCACCGGATGTTTCTCGCGCTCGGCCTGACCGGCCTGGCGGCCGCCACGCTGTCGGTTGTGGGAGTTGTTCCTGCTGGTGCCGACTACGCCCCGCAGCCGGGCGACGTCGTCGGCGTGGGTGGCGACACCCCGCAGTACGCCCTCACATTCGTGGCCAACGGCGACACCGCCGGTGACGCGGGCTTCAACAGCGCCGGGGCCTACAACCGGTTGGTGACCTTCAACGCCACCGCCGACGCCAACGGCCGCTCGGCGTACCAGAACGGCAGCACGGAGGGTACGCCGCTGCCCCTGAACCCGACCGACGTGCTGCGAGCGGGCCTGAACCCGGTCCAGCGGGTACAGAGCAGCGGTGCATCCATCTCGGCGCTGTTGGCCGACACCCACACGCCGGAACAGATCAACTTCGTCTTCAGCGCCAGCAAGCCGACCGCCACACAGAAGGCGACGGCTGTCACCAACGGTTGGGGTGGCCTGCACACCGTGGAGATCGGTACCGACTCGGTCCAGGTCGTCACCGACAACACCACGGACGCACCTGCCAACTTGACCATCGCCCAGCTCCTCGGGATCTACAAGGGGACCACCACCACATGGTCGACCGTCGGCGGAACGGCAGGGACGATCCTTCCGGAGCTCCCGCCGTCGGGATCGTCGGTCTACAAGACCTTCCTTACAGCGTTGAAAGTCGCCAACGGCAACACGGCCCCGACGTTGGGGGGCGACGTGATCACCGTGGAGCAGAACGACCCCACGGCCATCACCGGGTCTTCCAACACCGCCGGTGCCATCGTGCCGTTCTCCACCGCCCGCCTCAACCTGTACAACAGCGGGTACTTCCACACGCCCAACACCGTGTACCCCGGCGGAGCGGCGATCACGCCGGGTATCAAGATCAACAACACCGGTTCGGGCTACAAGAGCTCACTGGTCGACTACGTGATCTTCCGGCAGTCGGACCTGGGATCGACGCAGCCGTTCGAGCCGGGTAGCTCGTTGAACTGGGCGCAGACCCTGTTCTCCAACAGCACAGGGCCGAGGCCCTACGTGGCCACGGCGGCTGGTCAGGCCCTCATCGACGCTGCCGGGGTGACGGCTACATACCACGACACAGGCACCAACTAGAGGGCCCCGCGGCACCCGGCGTGGAAGGGGGGCGTGGATGCCGCCGATGACTGACGGTGAGCCACCGCACGGGTCGGTGCTGCTGCCCTTCCACCCCCCACGCAGTTGACCATCAATACGACAAGCCGAGCAGCATTGGCAGGGAAGGGCCGTGAAACCGACCACCGAACCAGAGGCGGGTGACGACATGGGACGCTGGGCGATCCGTGTCGCTGCCGTCGGCACTACGGCGGGGCTCGTCCTCGCCGGACCGGTCGGAGCTGCCGTCGCTGGTGCGAGCTCGGGTGTGCCCTACACCGACCGGGCCGTGGCCGGCTCAATCGGCCTGTGCAATCGGGCCGGCCGCCAGGTGACCAGCGGGAGCGTTTCCGCCAAGCCGTTCGTCTGGCGGGCGGTGTCGACGACGGCGGCCCCGTCGCAGTACAGCAAGACAGGGCGCACCGCGATCCTCTATGCGTACCAGCCTCAGCGGGGCTTGACAGCCGACGAGTGGAGCGGAGCCCAGCTGACCGCCTCGTCGCGCTACAGCTCCCCGGCCCATCCCATGGCCGCGGCCACGGCGCGGGACGGATCGCTGAAGAACTTCGTCGAGGAGTTCAAGCCGAAGTGGGATGGGCTCTTGCAGCTACGCCTCTATCTCGGTGGGCAGAGTGAACAGCTCGACACGGCAAGGTACGCAGCTCTCAACATTCGGGTGAGCGGCAATACCTGGCGCGCCGTCGGCGGCACCGCGGTGAACTGTCGCGCCGGTACGGCGGAGTCGTTGGAGACAATCGTCCTTCCCACCACCACCACCACCACCACGTCTAAGTCGTCTAAGTCGTCCAAGTCACGATCCGAGCCAAGCGCAACGTCAAGCTCGTCCGAGCAGCGGGTCGCCCGCAGCTCCTCATCGAAAGGCCACCGGCAATGAACTTGTCCCGACGCCGCCCCCCGTACCGGTTGGCCGCGGCGGCGCTGCTGATCGCCGGCACGGCCAGTGGGCTGGCCATCACCCTCGAGACCGGCACGACCTCAGCGGCCAAGACGAACAGCGCGTCGCCTCGGGGATTCGCCGAGCCGAATTCGGTCGGCGGCCTGACCTTCTACAACAGTTCGGGGACCGTCATCACCGGCGGGACCGTCTCGTCTCTCAGCACAGACTACGTCGAGGGCAGCAGCGCATCCCTCGGGACCACCGGGAGCTGGACCAAGGCGACGCTCTACGCGTACACGCCGACCGCCGGTCTCTCGCCGAGCGAGTGGACGGGTGCTCAACTCAGCACGTCGACGGCCTTCCCCAACGGCAGTGCGCCGCCGCCGCTGACCACCGCCACTCTGCCTGTCGTCACCGAAGCGGCCGGCTCCCTCGGTCTCGCGGCATACGAGGCCACCTACCCGTCGAGTGGGGCCTACGCCGGCTACTACGAGCTCCGGCTGAAGAGCACCGCGCCGAGCACGGCCGGGACGGTCGCGTATGACTCGGCCGACATCCTCGTCACCGGGACCAACTGGGCCGTGGCCAGCCTGAAGTCGAGCCCGACGGTTTCGGCGTCGGTGACGCCGACCTCGGTGACCTCTGGCGCAGCGGTGACCTACCAGACCACGGTGAGCGGCAGCACAGGTGCACCGACGGGGACGGTGACGTTCACGATCGGGGCGACCACGCTCTGCACCACGGCCGCGCTCAGCTCGGGATCGGGTTCCTGCTCGGCGTCGAACGCACCGGTGGGCACCGACAGCGTCACGGCGACGTACTCGGGTGACGGCACCTACTCGTCGGGCACCGGGACGACCTCGCTGACCGTGAGCGCACCGCCTCCCCCGCCGACCACGACGACCACGACGACCACGACGACGACGCCGCCCCCGCCGGCTCCCAGCTCGGGCTATGACCTGGTCGGCTCCGACGGCGGCGTGTTCGTCTTCCCCCAGGGCCAGTCCGGAGGGTTCTACGGGTCTCTGCCCGGCCTCGGAGTGAGCGTCAACGACGTGGTGGGCATGGTGCCGACGGCCAACTACCAGGGCTACTTCCTGGTCGGTCGAGATGGCGGCGTCTTCGCCTTCGGCAACGCCACCTACGAAGGATCCCTGCCGGGCCTCGGGGTGACGGTGCACAACATCGTGGGCATCGTCCCCTCCTCGGACGACAAGGGCTATTTCCTGGTCGGCTCCGACGGCGGAGTGTTCGCCTTCGGCGACGCGACCTTCGCCGGCTCCCTGCCGGGGTCCGGCGTATCGACCAACAGCGTGGTCGGTATTGCCAGCACCCCCGACAACCGCGGCTACTGGGTGGTGCTGGGCAACGGCACGGTCTACCACTTCGGCACCGCCGGGTCCTACGGCTCCGCTACCAGCTCGTCGCCCATCTCGGGCATTGCCGGCACGCCGGACGGTGGTGGCTACTGGTTGGTGGCCCAGAATGGTTCGGTCTACGCCTACGGGGACGCCGTGAGCTACGGCAGCCTGCCCGCCCTCGGGGTCACCCCGGCCAAGCCGGTCGTGGCCATCGTGCCCACCGCCGACCAGAAGGGCTATTGGCTGATCGGGGCCGACGGTGGGGTGTTCGCCTTCGGTGACGCCCCCAGTGTGGGCTCGCTGCCCGGCCTGGGCGTCAGCGTGAGCAACGTGGTGGGGGCGGTCCCTACCCAGTACTGAGCCAAACGGCAGGTTCCGGCCCCCGCACCTTCTCCCTTGGGAGAGGGAACGGGGGCCGAGCCGCGTCCGGGGCGCAGGCAGACCCCGGTCGTGGCGCCGTCGCCTCACCCCGGGTGACAGTGATCTCGCTGCCTTAAACCTGGTCAGGGGCGATACCACCGTCCCGTCACCAAGAGTTCATCTGTCGGTGCCCGTTCGTTCGCGATCGGGTCACAGGTGACCGGCACAATGCGGGCGGCGCCCCACTTCCGGCGTCCCCCCATCATGCCGCGTCCACCCCTCACCCGATCCCGGATCGTCGCCGCTGGCCTCGACATCGCCAGCGAGCTCGGGCTGCCGGCGCTCAGCGTGCGAGCAGTGGCCCGGCGGGTGAATGCCACGGCCACCGGGGTCCAACGCCACATCGGTACCACCGAGCTGGTGGAGGCGGTGGTGGCCGAGGTCGTCGGATCGATGCCTCCGGTGCCGGCCCGGGGTGACTGGCCGAGGCGGCTCCGGCTGTGGGCCGTCCGCACCCGCGCCTGGTTGACCGGCTACCCGGGGTTGGCCCGGTATCTCCTGGTCAATCGTTGGGAGACCTTCACCGCCCTCGACCGCCTGGAGGACGTCGTCGGCGTGCTCGGTGCCTCCGACCTGACGAAGGCCGAACAGGTCAGGGCGGCCAGCACCCTGTACTGGTTCGTCCTCAGTAGCACCGATCTGGACGAGTCGGCCGGGATCATCGGTTCCGACCTGTCCATGAAGCGGATCGTGGACGCGCCCGATCGTTGGCCGCGGCTCAGTGCCTACAGCAGCGACCACTCCACGACCGCCGCCCAGGCGCAGTTCCTGTTCGGCCTCGACCTGCTGCTCGGCGGCATCGGGCGCCGTGAACCGGTGGGGGCTGATCTTCATGGTGCGGATGCAGTCGCCCTGTCCTAGGACCGTCGGTACGGAATTCACCTTTTCGTCACCGAGAGATCATCACCAAATGGTCGGGGCGTCACTGCCCGGTTCACCTCCCCTCGGTACGGTGCCGTGGGACCCCTTGGCGGGGAGGATCGCAGTGGGTACGACCCACCGACTACGGAGGACCAGGTCATTCTCACCACGGAACACGGCGCGTCACTCGCGCCCGATCTTCCTGGCCGCTGCATGGACGGCAGCGGTCCCCGTGGCCGTTCCGTCGGCTGACACCCGACTCCTGGGACCGCGGCAATGACCGATGAGCTGATGACCCTGCCGGCCGCGTCCGGGGGCCCGCCCGGTCCGGGTGGCAAGGAGCGGGTCCGACGTGAGCTCCACGTGGAGTCCAGCCGGGTGGACCGCATCTTTGACCGCATGACCCTGAGCTCCGGCATCGCCGTGCTCGTAATCCTGACGGTGGTGGGGGTCTTCCTGCTCTACCAGAGCCGCCACGCCTGGTCCCAGATGGGCTGGGCGTTCTTCACCACCTCGGTTTGGCGCACCGGTGGAACGTCGCCCACCTTCGGCGTATTGGGGTTGCTCTTCGGCACGGTGGTGGTGGCGCTTATCGCCGAGATGATCGCCCTGCCCCTCGGTATCGGGGTGGGGCTGTTTATCGCCGAGTTCGCCCCCGTCGTCATCCGGAAGACCCTCCAGGGGATGATCGACCTGCTGGCTGCCGTTCCCTCGATCCTGTTCGGCCTGTGGGGCTTCCTGTTCCTTTCGGAACAGATCGTGCCGCTGTCCCGCTGGATGACCACACACCTGGGCTGGTTCCCGTTGTTCGCCACCGACCAGGACGCCCAACTGACCAACTCGTTCTTTATCGCTGGGATCGTGGTCAGCCTGATGGTGATCCCGATCGTGGCGTCAATCTCGCGGGCCGTCTTCGCCCAGACCCCCATGGGAGAGAAGGAGGGGGCTCTGGGCCTGGGGGCCACCCGGTGGGGGATGATCCGCGCCGTCGTCCTCCCTTACGGTCGCGGCGGCATGATCGGCGGGGCGATGCTCGGCCTGGGTCGCGCCCTCGGCGAGACCATTGCCGTTTCCTTGCTCCTGCCCCAGGTGCCCCTGATCACGTCCCACTGGCTGGAAAACGGTGGCGGCACCATCGCCGGGTTCATTGCCACCCGCGCCGGCAACTCAGTCACAGTGGCGGGGTTGATGGCCGCCGGACTGGTGCTCTTCCTCTTAACCCTGGGCACCAATTTCATCGCCTCGATCATCGTCTCCCGGAGCCGCTCGGGGGCAGGGGTGGACTTGTGACCGCGGTGGCGCCGCCGGCCACAGGTGGCGTGGCCCGTCGGGGGGGCGCCGGGCCGCCCGCCGGGCCGGGGACCCGACCGCCCGTACGGCGGCCACCCCCCCGTCGGCGACGCACGCCCCGCCGGCCGGCTGCCCTGACCCCGATGGACGGGGTCGTCGCCGGAGCGGCCGCCGTCAGCTCGATCAGCCTGTGCTGGCTGATCTTCTCGGTGCTCACCGACGGCATCGGCTGGTTCGGGTTCTGGCTGGTGGCCTACGTCGCGTTCCTGGCCATCTATTTCGTCGCCACCCTCGACCGGCTGGGCCGGTTGGCCGCCGTGGACCGGCTGGTCACCGTCGTCGCCTGGTCGGCGATGATCATCGTCCTCGTTCCTCTGGTGCTGCTGGTCTTCTACGTTCTGGTGAAGGGTCTGCCCGCGCTCTCGCTGGGCTTCTTCACCCACACCCAGAGGGGCATCGTCCCGAGCGACCCAGCCACGGCGGGTGGTGGGCTGCACGCCATCGTGGGCACCCTCGAACAGGTTGGCATCGCCCTGGTCATCTCCCTCCCCCTTGGGGCCATGGCCGCCATCTTCTTGAACGAGACCCGCTCGCGGCTGCGCCGGCCGGTCCGCATCTTCGTGGATGCTATGAGCGGCATGCCCTCGGTGGTCTCCGGCCTCTTCATCTACGCCACCCTGATCATCCCGTTGGCCAAGGACAACTCCCTGTTCGGCTACGACGGCTTCATGGCCTCCCTGGCGCTGTCGGTGACCATGATGCCGACCATCTGCAGGGCCATCGAGGTGGTCCTCCGGCTGGTCCCCGCCGGCCTTCGTGAGGCGGGTCTGGCCCTTGGCTCCTCGAGGGCCAAGGTGGTGTGGTCAGTGGTGCTCCCCACTGCCTCGTCGGGGGTGGCCACGGCGGCAATCCTGGGCATCGCCCGAGAGGCGGGGGAAACGGCTCCGTTGCTTTTCACCGCCTTCGGCTACAACTTCATGAACGCCAACCCGTTCAGCGGGCCCCAGGAGTCCCTGCCGCTCTTCATCTACCGGTTCATCCGGGAGCCCTTGGCCTCGTCCATCGCCCGGGGGTTTGCCGGCGCGCTGGTCCTGATGATCCTCATCCTGCTCCTCTTCGCCGTCGCCCGAATCGTAGGGCGGGACCGTACGAAGGCCAGGTCCCGCCGGCGCTGGATCCCGGCCCGGCCGCCGCGGCGAGCTGGCACCGCTCAGCCACCCGATGGACTTGCCCTTCCCGCCCAGGAGGCCCAGTGACCGAGACCTACATTGCCCCGGCGGGCGGAGAGCCGCTCGACGGTCACGACCCGGTGACCGCTCAGGTGCCGACCGTCCCGGAAGCGGCGCGTCCCGCCAAGGAGCCCCCCCACCTCATCGGTGGCCCGCCGCCGGGGGCGGCCACTTTGGAAGCCAAAGATGCCTGTGCCTGGTTCGGCGACCACCTTGTCCTGGAAGGGGTGGACCTGGTCATGCCGGCCGGGGAGGTGACGTCCCTCATCGGGCCATCGGGGTGCGGCAAGTCCACCTTCCTCCGGCTCCTCAACCGCATGCACGAGCTGGTGCCCGGCGCCGCCATGGACGGGGAGATCCTGCTCGACGGCGACGACATCTACGGCGCCGCCATGCGCCCCCAACAGATCCGAGCCCGCATCGGCATGGTCTTCCAGAAGCCGAACCCCTTTCCCGCCATGTCCATCAAGGACAACGTCCTGGCCGGATTGAAGCTCAGCCGGATCAAGTGCACGGATAAGGACGGCCTGGTCGAGCAATCCCTCATGCGGGCCAGCCTGTGGAAAGAGGTCCGGGACCGCCTCGACCAGCCTGGGGGCGGATTGTCCGGGGGCCAGCAGCAGCGGCTCTGCATCGCCCGCTCCCTGGCCGTCGCCCCCAACGTCCTGTTGATGGACGAACCCTGCTCGGCCCTCGACCCGACCTCCACCAGAAGGGTGGAAGAGACCATCGCCGAGCTGCGCGGCGAGGTGACCATCGTCATCGTCACCCACAACATGCAGCAGGCCAACCGGGTGTCGGACTACTGCGCCTTCTTCTTGGCCGAGGAGAACGAACCGGGTTACGTGGTCGAGCAGGGGGCCACCACCAAGATGTTCGGGGACCCTGACGACCCCCGCACCCTGGACTACGTCGAGGGGAGGTTCGGATGAGGGTCATCTGGACGACCGCGCCCGGTCGGATGGCGCGGGCTGCGGGCACCTTCATCGCCGCGCTAGTACTGGTGGTGGGCATCCTGGCGGTGGGCGTGGGCATCCTGGCGACCGGGGCCCAGGCCGGTGCCACAACAACCCTGGCCCCGATAAACGGCCAGGGCTCCACCTACGCCGCCCTGGCCTTCCAGACATGGACCCAAAAGGCACTCGTCGACGGGCTGACCGTCAACTACACCGCCACCGGCTCCCCGGCCGGGCTCTCGACCTACGGGGAAAACACCGCCACATTTGCCGGCACGGAGGCCGAGTACTCCGAGCTGTACGCCGGGACACCGAACCCCACAAGCCACGTTCCCCGAGGGTTCGCCTACACCCCCGACGTGGCCGGGGCCGTTGCCGTCATGTACCACGCCGCCCTCAACCCGACAGGCTCCAACCCGGTTACATACCTGCACCTGACGCCGTTGACCGTCGCCCGGATCTTCATGGGCTACATCAAGACATGGACAAGCCCGACAATCAGCAAGGACAACAAGGGCCTGGTCCTTCCGCACAAGCCCATCACGCTCGACCTCCGGTCCGGCCAGTCGGGGACCACCGCCCTTTTCTACGACTGGGTGAAGCACAGCGACCCGACACAGTACGCAACGTGGGCCGCCGCCAACGACTTCCCGACCACTTCCAGGATCTGGGAGGTCGACGACGGGGCCGACGGCTTCGGTACCGCGGCGGACGGAGCTGACGACCTCGGCGGTTCCGACCAGCAGGCGGAGACCATCGCCTCCAAGACAGGGCTGTGGTCGATCGGCTACGACGAGTTCGGCTACGCCGCCGTCTATCACGACGACGTGGCCTGGATCGAGAACGCCTCGGGCAACTGGACGCAGCCGTACGCCAAGAACATTGCCGCCGCCCTGAAATCGGCGGTGCTGGCCCCCGACACCTCACAGACACTGGTCGGTGTCTACGCCAGCACCACACCAACAGCGTACCCAATGTCGGCCTACAGCTACATCCTCTACCAGTGCGCCCCGACCTCCGCACGACCGACCTGCAAAACTCCGTACTCCAGCCAGGGCGTGATCAATACCATGTCCAAGTTCCTGCGGTTCGTGGCGTGTACAGGACAAGTCACAATGGCCCAGATCGGCTATTCGCCGCTGCCAGCGAATCTCAGCCAATTCATGGCCAATGCCATTGGGTACATGACGGGAAGCCCACCCGAGACCCTTACCGCGTCAAACTGCGCCAACCCGCAGTTCCAGGGAGGCAGCCTGGGCGTGGGTGCGGCTCCACCGTCCGACCCGACGAAAGGAAAGACGTCGCTCGGCTCGGGGCCCGGGGGCGGCGGTGGCAGCACAAGCACCACGGCGACCACCACGGTCTCCAACAGCGCGACGACGGCCACGACCGGAAGCCCGTCGGCCAGTACCGGGACGAAGAGCAGCGCCTCGAGTTCGTCCGCGTCGACGACGACGACCCAACCGGGTGTGGCGGCCGCCGTCGGAACCACCGGCTCGGGGACCCAGGCCGTGGGCGGTGGGACCACTTGGGGAACATCAGATCCGACCGCCTACCGGGGCCCGGCGACCATCGGGGCCAACCCGCCGTGGCCGTGGTTGCTCTTGATCCTGCTGCTCTTGATACCCGTTGTCCCACTCACGGTGGTCCGCGCCGGGCGCCGACGGAACCCCGAGCCGGCCGACGGCGAGAATTCTTCTGGAAGCGGACGAGAGGAGGCAGGGTCATGAACGCTGTTTTGTCACGATTTAATCACCATAAAAGGCGTTCTCAATTAGGGGACTAGTTTCCAAATCGTCACGTCCGACACAAGCTGTTTACCTGGTGCTTTGCCGAAAATCTGGCAACGAAATTCCACTTGACTTTGAACAGATACCAGTCGAGAGTAAGAGGTGCCGATTGGCCTAGAAATGTCGGCGGTCAACTGTCAAGCGTCACAAACCCTGTGTGGATTGGAGAGAAATTCATGATTCGAACATTCAAACGGTTGCGAGGTGGCGCGCTCGCCGCGGCCATGCTGGTGGGTGGTGCCGGAGCTGCGGCTCTCGTCGCTACGCCAGCTGGGGCCAGCAACAAGCAGGTGACGGCTGCCGGGTCGTTCACGACCTACCAGCTCATGCACGCCCTGTTCCCGACGTCGATCAACAACCTCCTGCCCGGCGGCAAGGACACGACACCGGACGACGCGGTCGCCACCACATCGTCGTTCTGTACGAACCCGGCGGTCATCACGAATTTCACATTGACCGGTGCGGCACCCAACGGTTCGGGCGCGGGCAAGACCGCACTGCACCATGAGGAGTCCGCCGCCGCCACAAACAAGGGCTGCCTCACAATCGGCCGTTCGTCGGCACCGCCGGAGAACGCGTCCAACACAAAGACAGCGGCGGACCTCGACTTCTACGCCTACGCCCTCGACGGGGTGGCGCCGATGGTCGGGACCAACGCCGGCGGCACGGTCACCGGGACGCCGGCGGCGTTCACCTTGACCCAGCTCCGGAACATCTACCACTGCATTACCGGGTACACGACATGGGCCTCGACCACACTGGGGCTCCCTGGTGCCCACGCCGGGGCCATCAACCGGTTCTGGCCACAGACAGGTTCGGGCACCCGGTCGGTGTACGGGGACATCCTCGGGTTCACACCGTCCAAGACCACGGGTCTCGGCTCATGCACGGCCGTCGCGCCGACAGAGTTCACAGTCGGTGGCCATGAGGTGGCGAACGAGGAGAACACAGAGAGCGGCCTCGTCTACGCCACACAGGTGCTGGGCAAGACAATCAAGGATGACATCTTCATCTACTCGGCCGGGAAGTTCGTCTCCCAGTGGAACGACCTCGCTGACTACGGGATGACATCCAGCGATCACAACCGGATCACAGCGACGAATGCGCACGGCAACTTCACAGCTACCAACTTGGAGTACGCCAGCATCCGCGAGCGTAAGGCCACAGCCGGGACAACAGTGTCCGGTACCCCCGAGAATTTCGTGAAGTTCACGGCCTCCGGCATCGGGCGGACATCGTTCGCCGCCGGCGTGAACACCACGATTGTGACGGAGAGCAACGAGTGGTACTCGCACGTGCAGAGCACCGACCTCACATCCAAGGTGTCGACCACCCGGATCCCCGGTGTCCGCTACGTCTACAACATCTGTGACACGGCTACCCCCGGCTACGGCACGTGCAAGGCGCTGGTTGGCTTCGACAACCAGACAGTGTCCGCCAGCGCTACCCAGACAACAGGTGAGGGAACGAAGAGCCGGTTGTGCGCCGGGAGCTACTCGGCCACCATCACGGCGCAGGGTTTCGTGCCCCTGACCAAGATCGGCCACCCGAGGACGCCTGCGACACAGAGCAACTTGGCTTCCGCCACGTGCCGTGAGTTCGTGGGGCAACAGTTCCCCGGGCTCGGTTCGCCGATCGCCTGGACGTACAACACATGGGCCAACCCCACAACGTAATCGGGGTCCATCCCTACTGAGCCAATGTCGTGGGCCCGGGGCCGGCGTACCCCCGGCCCACCACGGCGGCCCGAGATCTCAACCCAGCTCGAGTTCCACCACGTGACCCGGCCCACAGGAAAGGCGCAGGCCGCCCCCCCCGTGCCCCCCGCAAGACGACACACCGCCCACCGTCGGCGCCACGCCGGGCGCCAGGCCCCCTGGCGGACCGTCGGCCTCGTCTGGTGTGCCGTCGCCCTCCTCGGCTCCGGGACCCTGTCGGCGCTTTGGCTGGAGGCCGGCTCCTCGGTGGCCCAGGCGGCCAGCCAGCCGACCACATATCTCACGCTTTCTCTTGCCCCCGGCACCCAGGGGCTGGCGACAGGTCAAACGCTGACCGTGACCGTATCCAGGACGGCGAGCGGCACGGCGGCCGGGGTCGAGATCAGGAAGGTCCTGACTGGTTGGTGCGCTCCCGCCACGACACTTCCCACGGTACTGCCGTCGTCGTCGCTAAACGGAACGTCGACGGTGAACGTGCTGCCCCAAATCCCCAATGTGCTGTGCACGACACCGACATTCCCAGTACTCGAGAGCAGTCCCACGACAGACGTCCAACAGCCGATCTCGGTCATCAGCCCGCCGGCCAATGCGACAACAAACTACCCGACAGCATCGGGTACCACGTTTGTCCAGGAGAGCACGGGGGCCCAGCTCAGGACGGGCGTGCTGGCCTGTAATGCCAGCCATTCCTGCACATTCGCCGTGGCCGTCTACGTGACGTTCAATACACACGTCAAGAAGGAAGCCACCTACTTCCTTTCTGCGCCGGTCACCTACCTGCCCGCCACAGTGAACAGCTCCTGTGGGGGTGCGGCCGCCGGTGCGCTGAGCGCCGTGGGCCCTGACCGCCTCGGTGGGCTCATCACGAAGTGGACCGTCGACGCCTGCCAGGCCAAGGTGGGTGGGGGGAAGGCGCTGGCAGGTGCGTCCACCGCCTCGCAGAGCGACGACTCGGCCCTTTGCGCTTTTGCCAGCGGCAGGGCCGACTTCGCCTACAGCGCGGTGGGTTACGGCACAGCCAAGTCGCCTTTCAACCCGGCCAACTGCACAGGGGGCGCCGAGCCGGACCGCCCGTACGTGGCGGTGCCGATCGCCCTCGACGCCGTCGACCTTTCCCATACGCAGACCATCAACGGGGGCAACAACGCCGCCAATCTCTTCAGCTTCCGCCACTACGCCCGCCAGCCGCACGCCACCGACGCCCAGGCCGCCCAGCTCCTCGGTACCGGCGGCCTGCAATCGTGGACCGGAGGAGAGTTGGGTCCGGCGCTGGTCACAGAGACCGCAACACTGGCCAACGACTACTTCTACACAAGGACACCGACAACAGCGGGGTTTGCCCCGCTTGCACACGCCAGTAAGAGCGGCGCACGGGGCTTTGTCGTCACATCAGGGACCGTGGCCACAGCGTTCATTGCCACCCGGTTCCTCCAGGCCACGGCGCCCACAACACTGCTCAGCCCGACACCAGGCCACAAGAAGGTGGGAACGATCGCCAACTTCGCCAACTCGACACCCAAGCTCGACGTCGATCCGGCCACCGGTTTCAACTTGATCCTCCATGCGATCACGCCCGGAGCCGCCCAAGCCGGGATGCCCTGGGCCCTCATCTCCGCCACCGACGCCCGCGCCCTCTGGTTCGGCATGGCCAACTTCGCCCTCCAGGTTCCCGGCACCTCCCCCCCGGTGTTCGCCTCCCCCACAACACCGGGGGAGCTGCAGCGCGCCGTGGCCCACATGGCTACAGAGCCGGACGGCACCAAGCTGCTGGACCTCACAAGCGTGGCCCATCTCACCGTCGCGACAGCCAACGCGCAGCAGCCCTACTACCCACTGACCTACGTCGAGTACGCCATCGTCCCCACGCAGCCGCTGATGGGAGCGAACTGCACGCTTCGTACGCAGTCGCAGACCAACCTGACCGATTGGTTGGACTACATCACCGGGGTCGGCCAGACGGAGCTTGCGACAGGGTTGGCGCCACTGCCCACCACACTGCAGCAGCAGGCACTGTCGGCCATCGCCCAGGTGGGTGAGTCGCCTCCCGGTTGCATTCCGGCCAAGGTGACAACGACGACATCCAAGAGCACAGCCACAGGGGGCAGCACAGCGACGGTGACAACAGGGGGATCGGGGGGGAAGGCGGCCACGACCGCGACTACCGCCCCGGCCGCCGGCGGGTCGGTGGCCGCCGAGGCCTCCAGGACCGGTTCTTCCTACAGCGGCTCAACCGGTAGCTATGCGGGCAGTGCTACCGGGGGCTCCGGTACGCCGGGCGGGTCATCGACGAGTCCGGGAACGACACCGTCGGGACAGTCGCCGACGCCGCACCGCAAAACGCGAGCGACAACCGCACTGGCCGGCTTCGAAACGCCGGACGGACCTGGATGGCTCCTACCGTTCGGCGCGGTCCTGCTGTTGATCGTGCTCCTGCCCGGCCTGGTGCTGGTGATCTCCGGGCGATCACCACGGCAGGTGGCGGCGGCCGTCCGCGCCGCCTTGACCGGCCAGTCGCCTCCACCGCCCGAAGGGCCGTCGCCCCCGGGCGGGGGGACGCCGTGACCGTCGTCGAGGCGCCACCCGTGGCCCCGGCCGAGGGGACCGGGTCGTCGGCGGAGGCTTCGACCCCGCCGGCGCCCTACGACGTGGACCACCGGCGGACGGAGCCGCCCAAAGGTCGGCCGTCCGCCGGTCACATCGTGGTTCTGGTCGTGCTCGGGTTCGTGGTTCTGGCGGTGGCAGTGGCCGCCGTCATCTACGGCGTGGGCCCCTTCATGCACAACCGCGACCAGCGAAATCTGGTGAGCACCCTGCGGCTGGAGATCGCCGCCGCCGTTCAAGATAACCAGGGGCTCTACAAGGCAGGACTTCCGACCGAACCGCCAGTGCCCGGTGGCGGGTTGGGGATCCTCGCCATCCCAGCGATCGGCCTGCAGCAGGCGGTGGTGGAAGGGGTGACCTCGAGCCAAACGGTGGCGGCGCCCGGCCACGTCCCGGGAACCGCCGGCCTCGGCCAGCCCGGCAACTCGGCCGTGGTGGGTCGCCGATCCGGCTATGGCGGACCCTTCGGTCGCTTGGCCGACCTGAAGGTGGGCGAGAAGCTGGTCACGGCCACCACCGAGGGACAGTCCGTCTACGTGGTGCGGTCGGTGCGCACGGTGACCCTGATCACACGGTCCCCCTCCGCCTCCTCGGCGGTGACCACCACCACCCTTGGCATCCGGGCCGCCACCAAGGCAACGGGGCATTCGGCCGACCACTCGACCAAGAGCTCCAAGGCGGGGACCACCGAGACCTTTACCTCCCTGTATGGCCCCTCCGCCCACAATCAGCTGACCCTGGTCACCTCGGCTTCCGGCGCCCCCTGGAACAGCAGCCAGGCGGTGGTGGTGGTGGCCCGGATGCAGGGGAAGCCGTTCCCCCCGACGCCCCAGGAGTCCCGAAGCCCCAACCAGCAGGGCAACACCGGCACATTCAACGCAGTGCCCTGGCTCGTGCTCGCCCTCTTCGCCCTACTGGCCACCCTCGTCGGGGCGGTCGCCCTCTACCGCCGCGCCACGGTGCGGTCGGCCTATCTGCTCACGACGGCCCCCCTGCTCGCCTTGACGGTCCTGGCGGCCGAAGCGGTGAGCCATCTGCTCCCGGCGTGGTTGTGACGACCCACCGCCGGTCCTGAACACGTTCTTCCCGGCTGTACCCACCTTTAACCCACCCAGATAACCCACCCAGATAACCCACCCAGAACCATAAAGAAAGGGCATTCCCGTGCGCATGAGTGACGGAAAGAGGGCTCGCGAAGGGATCCTCCCCGCGAGCCACAAACAAAAACAAACAGCGAAAAGAAGAGGGGACGGATCAATGCTGGAAGAAGGCGTGGCGGTGACGGCCACGCGCATGAACCGCCGCTGGCGGCGTAACCTGGCCGTCTTGACGGCCGGCGTGGCGGCGGTGGCGGCGGGTGTCGTGTCGGTACCGGTCTTGACGGCCGGGGCGTCGACGGCGATCAACCCGATCACCACCAACACCGGGATCAAGCCATCGGTGGGGAACCCCCAGCCGAAGGCCACTGCCAAGGTGGCCGTGACGGCCTCGGCCGTGGACCCGACGACTGGCGACGTGGTCGAGATGGCCGGGAACCAGGTGTTCCTTCTGGTAAATGAGGCCAACGAGCCGGCTACCGACTACGGGATCGGCGTCTCGGGCACCCTCGTCCAAGGCGACGTCTACTTGATCGCCGGGCGCGGGTCACCGGGTTGGACACCGCAGACCGACAACGCGACGACGGCAGCCACCCCGGTGCCCGCCGCCACAACGGTGATCGGCCTCCCGCAGGCGGTGGCCTTCGACGCCGCTGGCAACCTGCTCATCGGCAGCACCGTGACAGGCCAATCGAACGTGATCGCCGTTCCCAGGGCGACCGGGCCGGCCTACGGCTTCGGCACACTGCAGGCGGGCTACTCGTACTTCATCGCCGGCTACACAGCGACGACACACCTCGCTGCTCCGGCCATCAACCTGTCGGGACCGGCGACATTCGTCTCCCTGACCGCCACCGGCGGCCTGGAGACAGGCAGCGTCCAGGACGTGGCCTTCGGCACCGCGAACGAAGTTGAGGTCCTCAACTTCGGCTCGACCACCAAGAGCTTCTACGGAACCTCGGTGGCCGCCGACCACGCCGGAGGAGTCGCCGGGTCCGGCGTCGCTGCTGGCGACGGTGCGGGGACCTGCTCGACTGGAGCCCAGAACCTCGGGGCGTTGGTCTTCCCGGTGACAGGGGCCGAGCTCGTCGCCGACGGTAACGGCAACCTGTACGTCGCCAACCAGGGCTTGACGGACTGTGTCTGGGTGCTGCCCAAGACCACCGGGTCGCTCGTCATCGACGGCAGCTCGACGGGGGTGACCGCCGGCCAGGCCTACAAGATCGCCGGGAACGGAATCTCTCCCCGGGCGACCGCGCCGACTTCGGGGGCTTCGGCCGTCTCGGCGCCGGTTGGGACCGCGCACGGCATCACCATTGACCCGGCCGGGAACCCGGTGATCCTGATCAACGGTGGGTCGCAGTCCAAGACAACGATTAACGGGGCCTGGGTGGTGGCGAACAGCCACGGTAAGTACTACGGCCAGACCATGACCCCCGGGGATCTCTACCCGGTCGTCGGCGGGCCGGCGCACCTGCTCCAGGTCCTGCAGTCCCCGAACACCATCGGGACGGACCCCGCAGGCGACCTGTACTTCGTCGACTCCCAGACCAACACCCTCTACCAGGAGACTGGTGGGCCGACGGGGCCGTCGACCACGGTGGCGACGACCACGGTCCTGACGACCACGGCCGCCCAAGCCCGTACCGGAACGCCGGTCACCTTGAAGGCCACAGTGACGCCGTCGACGGCGGCCGGCACAGTGCAGTTCTTCCACGGGGTCACTTCCCTCGGGACGAAGCCGGTGACCAGCGGCAAGGCGACATTGGTCGTGAACACAAGTACCACCCCGCTCACGCCCGGGACATACAGCTTCACGGCGGTGTTCACCCCGACCAACCCGAATGCCTTCACAAGTTCCACATCCTCGCCGGCGACACTGAAGGTGCTGGCGGCGGCCGGTGGTGGAACAACACCGACAACCACAATCGTCCCCAGCACATCGGGGTCTGAGTCGGTGACCCAGACGCTGCCGGCTGAAGGCAAGTTCAAGCTGACCGTGGTCAATGGTGCCACGGTCACAATGGGCAAGCCCACCCGCACGGGGAACAACGAGACCAGCACCGGGGCCCTCGTTCCGGTGACAGTCACAGACACCCGGAACACCGTGCCCGGTTGGACGGTCTCCGGGCAGGTCAGCGCCTTCACCGGTAGCGGCAGGGCCGCTGGCGACACCATCCCGGCGAAGGACCTGGGCTGGGTTCCGTCCATCACCAGCCAGACAACGGGCCAGGATGCCACGGCTGGTAGCGCGGTGACGGCCGGGACAGCGTCCGGCCTGGGAGCCAAGTCGACCTGGGGGAATGCGGTGCCCGGCGTCGGTCTCGGGAAGGCTCTGCTTGCCGCCGGCCTGACCCTGACGGTGCCGTACACCACCGCGGTCGGCGTCTACACGGCCACCTTCACGGTGACCGCCATCTAGTAGTTAGTTAGCCACCATCTGGACGTGAGGCCATGGTGCGGTGGCTCGTCGGCTTGTGCCGGCGGGCCACCGCACCAGGCCCGCCACCGAAGCACCAGGCCCGCCACCGAACAAGTCCGAGTTGGCAGCCCGGAACGGAGCTGGCGAATCGGAAACGAACACGCTGGCCAATCGGAAGCGAAAGGGACGAGACCAACTCGTGGGAGCTAGAAGACGGGGAAGAGTGACGCGCACCAGGTCGCTGGTGCGCTTCGTCGCGTCCGCCCTGCTGGTGTTCATGGCCACGATCGCCGCTCTCGGGGGGCTGGCGTCTGCCGCGTCGACGTCGACGACCGCGTCCTCCACCACGCCGACGACTGCGCCCGGCAACGCCATTACCTGGGGGATCCAGCCGGCGACGGCCAAAGGGGCGACAGGCAAGCCGGCCTTGGTCTACGACAACGTCAAGCCGGGCTCCACGCTGCGGAGCTACGTGGGGGTCACCAACTACTCCACGATCCCGGCGACCTTCGCCGTCTATCCGGCGGATGCCGACAACACCGTCACGGGGGGGTTCGACGTCCTCAACCAGGGCCAGAAGTCGGTGGGCGTCGGCGCCTGGACCAAGCTCGACCGATCCTCCGTCACCATCCCGGCCGGATTGGAGGACAACATTCCCTTCACCATCCGGGTGCCGGCCAACGCCAGCCCCGGTGACCATTTCGGCGGCATCGTGGCCCAGCTCTCGTCCTCCACCGCCAACAGCAAAGGACAGCATTTCAAGTTCGACCGGCGCGTCGGGGTCCGGATCTACCTCCGGGTGGTCGGTCCACTCCACCCGTCCCTCACCATCAAGCACCTGTCTGTCAGCTATCACGGCACGGTGAACCCTTTCGGCACGGGCAAAGCGACCGTCAAATACACCGTCGCCAACACCGGCAACGTGGCGCTGGCCGGCCGCCAGACGGTCACGATCACCAGCCTCTTCGGCACGCTGGCCACCACCCGTCCTCACTCGATCGTGAACCTGATCCCCGGCCAGTCGCAGCAGGTGTCAGCCACCCTGGACGGCATCCCACCGGCCGGTCCGATCGACGCCCACGTCACCCTGGTGCCAGCGGTGCCGAAGGGGACGACCACAGAGCCCCATCCCAAGCTGCCGCACGGGGTGGCCACGGTCCGTCAATCCACGGGCACCTGGGCGGGGCCCTGGTTGCAGTTTGTGCTCTTCGTGATCGTCGTGATCCTGGTCGCGCTCTTCCACCGTTGGCGAAAGCGGCGGGGGAGCAAGCTGGAGCGGGCGGTCATCGCCGCGCGAGAGGCCGGTCGCCAGGAGGGTGAGGCCAGCGCCAAGGGCAAAGAACCTGAAGGCACCGTCCCTGCCGGAAGCTCCGAAGCCGGTTCACCGGAGGATGCCGGTCCGTAGGTGCGACGGGACGGTGACAAGAAGGTAAACGGTCGGCAACATTAGTGACAAATAGGTAAATCTCAGTGACAGTTTACCATCAAAATCCATCCCCACTCTTATGGCAAACGACGGCACGAACATTGACCGTGATAGGCGGCGCGAAGCCGGCTACCATAAGCGGCCGGTGGGGAACGACGGAAGCGAATTCTCGTTGCCTGGCGGCGGGGCGGCACGGTGCCGGCCTGGCGACCGTCAAGGTCACGGCCTGATCGAACAGTCCAGTCAAGACACCCGATGATCGAGACAGCCCCGATGAGCAGCAAGACGCAGGAGGACAGCGTGAACCCGAGCGACGATCAGACCATGCAGGCGGGGCCGACCGGGCGGCCCTCGCGTCAGCGCCGCTGGCGCCGCAACGCGGCCGCCCTGACGGCCGGGGTGGCTGCGGTGGCGACGAGCTTGGTGGCCCTCCCGGCCCTGACCGCCGGGGCGGCGCCGCCGTCGACGGGGATCCACGCCATTACGACCAACGTCGGGACCGCGCCGTCGGTGGGACATCCCCAGCCGGCGGCCACCGCCAAGGTGGCCGTGACGGCCTCGGCCGTGGACCCGACGACTGGCGACGTGGTCGAGATGGCCGGGAACCAGGTGTTCCTCTTGGTCAACCAGCCCAGCGAGCCGGCCACCGACTACGGGATCGCCACCTCGGGCACCCTCACCCAAGGTGACGTCTACCTGATCGCCGGGCGTGGGTCGCCGGGCTGGACACCGACAACGGACAACGCGGCGACGGCGGCCGCTCCGTACCCGGCTGCCACAACGGTGATCGGCAAACCGCAGGCGGTGACCTTCGACGCCGCCGGCAACGTGCTGATCGGCAGCAGCGTGACAGGCGAGTCGAACGTGATCGCCGTGCCGAGAGTCACCGGGTCGGCCTACGGGTTCAGCGCGATGGCCGGCTACCCGTACTTCATCGCCGGTTACACAGCGACGACGCCCCTAGCCGCCCCGGCCATCGACCTGCCGTCGGCGGTGACATTCGTCTCCCTGACCGCCACCAGCGGCCTAGTGACAGGCAGCGTCCAGGACGTGGCCTTCAGCACCCAGGCGGCGATCGACGTTCTTAACTTCGGATCGGCAGCCAAGAGCTTCTACGGGACCTCGGTGGCCGCCGGTCACGTCGGTCCCGTCGCCAACGGTACGGGCACCTGCTCGCCCGGAGCCCAGTCTGTGGCGGCATCGGCCTTCCCGGTGACAGGTCCTGTGCTCGACGCCGACAGTCACGGCAACCTCTACATCGCCAACCAGGGCCTGACGGCCTGTGCCTGGGTGCTGCCCAAGGCGACCGGCACACTGGTCGTCGACGGCGCCTCGACGCCGGTGACCGCCGGCCAGGCCTACAAGATCGCCGGGAACGGGACCTCCCCCCGGGTATCGCCGCCGGTTTCGGGGGCGTCGGCCGTGTCGACTCCCGTCGGGACCGCCTATGGCATCACCCTTGACCAGGCCGGCAATCCGGTGATCCTGATCAACGGCAGCTCGCAGTCCAAGACAACGATCAACGGGGCCTGGGTGGTCGCCAACTCCAGCGAGACCTTCTACGGCCAGACAATGGCGGCCGGGGATCTCTACCCGATCGCCGGTGGCCCCGGTCACCTGCTCCAGACGTTCAAGTCCCCGAACACGATCGGTGCCGACAACACAGGGGACCTGTACTTGGTCGACTCCACAGGCTCAGCAACGCACATCCTCTACGAGGTGACGGGCGGCCCGGTCGGACTGCCGACCGTCGCCACGGTATCGCCGAAGGCCGGCCCGACGACGGGCAACACCGCCGTCACCATCGGCGGCACCGGGTTCTTCGGGACGCCGACAGTCAAGTTCGGAGGCACGGCCGCCACCGACGTCCAGGTTGTCAACGGGACCACCATCACGGCCAAGACGCCGACCGGCACGGCCGGGACAGTGACCGTATCGGTGAAGACCACCAACGGGACGGCCACACTGGTGGACGGCTTCACGTACGTGCTGCCTCCGGCGGTAACCTCCCTCAGCGCCACGTCGGGTCCGATCACCGGCGGCACCGCCGTCACGGTCACCGGCACCGGGTTCGCCGGCACATCGACGGTCGACTTCGGTACGGTGCCGGCCACGGTCGTCAGCCACACAAGTGGCACCGAGCTGAAGGTGACCGCCCCGGCCGCTACGGCCGTCGGGCAGGTGGACGTGCTGGTCACCACGGGCGGCCTGTCCTCCTCGGCCTCGGCCGGTGACAAGTTCACCTATGACCCAACCGTAACCGGCCTGAGGCCGACCTCGGGCTCCACCGCGGGAGGCACTCCGGTCACCGTGACCGGGGCCGGGTTCGCCGGCACATCGACGGTCAAGTTCGGAACGGCCACGGCCACGGTCACCGCCCGCACGGGCACCACGCTGACAGTGACCACGCCGGCGGCCGGCTCCGCTGGGCCGGTCAATGTAACGGTGACTACCGACGGCGTCACCTCGGTGACAACGGCCACCTACACCTACGTGGCCCCGCCGGCGGTGACCTCCCTCAGCGCCACGTCGGGTCCGATCACCGGCGGCACCGCCGTCACGGTCACCGGCACCGGGTTCGCCGGCACATCGACGGTGAAGTTCGGGACGGTGTCCGCTACGGTCACCGCCCACACAAGCGCCACCCAGCTGAAGGTCACCGCCCCGGCCGGGGCGGCCGTCGGGCAGGTGGACGTGCTGGTCATCACGGCCGGCCTGTCCTCCTCGGCCTCGGCCGGTGACAAGTTCACCTACGACCCGACGGTGACCGGCTTGAGCCCGACCTCCGGGTCCACCGTGGGCGGCTTCACCGTCACCGTGACTGGGGCCGGGTTCGCCGGCACATCGACGGTCAAGTTCGGAACGGCCACGGCTACGGTCACCGCCCGCACGAGCACCACGCTGACCGTGACGGTGCCGGCCGGCAGCCCCGGGCCGGTGAACGTGACGGCAACCACGGACGGCGTCACCTCCGTGACAACGGCAACCTTCACATACATCCTGGCGCCTACCGTGAGCTCGCTCAGCGCGACGTCGGGCCCTGTGGCCGGGGGAACCCCGGTCACCATCACCGGCACCGGGTTCGCCGGCACATCGACGGTCAAGTTCGGGACGACCACGGCTACGGTCACTTCCCACACAAGCGCCACCGAGCTGAAGGTGACCGCCCCGGCCGGTTCGGCCGGGCAGGTTGACGTGCTGGTCACGACGGACGGCGTCTCCTCGTCGGCGTCGGCCGGTGACAAGTTCACCTATGCCCCGACGGTGACGAACGTCAGTCCGACCGAGGGTTCGACCCTCGGCGGTGCCACGGTCACCATCACCGGCACCGGGTTCACCGGCACATCGACGGTCAAGTTCGGGACGGCTTCGGCCACGGTCACCGCCCACACGGGCACCACGCTGACCGTCACCACGCCGACGGCCGGTAGCGGCGGGCCGGTGAACGTGACGGTGACCACCAACGGGGCTACCTCCACGACAGTGGCCACGTTCACCTACATCGCCCGGCCGACGGTCACTTCGGTGGCGCCCACGGGCGGCCAGTACAGCGGCGGCGTCACCGTAACGATCACCGGGACCAATCTGACGGGAGCTAGCGCCGTCAGCTTCGGAACCTTGGCTGCGTCGTCCTACACGGTGACAAGCGCCACCACCATCAAGGCGGTGGATCCGGCCACTACCGCAGGTCCCGTCTCCGTCTCGGTCACGACGCCTGGAGGGACGGCCCAACTGGCAACAGGCTTCACGTACGCGGCGACAGCCCCGACCCAGCCAGCGGGGAGCACGGCGTGGACGACGGGTTCGTCCACGTCGCACTCCGGGACGGCCACAGCCAGTGCCACGGGCGTCAAGGCGTCCGGCGCCGGCGCCGGTGCCGTCGGGGTCGGGCTCTACACGTCCAACCCGACCACCGGCGCCGTGTCGGGTGGCACCGGGGTCTACTACGACGTAGCCGTCGGTCCGGGGAGTGACTTCAGTTCGGTCACCATCACGGCCTGCAGCCTCGGCGGTGGTAACGCCCTCGACTGGTGGAACGGGACGACCTGGTCGTCGTTCAGCAGCCAGTCGTTCAGCTCCGCCACCGGCTGCGTGACGGCCACGGTGAACGGCACGACGTCGCCGACCCTGGCCCAGCTCACCGGGACCCCCATCGCTGTGGTGAAGGTCACAACGACGCCGCCGCCGGCGCCGGTACCGGCGGCGAAGGGCTACTACGAGGTGGCCTCCGATGGCGGCATCTTCGCCTTCGGCACAGCCCCCTTCTATGGGTCCATGGGCGGCAAGCCGCTCAACGCTCCGGTCGTGGGGTTGGCCACCAATCCCAACGGTAAGGGCTACTGGGAGGTGGCCTCCGACGGCGGCATCTTCGCCTTCGGCACAGCCCCGTTCTACGGCTCCATGGGTGGCCAGCACCTGAACGCGCCGATCGTGGCCATTGCCGTCACCCCGACAGGTGGGGGCTACTGGGAGGTCGCCTCTGACGGTGGCATTTTCTCCTTCGGCACGGCCGTCTTCGACGGCTCCATGGGCGGCCAGCACCTGAACAAGCCGATCGTGGGCCTCGCCGTCACCCCGACAGGGGGGGGCTACTGGGAGGTCGCCTCTGACGGTGGCATCTTCTCCTTCGGCACGGCCGTCTTCGACGGCTCCATGGGTGGCCAGCACCTGAACGCGCCGATCGTGGCCATTGCCGTCACCCCGACAGGTGGGGGCTACTGGGAGGTCGCCTCTGACGGTGGCATTTTCTCCTTCGGCACGGCCGTCTTCGACGGCTCCATGGGCGGCCAGCACCTGAACAAGCCGATCGTGGGCCTCGCCGTCACCCCGACAGGGGGGGGCTACTGGGAGGTCGCCTCTGACGGTGGCATCTTCTCCTTCGGCGCTCCCTTCTACGGTTCGACCGGGAACCTCGTCCTCAACAAGCCGGTTGTCGGGATCGCCGGTATCGGCAGCACATGAGCCCACGGCGCTGCGGTCGTCGGCCGCTGACCAGCGTCGCAGTCCTGTTTGCCCTCGTGCTCGTTCCGGTGGCTCCAGTCCTCGTACTGGGGCCACCGGTTGCCGGGGCGGCGATGAACGTGGGGCGCCTGGCCCCGATCTCCTGTGCGGCGGTCAAGGGCGAACCGGCCGTCGAAGCGCCGAGCTACGCCCAGACACAGGGAGCGGGCGGCCAGACATCGGGCTGGTGGTGCCAGCTGCCCCACCCGACGAAGATGCCGTCGAACCTAGTGGCGTCGAGCCGGGTCGTGGAGCCTTTCTCGAACACATATGCCTCTTTCGCTACCGTCTATACCCTGAAGGGAACGGCGGCGACAGCCCCGGCCGGGGCGGGGCCGAGCATCGTGGTGGCGCCTTACGCCGACAGCGCCGTCGCCCCCGGCAAGGATCTCAGCTATGGCAGCCAGCCGAAGGGCAAGGCGGTGGCGCTCGGGCGTGGGGTCACGGCGACGCTGGTGAAATCCAAAATGGGGGTCACCGCCTACTGGCGGTACCCGCGATCGGGTGTGCCCAGGTACCTGCGAGGGGTGGCCTCGGTCATGGTCACCGGCACCCACGTGCCCCTGTCGATGGTCATCGCCGTCGCCCAATCGGTGCGGCCCAACTGAGCATGAGCAGGTCGTGGGGCGGGCGCTGGCGCGTCGCCCTTGTCGCGGCGGCGACGGCCGGATCAGTCGTCGGTCTCACGGGTGCTTCAGGCGCCGCCGGGACGTCGGCCCCGACGACCACGAGGCCGGTGGCGGCGACCACCACGACCTCGGCGCCGCTCACGCTGGCGGAGTGGAAGGCCCAGTACGAGCCGGCGATCGGCCAGATCGCCGACGACGCCCTGGTGGTCTACGACACAGGGAGGAGGAACGCCAAGCTCGGGACCAAGAAATCGGTGAAGGCGACCATTACGTTGTGCCAGAAGTGGCATCACGACGCGACGACGGTGCCGCAGGAGGTGCCCGCCATCCCCTCGGCGGCCGCCGAGGGGAACTGGCGGGGAATGGTCTCGGCCTCGATCTCGGCCTCCTCGAACTGCTTGACGGCGCTCCAGCGGGGATCGAAGCCGGCAACGAAGAGATTCCTGACCCAGTTAGCGTTGGTCGACGACAGGGAACGCCTCTTGGTGAAGGAATTGGGGGGCACAGCAGCGCAGTAACGGCACGGTAGGCCGACGCCGACAGGGTACGGGAATGCTGCGAGCGGGCGGCGTGGCCGGCGAGCCAGGCTGTCGTAGGAGAACCGGATGTCACAGACCGAACGGACGCGGGGCAGTGGGTGGACGACGCCGCGTCGCGCCCGTCGGCTGGTCGCTGGCGTCGTGGCCGGCCTGGCCTTGGCAGCCCTGGTGGGCGGGCTCGCATCCGGGGTCGATGAGACAGGGGGGAGCGAGCAGATCATCGTCACAATCCCCGCCCATGAGACCACGACGACGACCACGACCCCCACACCACGGTGTGTGCTCGAGCTGGGGTTCTGGCTCGCGGCCTCAGACGGTTACGTGACAGCGGTCGACGGGGGGGTGAACTACGGGTCTGTCGGCGGCCTCGACTTGGATGCGCCCATCGTCGGTATCGCGGCCACGCCGGATCAGAAGGGGTACTGGGAGGTGGCCGCCGACGGCGGCATCTTCGCCTTCGGAGACGCCCATTTCTACGGCTCCATGGGCGGCATTCCCCTCAACAAACCTATTGTCGGCATTACCCCGACCCCGGACGGTAAGGGCTATTGGGAGGTGGCCTCCGACGGCGGCATCTTCGCCTTCGGCGACGCCAGCTTCTACGGCTCCATGGGCGGCATTCCCCTCAACAAGCCGGTGGTGGCCATCGCCTCGACCCCGGACGGTCGGGGCTATTGGGAGGTGGCCGCCGACGGTGGCATCTTCGCCTTCGGCGACGCCAGCTTCTACGGCTCCATGGGCGGCATTCCCCTCAACAAGCCGGTGGTGGCCATCGCCTCGACCCCGGACGGTCGGGGCTATTGGGAGGTGGCCGCCGACGGTGGCATCTTCGCCTTCGGCGACGCCCACTTCTACGGCTCGATGGGCGGAGTCCGTCTGCATGCCTCCATCGTCGGCATCGCCGCCACCTCTGACGGCAACGGCTACTGGGAGGTGGCCTCCGATGGTGGCATCTTCGCCTTCGGCGACGCCGTCGGGCCCGGTTCCTCGTACGCCATAGCCGCTCATCCCTCGCCGTTCGTCGGGTTTGCCGTCGCTCCGGCAGCCACACGGCCGGCTCGCTGTGGCGCGGTGCGGACTTCCCGCAGTGAAGAGGAGAAGAAGGCACGGCACTGACCAGCCCGCCGTGGCGGAACCGAGGCGGTAGCGGAGGGATGCGACAATGAGCCATGCCCGACGCCACCTCCGTCCTTGCCGAACGCCTGCAGGCGGCCTTCGACACCGTCGAGGTCGGCGCCGACCCCGTCCTGCGAGCCTCTGACCGGGCCGACTACCAGGCCAACGGGGCCCTGGCCCTGGGCAAGCGGCTGGGCCGGAACCCCCGGGACGTGGCCGAGCGGGTGGCGGCGGCGGCCGACCTGGCGGACGTCTGCGACCGGGTGGAGGTCAGCGGCCCCGGCTTCATCAACCTGGCCTTCTCCACCGGGTTCCTGGCGCAGCAGGTGTCCGCCGTCGGCACCGACACCCGGCTCGGGGTCGACCGGGCGGCCCGGCCGCAGACGGTCGTGGTGGACTACTCGGCCCCCAACGTGGCCAAGGAGATGCACGTCGGCAACCTGCGGTCGACCATCATCGGCGATGCCCTGTGCCGGATGCTGGAGGCGGCCGGCCACCAGGTCCGTCGGGAGAACCACATCGGTGACTGGGGCACTCCGTTCGGGATGCTGATCGAACACCTGGTGGACCTCGGGGAAGAGGAGGGCGCCCATGAGCTGTCGGTGGGCGACCTCAGCCGCTTCTACCAGGAGGCCCGCACCTCCTTCGACGCCGACCCGTCGTTCGGGGAGCGCAGCCGCCGGCGGGTCGTCCTGCTGCAGTCCGGGGATCCCGAGACCCTCCGCCTGTGGGGGCTGCTGGTGGCCGAGAGCGTCCGGTACTTCGACGACGTCTACGCCAAGCTGGGGGTGCTGCTGACCGACGACGACATCGTGGGGGAGAGCTTCTACAACCCCATGCTGCCGGGCGTGGTGGAGGACCTGGAGCGGCTGGGGCTGTTGGTGGAGGACGACGGGGCTCTCTGTGTCTTCCCTCCCGGCTTCGCCAACCGGGACGGCGATCCGCTGCCGCTGATCGTCCGCAAGTCCGACGGTGGCTACGGCTATGCCGCCACGGACCTCGCCGCCATCAGGGACCGGGTGGACCGGTTGGGGGCCGACCGCATCCTGTACGTGGTCGGGGCCCCCCAGGCCCAGCACCTGCAGATGTGCGTGGCCGTGGCCCGGATGGCCGGCTGGCTGCCCGACGGGGTGTCGGCCGAGCACGTGGCCTTCGGCAGCGTCCTGGGGGAGGACCGCAAGATGTTCAAGACCCGTTCCGGGGAGTCGGTGAAGCTGGTGAGCCTGCTGGACGAGGCGGTGGCGAGGGCCGGGGCGGCGATGGCCGACCGGGACGTGGACATGGCCCCGGCCGAGCGAGACCGGGTGGCCCGGGCCCTGGGGATCGGGGCGGTCAAGTACGCCGACCTGGCCAACGACCGGACGAAGGACTACGTGTTCGACTGGGACCGCATGCTGGCCTTCGAGGGCAACACCGGGCCGTACCTCCAGTACGCCCACGCCCGCATCTGCTCCATCTTCCGTCGGGCCGAGATCGCCCCGCCCGATCCTGCGGTGCCCCCCACCGTCGTGGCCCCGCAGGAGCGGGCCCTGGCCGTTGGCCTCCTGGGGTTCGGGGCCGCCGTCCGGGAGGCCCTCGCCGCCGACGCCCCCTCCAAGCTGTGCGGCTACCTCTTCGACCTGGCCGCCACCTTCACCACCTTCTACGAGCACTGCCCGGTCCTGAAGGCTCCGGACGACGAGACCCGGCGCAGCCGGCTGCTCCTGTCCGACCTGACGGCCAGGGTGCTGGCCAAGGGGCTCGGTCTGCTCGGCATGGAGGCTCCCGACCGGATGTAGTGCCCCGGTGCGGGCCGGCGGATGGCCCTTCCCGATCCCCATTGCTGCGGTTGCCGCTTGACGGGCACAAAAAGGTGTCGACCCGCGTGCCGCGTACCGCCGTTCAGTGGGTATCGTCCGAACTGGGTGCCATCGGCGCCGCAGCGGGTACCCAAATGACGCCGGTCAGGAAGCGGAGAGGGGCAGAGGACCATGCAGGCGCTGGCAGCACACAGCTCGCCCAAGAAGCGTCGCCCGTGGATCCTGGCTGTCGTGCTGTTGGTGGTGGTGGCCGTGGGGGTCGGTGTCGCCTTCGCCGTCACCGGGG
>CAYVPF010000010.1:29115-34719 GCA_964453355.1 uncultured Acidimicrobiaceae bacterium | reverse complement strand
CTGGGTGCTGACCGCCTACCTCCTGTCCGCTTCGATCTTCACTCCCATCCTGGGTCGGATCGGCGACATGGCCGGCAAGGAGCGCCTGCTGGTGGTGACGCTGGTGGCGCTGGCCGTCGGGTCGGTGTTGGCCGGCTTGGCCCATTCGATCCTGGTGCTGATCGTGGCCCGGGTGATCCAGGGGATCGGCGGGGCGGTGCTCCCCCTGTCGTTCGGGATCATCCGGGACGAGTTTCCCCAAGCCAAGGTGGCCGGGGCGGTCGGGTTCATCGCCGCCGTCATCGCCGTGGGGGCCGGCCTGGGTATCGTCCTGGCCGGTCCCATCGTCGAGCACCTCGGGGTGCACTGGCTGTTCTGGATCCCCCTGATCATGACCGTGGTGGGACTGGTCATGGCCCACTTCTTCGTGCCGGAGTCGCCGATCCGGACGCCCGGGGGGGTGAGCTGGACCGCGGCGGTCCTCCTCTCGGGCTGGCTGGTGGCCCTGCTGGTGGGGGTGAGCGAGGCCCCGGTCTGGGGTTGGGGTTCCGTCAAGGTGATCGGCCTGTTCGTCCTGGCGGTGGTCCTGGCGGTGGGCTGGGTGCTGGTGGAGCTCCGGGTGCGGTCACCGTTGATCGACATGCGGATGATGCGGGCCCCGGCGGTGTGGATCAACAACCTCGTCGCCCTCCTGTTCGGGGTCGGGATGTACTCGTTCATCACCTTCCTGCCCGAGTTCCTCCAGACCCCGAAGTCGTCGGGGTACGGGTTCGGGGCCAGCGTCACCCAGTCGGGGATCTACCTGCTGCCGCTCACCGTCACCATGTTCGTGGGCGGGCTGTTCACCGGCAAGATCGCCGCCGGCATCGGCTCGAAGACCGCCGTCGTTGCCGGGTCCGTCGCTTCGGCCGGGTCCTACTTCATCCTGGCCTTCGCCCACGACCAGCCCTGGGAGATCTACCTGGCCAGCACCCTGCTGGGGATCGGGCTGGGACTCGCCTACTCGGCCATGTCCAGCCTGATCGTCGAGGCGGTCCCCCCGGCCCAGACCGGAGTGGCCAGCGGCATGAACGCCAACATCCGGACCATCGGGGGCGCCATCGGGGCGGCGGTCATGGCCAGCATCGTGACCTCGAAGCTGCTGGGCAGCGGGGTCCCCGTCGAGTCGGGCTACACCCGGGGGTTCGCCTTCCTGGGCATCGTGACGGTAGTGGCCGTGATCGCCGCGCTGTTCATCCCGACCAGTCCGAACCCCGCGGCCTCGACGGCCCACGACCACCACCTTGATCACGCGGAGCTGGCCATCGTGGCCGGCGGCACCGTCACCGACGCATGACCGCCGGCCGGGCGAGTGCCCACCGCCGGCCCGGTGACCTCGGGGAGGGGCCGGGGCTGGACCTCCTGCCGGCCATCGAGGGGCCGGCCCTCCGCCGGGATGCCGCCCGCAATCTGGCCAAGATCCTGGCCGCGGCCCGGACCACCTTCTACGAGGAAGGCCTCGACACCGGGGTGGAGATGATCGCCCACCGGGCCGGGGTCGGGGTGGGGACCCTCTACCGGCGGTTCCCGACGAAGGAGTCGTTGATCGAGGCCGTGGTGAGCGAGCTCCTCCAAGAGGTGTTGGCCGCCGCCACCGGGGCCCTGGACAACGAACCCCCGGCCACCGGGTTCGCCGCCTTCATGCGAGCGGTCGGGCAGCTGCAGGCCGATCACGCCGGGTGCCTGGCCCGGCTGTGGAACGACGCCAAGCGCAGCCCCGTCCGGACCGACATCGAGAAGGTCGGCCGTCAGCTCCTGGCCCGGGCCCAAGAGGCCGGCTCGGTGCGGGCCGATCTGGTCTACGAGGACGTGATCATGCTGCACTGGTCGATGCGGGCCGTGATCGAGACGACCGCACCGGTGGCCCCCGCCGCCTGGTTGCGGCATCTCGACCTGCTGTTGGCGGCCGCCGCGCCGTCGGCCACCCCGCTGCGCCATCCGCCCCTCACCGCCGCCCAGGTGCGGGCGGCCGGCAGCCCGTGAGGACGGCTGTCGGTCACGGCGCCTCCGGACCGGCCGCGGTGGCGACCCAACCGCCGCCTCGCCCCTCGGCGGTCGGCGCATAGAGCTTGGCGAGGAGCTCGACCAGCTGGCGGCGTTCGTCGGCGTCGAGCGGGGCCAGGAACTGACGGTCGTAGTCGTCGACGGCTTTGGCGATCCGGAGCAGCGCCGTCCGGCCGTCCCGGGTGATGGACACCACATGCCGGCGACGGTCGCGGGGGTCGGGCGCCCGCTGGGCGTAGCCCTTGGTCTCAAGCGCGTCCAACAGCTCGACCATGTTCCCGCTGTCGATGTGCAGTAGCCGGCACAGGTCCTGTTGGGACGACCCCGAGTGGGCCCCGAGGGCGCGCAGGACCAGGAAGTGGAGGGGGCGAACCCCCCATCCGGCCAGCACCTCCTTGAACCCCGACTGCACGGCCGTCCCGACCCTCGACAGCAGGAACCCGGCCTGATCGTTAGAGATCTCGCCAGACGCTTCCCGGGGCATGCCAAATCCTATCTGGTACAGTGACTGTTTAAGACAGCGATATTCGCTCGAAACGGACCGGTTCACAGAGCAGTCCACCGAGCAGTAGGGGAGCCAGGTGCCGGCAGTCAGTGTGAAGGGGCTGCGCAAGTCGTTCGGCTCCCTTCGTGCCCTCGATGACGTGAGCTTCGAGGTGGAGACCGGCCAGGTGTTCGCCCTCCTCGGTCCCAACGGCGCCGGCAAGACCACGTCGATCGAGATCCTCGAAGGGTTCACCGGCCGGGACGGCGGCGAGGTGCGGGTGCTCGGGATCGACCCGGGCGACCGGCACGCCCAGCGGTGGCTGCGGACGAGGCTCGGGATCGTCCTCCAGGAACTGGCCGTCGAGCAGTTCATCACCGTCCGCCAGGTGCTGGAGCGCAACGCCGGGTTCTACCCCTCGCCCCGGCCGGTCGGCGAGGTCATCGAGCTCGTCGGGCTCGAAGAGAAGGCCGACGCCAAGGTGAAGACGCTCTCGGGCGGCCAGCAGCGCCGGCTCGACGTCGGCCTGGGCATCGTCGGCCATCCCGAGCTCCTGTTCCTGGACGAACCCACGACCGGGCTCGATCCCGCCGCCCGGCGCACGACGTGGGACCTCATCCGCCGGCTGTCCGCCGAAGGTACGACCGTGCTGCTCTCCAGCCACTACATGGACGAAGTCGAGGCTCTGGCCCAGAACGTGGCCGTGCTGGCCCGGGGTCGGATCGTGGCCACCGGCGCGCCGTCGTCGCTCGGCGGACGCGACCGCGGCCGCGTCACCATCCGCTTCGTGCTCCCCGACGGCGCCATCCCGGCGGCGTTGCCCGTCACCCCCTCGGCGATCGAGGCCCGGGCGGTGGAGATCGCCACCGACGACGAGGTGGCGGTCCTGGCCCGGATCCTCAACTGGGCGATCGAGCGTGGCGTCGAGCTCAGTGGCCTCAGCGTCACCCGGGCCACGCTCGAGGACACCTACCTCAACCTGACCCGGTCGGACACCGACGAACCGGAAGAAGAGGAAGGCCGGTGAGCGAGCACACGACGACGGAGGCTCCGAAGCCCGGGGGTCCCCGCGACCTGGGGCTCGTCGCCCACATGGTCCGTTACGAGCAGTTGTTCTTCTGGGTGAACCGGATCGGTGCGGTGTTCACGGTCGGGTTCTCGGTGGTCTTCCTGGTGCTGCTCGGGGCCAGCGCCGGCAACTCGCGGATCAGCTATCTCGGGAACATCAAGCTGGTCGACTACTACGTCCCGGGCTTCGTCGCCTACGGGGTCATGGCCGCGGCCTTCACCACCCTCGCCGTCAGCCTGGTCGTGCGGCGGGAGACCGGGCTGCTGAAGCGCCTACGGCTGAGCCCCGTTCCGGCCTGGGTGTTGATCGCGGCCATCTTCGTCAGCACGGCGATCGTCGCCGTGATCCAGGTGGTGCTGCTGTTGGTCATCGGCCGGTTCGGTTACGGCGTCCACCTTCCGACCTCGATCGGCGCGTTCGTGGTCGTCCTCCTGGTCGGGATCGCCAGCTTCGCCGCCATGGGGGTGGCCATGAGCACCGTGATCCCCAATCAGGAGGCGGCCGGGCCGGTGATCAGCATCGTGTTCTTCGTCCTCCTGTTCCTGTCCGGGCTGTGGTTCCCGCTCAAGGCCAACTCGGGTCTGGCCAAGTTCTCGAACCTCTTCCCAGTGCGCCACTTCATCCTGGCCGTCTCGGCGCCGTTCGGGTTCCAGCACGGGGTCTCGCCGTGGGCCTGGCACGACCTGCTGGTCGTGGTCGTCTGGGGAGCGGTCGCCACCGTGATCGCCGTCCGACGGTTCCGGTGGTCACCTCGTCGGAGCTGACCCGCTCGAACCGTCGTCCTACCCGGCGCGCTACGAGTCGCCGAATGGCGTCGCCGTGCCGTCGGCGTCGACCTCGGTGTACCCCGAGCCGTCAGCGGTGGTGAAGAGGCCGATCACCGCGTCGCCCGGCGGCGATCCGCCCAGCGAACCGTGGAACTGGGCGTCGCCGAAGCAGAACACCCCGCCGTCCGGGGCCACCAGCCAGTAGCCGCCGCCGTCGGGGGTCGTGACCACTCCTTCGATGGGTTGGTTGAGGTGCACGTCGCCCAGTGAGCCGTGGAATGGGGCGTCGCCGAAGGCGAAGACGCCACCGTCGGCGGCCACCAGCCAGTAGCCGCCGCCGTCCGGCATCGCCGCCATGCCCACCACCGGCTGGTTGAGGTGCATGCTCCCCGTCGATCCGTAGAACTGGGCGTCCCCGTAGGCGAAGACGCCACCGTCGGACGCCACGAGCCAGTAGCCCTTCCCGTCCGGCATGCTGGCCATGCCCACGATCGGTTGGTTCAGGTGGATGTCGCCGGTCGAACCGTAGAACTGGGCGTCCCCGAAGGCGAAGACGCCGCCGTCGGCGGCCACCAGCCAGTAGCCCTTTCCGTCCGGCGTGCTCGCGATCCCCACGATCGGCTGGTTGAGGTGCTGGCCGGCCATCGAGCCGTAGCCGGCCGCCGACCCGTGGTCGGTGATCGACCCGGTGGCGGTGACCACCCAGTACCCGCTGCCGTCCGGGACGGCCGCCAGGTAGTCCCCCGCCACCCGGCTTGGTGTGATCGGCGTCGTCGTCACCGGAGGCGGCGTGGGTGTGGCCGGAGCCGGTGTACCGGAAGTCGGTGTGCCTGGCGTGGGTGTCGATCCCGGTGTCTGGAGGGCCGGGGTGACCGTCACGGTGAACGGTGCCGTGGTGACGTGGGTCACCGAGTTGGTGGCGGTGACCGAGTAGCTGAAGGTGGTGGTCCCCGTTGGGGGCGTGCCCGTCACCGTGCCGGTCGTCGATGTGATGTGCAGCCAGGTCGGTGCCCCGACACCGAGGCTGAAGGTCGGGGCCGGGTACCCCGAGGCAGCGAAGGTGTAGCTGTAGGCGGTGCTCACCACGGCCGTGGTCGGAGGTGTGGCGTGGCCGGTGGTGAAGGCGGGAGTCGTCGCTGCGGGCGTGACGGTCACGGTGATCAGCGGGCCGGTCACGGTGGTCACCGAGTTGGTGGCTTTCACCGTGTAGCTGAAGCTGGTGGTCTCGGTTGGAGGCGTGCCGGTCACCGTGCCGGTCGTCG
>CAYVPF010000010.1:11400-29015 GCA_964453355.1 uncultured Acidimicrobiaceae bacterium | reverse complement strand
ACCCCGAGGCGGCGAAGGTGTAGCTGTAGGGCGTGCCGACCACGCCGGTGGTCGGCGCGGTGTCGGCCGTGAAGGCTGGGGCCACGAGGGCCGGGGTGACGGTCACGGTGATGGGCGCCGTGGTGACGTGGGTGACCGAGTTGGTGGCGGTCACCGTGTAGCTGAAGCTGGTGGTCTCGGTTGGAGGCGTGCCGGTCACCGTGCCGGTCGTCGATGTGATGTGCAGCCATGTCGGCGCCCCGCCACCAAGCGTGAAGGTCGGCGCCGGGTACCCCGAGGCGGCGAAGGTGTAGCTGTAGGGCGTGCCGACCACGCCGGTGGTCGGGGGTGTGGTGTGGCCGGCGGTGAAGGTCGGCGCGACGGGGGTGACGGTCAATGTGAAGGACCAGTAGTTGGTGTCACCCGACTGGTCGGTGACGGTGCCGCTGGTGCCGTAGGGACCGCCAGCGGCCAGGGTGTCCGGGGCCGAGATGGCGCCTGTACCTGCGACGACCAGATCGGGTGCGCCGGAAGTCTGGGTGTACGTGTAGTGACCTGTGCCGCCGGCGGTTGTCAGCTGGCCCGAGTAGGCGGTGCCGGCCACCACTGAACCGGTGGTCGGCGTCGTGGTCAGGTGGGTGACGTAGAGGGTGAACGACCATGTGCCGGTGTCATTCAACGAGTCTTGGTCGGTGCCACTGGCCGTGTACACCCCGGTCGGCAGTGTGGCGGGAGCGGCGACGGCGCCGGTCGGCGACACCGTGAGGTCGTACGAGCCTGTGGTCTGCGTGCCGCCGGTCTGTGTGTAGGTGACGGCGCCGGTCCCGCCAGTCGTGTCCAGCTGACCGGCGAACGGGGTCGTGCCGCCCGTGGAAGCCTCCGTCGGCGAGGTGGCCAACGTGACGGCTGTGACGTTGACGAGCACCGACCAGTTGTCCGAGTCGTGCGAAGTGTCGGTGGCGGTGCCGGCGACCAGGTACAGGCCCGGGCTGAGGGTGGGCGGGGCACTCACCGCTCCTGTTGTGGTGACCGAGATGACCGATGAACCCCAGCTCTCGGCGTAGGTCACCGGGCCGTGGGCGCCGGAAGTCGACAGGGTGGCGGAGAGCGGGGTGCCAGCCGGCACGGAGATAGTTGTCGGGGTGGTGCTCAATGTGCTCGGTGTGACCGTCAAAGTGAACGACCAGCTTCCCGTGTCCCCGGCGGTGTCGGATTCGGTGCCGGTGGCCGTGTAGCTCCCGACCGGCAGGGTGCCGAGGGCCGTGATGGACCCGGTGGGGCTGACGGTGAGATCGGGGGTCCCGGTGGTTTGGCCGTAAGTGACGGCGCCCGTGGAGCCCGACGTGGACAGCTGGCCCGAGTATGTGGCCCCTACCGTGATGGAAGCTGTGCCGGGGGTGGTCGTCAGTGTGCTGGACGCCACTGTCAGGGTGAACGTCCAGCCCTCGGCCAACGGTGTGATGCTCTGGTTGGAGGGGGTTGTCTGGCGGTCGATACCGATGGCTTGGTAGGTGCCGACCGGGATCGAGCCGGGGGCGGTGATGCAGCCGTTGCTGCCGACGGAGATGGCCGGCGCGCCGGTGAGCTGGGTGACGGTGTTGGCCACCGGGTAGGAGACCTGACGACCGGCGAAGTAGTCCGGGAAGGTCAGGCAGGCGCTGTACGGCTGACCGGCGGTGACCACGGCCGTCTCCGGCGAGGGCAGCTCTGTCGGGTACCTGAATGTCCCCTTCGGGTACGAGGTGACGTACAGGGTGAAGGCCCAAGGGGCGGTGTTGCCGTCGGCGTCGGTCACCGTGCCCGAGGCGTAGAGCACGTTCTCGGCCTCGCCTGTCACCGTGCCGAGGTCAGCGGGAGCGGACAGAGCACCAGTCGGGCTGACAGTGAGGCCGCCTGCCCCGGGCGACCGTGTCGCCGGCTGCAGGTAGAGCCCTTCGGTGTCGCTGGTCTCGGTATAGGTGTAGGGCCCGGCGCCACCGGTGGTGACCAGCTGGTTGCCGTAAGCCGGTGTGTGGGAGCCGGTCCAGTCGGCTCCGGGCGTGGTCGTGAGGGGAAGGCTGTTCACCGTCAGGGTGAATGCCCAGGTGCCGGTGTCGCCCAACCCATCACTGGTCGTGCCGCTGGCGCTGTAGGTCCCCGGCGAGAGTGTGGGGCCGGCAGTGACGGCCCCGGTGGAGGTGACCGTCACCGCTGTTGTGCTGCTGGCCCCGGTGTACTGCACCACCCCGATGCCGCCGGTCGTGGTGAGCTGGCCCGAGTAGGCGTTGCCCCTCGTCACCGACCCTGTTCCCGGGGTGGTGCGGAGGGTGTTGGGGCTCACGGTGAGGGTCACCGACCAGGTGCCCGAGCTGCCATAGGCGTCGACGACGGAACCGGTCGCCGTGTGGCGGCCGACCGTCAGGGTGTCCGGGGCCGAGACGGCTCCTGTCGGGCTCACCGTCACCGAGGGGCTGCCCGCTGTCTGGGTGTAGGTGTCCGTCCCCGCACCACCGACGGCGGACAGCTGACCGGCGTAGGCCGTGCCGGCCGGGACCGAGGCGGTGAGTGTGGCGGCCAGTGGGGCGGGGGTCACGGTCAGGGTGAACGTCCATGTCCCGGTGTCGCCCAGGCCGTCCACCTCGGTCCCGGTGGCCTGGTACATGCCGGTGCCCAGCGGGCTCGCCGAAGCCACCGCTCCCGACGACGAGACGGAGATCTGTGGGCTGCCCGAGGTCTGGGTGTAGGTGACCGTCCCGCTGCCGCCGGTGGTGGACAGCTGGCCCGAGTAGGGCGTGACGGCTGTGGTCTGCCCCGAGGTCGGCGTCGTCGTGAGGGTGGTGGGGGTGACGGTGAGGGTGAACGACCAGGTCCCGCTGTCGCCGTAGCTGTCGGCGTCGGTCCCCTTGGCCACGTAGGTGCCGACGGCCAGGGTGCCGGGCGCCGAGACCGCCCCTGTGGCGGCGACCGTTACGGCGGACCCGCCCTGGCTCTGGAGGTACGTGGTTGTCCCGGATCCCCCGGTGGTGGTCAGACGGCCGGTGTACGCCGTGCCCGCAGCGGTGGTGCCGCCGGACGGTGGGGTTGTCAGTGTCGTGCCGGTCACCGTCAGGATGAAGGCCCAGGTCCCGGTGTCCCCCTGAGCGTCGGTTTCCGTGCCCCGGGCCGTGTAGGTGCCGGTCGCCAGCGGCGCGGTCGAGGTGACGGCCCCCGATGTCGACACGACGATGGCCGGACTGCCGGAGCTCTGTGTGTAGGTCACCGGGCCGAAGCCCCCCGAGGTGGTGAGCTGGCCGGCATAGGTGGTGGTCGACGGCGTCGAACCCGACGACGGCGTCGTCGTGAGCGGCACCGGCTGGACGGTGAGGGTGAAGGTCCAGGTGCCGGTGTCGCCGAGGCTGTCCACCTCGGTGCCGCCCACGGTGTGGTCACCAACGGTCAGCGTGCCGGGGGCACTGATCGTCCCTGTTGTGGCGACGGTGATGCCGGGGGTACCGGGGGCCGGAACCCCTGTGGTCTCGGTGTAGGTGACCGCCCCGATGCCGCCCGTGGTGGCGAGCTGGCCGGCGTAGGCCGACCCGGTGGAGGCCGAGTCGGTGGCCGGGGTGGTGGTCAGTGTGGTGCTGGTGGCGGTCAGTGTGAACGACCAGTTGCCGGTGTCGCCCAGCGAGTCGGTCACCGTACCGCTGGCCGGATGCGCGCCGACGACGAGGGGGCCGGTGGCCGAGATGGCGCCCGTCGGGGACACCAGGACGGCTGGGCCCCCCGACATCTGGGTGTACACCAGGCTCCCGATGCCCCCGGTGGTGGCCAGCTGGCCGGCGTAGGGGGTGGTGCTCGTGGTGCTGGCCGATCCGGGGGTGGTGGTCAGTGGCACGGATTCGACCGTCAGCACGTAGCTCCAGGTGCCGGGGTCGTCGTTAGCGTCGACATCCGTGCCAGCGACGGTGTAGGTGCCGACGGGCAGCGTGCCCGGTGCCGACACCGACCCTGTCGGCGCCACCGTGAAGGCGGTGCCCAGGGTCTGGGCGTAGGTCACGGCACCGTCGGCCCCGGTCGTGCGCAGCTGATCGGTGAAGCGGCTTCCAGCCGGCGTGGTCCCCGCCGCCGGGGTGGTGGTCAGCGTGGCCGGGGTGACACGGACGCTGAACGGTCCGGCGGTGGCCGGCGGCGAGAACTCGTTGGAGGCCGTCACCGAATACGTGAAGGACGGGATACCGCCGGCGGGCACCCCGCTGATCGTCCCCGTGGTGGGGTTGATCGACAGGAACGAGGGGGCTGTCGCTGTCAGCGAGAAGGTGGGGTTCGGAAACCCGCCCGGGGTGAAGGTGGCCTGGTAGGCGCTGCCGGCGACGGCGGTGAGCGGCACTGTCGACGGGGCGAGGCTGGCTGGGCCGGGCACGCCCAGGTCGAGGCTGAACGACCACTGTGTCGGTCCCCCGTGGGGGTAGTAGTGGTACTCATAGACACCGCTGGCCGTGTAATCCCCCGGGGTCACGCCGGAGAAGGCCCCTGTCGAGGCCACCGTGAGCTGGGGGGCGCCGGCTGTCTGGGCGTAGGTCGGCTGGGGAAAATCGGGTGTGACGGCGGTCAGGTAGATCCCGGCGTACGGCGAGGCGATGGGCACGGCGGCGCCGGGCGGCGTGCCGAAGGCCGCCGCGGCGTCCAGCAGGTTCGCTATCGGGGTCGCCCCCACCACGTAATTGGCGACGCACGTCTCGTGCTGTCCGGGGGCGAGGGTGGACTGCGGGCAGGAGAGCCCGGTCAGGCCGCTGAGCGTGTTGCCGAGGGTGATGCCGCTCAGCGTCTGGCTTCCGTTGTTGCGGACGGTATAGATGAAGTCGGCCGTCACCCTGCTCGCGACGAGCATGGGATACGTGGTGGGCGGAACGTCGGGTGTCTCGAATGTCAGGTTCTCGGTGACCGACAGCGACAGCGAGGGGCGGGCGGTGGCCGGAACGGAGAGGGTCACCCCGGCCGAGGCGACCGGTGTGGCCTGGCCGGGCAGGACGGCGACGGCGGACGCCGAATCGGTGAACGTCGTTTGGGCGTCGAGGTCGGCCTGGTTCGGCGTCCACGTCGCCGTGCAGGTCTCTGTGGCTGAGGCCGCCAGTGTGCCGGCCGGGCAGGTGGCGGTCGTGACCCCGGCGGTGGTGTCGTCGACGGCCACTGTTGTCAGCGGGACGTTGCCGGTGTTGGTGACCTGGTACGACAGCGTCACCGGCTGGCCCGCCGTGGCGTACGGGGACGGTGTCGCCGACTCCGTCACCGACAGGGCCGGTGCCGCCGGGCCGGCCGCGTCGAGGACCGTCAACGAGGTGGTGGCCGAGTGGACCGGCCCACTGCCCGGGAGGACGGCCGAGGCCGACGACGGGTCGGCGAACGATCCGGCGATGATGTCGGCCTGGGTGACGGCGTAGGTGGCCGTGCAGGTCTCCACTGCGCCGGCCGGCAGCGAGCTGCTCGGGCAAGTGAGCCCGGTCACCCCGGCGGCGGTGCCGTCGACGGCCACTGTTGTCAGCGGGACATTGCCGGTGTTGATGACCAGATACGACAGGGCCAGGGCCTGGCCGCGGTAGGTGTAGGTGGTGGGTGTGGCCGATTCGGTCACCGACAGGGACGGGGCCGCCGGGCCCGACCGGTCTGTGACCTTCAGCGAGGTTGTGGCCGAGGTGACGGCGGTGGGCCAGCCCGGGAGGACGGCGGTGGCCGATGCCGTGTCGGTGAACGAACCGGCGATGATGTCGGGTTGCGTCACCACGTAGGAGCCGGTGCAGGTCTCCGCGGTACTTGCCGGAAGGGAACTGCTCGGGCAGGTGGTGTCGACGACCTTTGTGCCTTGATCGTCGACGGCCACTGTTGTCAGCGGGACGTTGCCGGTGTTGGTGACCTGGTAGGCCAGGGCGATGCGCTGGCCCAGCGCTGTGTAGACCGGCGGTGTGGCCGACTCGGAGATGGACACCGAGGGCGCCGCCGCGCCGGCCGGATTGGCGACCGTCAGGGGAGCCGAGGTGGCGGTGGCCGTGGCCGGAGCGACCGGTGCCGGGGGAACGCCCGAGGCGGTGGCCGAGTCGCTGAACGAACCCGCCAGGAGGTCGGCCTCGGTCACCAGGTAGGTGGCCGTGCAGGTCTCCGCCGTCCCGGCCCGTAGGGAGGCGCTGGGGCAGCTGATACCGGAGACCCCTATCCCTCCGGACCCTGTGCCGGCGTCCTGGACGGCGACACTCGAGAGCCCGACGTTGCCGGTGTTGGTGACCAGGTACGACATGGTCAACGGCTGGCCTCTGTGGGTGAAGGTCGGCGGTGTGGTCGACTCGTCGATCGACAGCGAGGCGGTGGCCGGGACGTTGGTCTCGGTCAGGGTGAAGGACCACGTGCCGCTGTCGCCGTAGGCGTCGGTGTCGGTCCCACTGGCGCGGTAGGTACCTGAGACCAGGGTGGCCGGTGCGCTGACGGCGCCCGAGGACGAGACGGAGACGGCGCTGCCTGTCGTCTGGACGTAGGTGGTGGGCCCCTGCCCGCCCGTCGAGACCAGCTGGGCGGCGTACGGCGCCCCGTAGGGCGTGGAGTCGGTGATGGGGGTGGTGGTGAGGGTGTCGCCGACCACGGTGAGCGTAAAGGTCCACGGGTCCGAGTCGCCCTGGGCGTCGGCCACCATGCCGGTGGCCCGGTAGCTGCCGACGGCCAGCGATGCCGGTGCGCTGACGACCCCCGAGGGCGACACCGTGATGTCGGGACTGCCCGTGCTCTGGCGGTAGGTGAGTGCACCGACGTTGCCGGTGGTGACCAGCTGGCCGGCATAGGGGGAGCGGCGGGTGGCTGTGCCGGTGGTCGGCGTGGTCACGAGCGTGCTCGGGGTCACGGTGACGGTGACCGACCAGGTGCCGGTGTCGCCGTAGGGATCCGAGTCGGTACCCGAGAGCCCGTACATCCCCACCGACAAACTGGCCGGGACCGAGATGGCCCCCGCTGTGGACACGGTGAAGTACGGGGAGGCGGCACTGTGGTGGTAGGCGACGGTGCCGGCGCCGCCGGTGGTGGTCAGCTGGCCGGCGCCGCTGTGGCCGACCGGTACGGAGAGGGCCAGGGCCTTCCCGGAAGCGGTCAGGGTCGAGGGCGCGGTGCCGGACTGGGTGAGGGTCACCGGCTTGACTGTCAGGGAGAAGCTCCAGGTCCCCGACTCACTGAAGGCGTCGACGTCGGTCCCCCCGGCCCTGTAGAGGCCGGGCGCCAGCGGCGCCGGGGCCGACACGGCGCCTGTTGGGCTCACGGTGATGGCCGGGCTCCCGGTTGTCTGGGTGTAGGTGACCGAGCCGAAGCCACCGGCGGTCGACAGCTGCCCGGCGTAGCCCGACACGGTGGTCGCCGTCGCCGTGGTCGGTGAGGTCGAGAGGGTCGGCCCGGCGACGGTCACGGTGAACGGCCCGGCCGTGGCGGCCGGTGTCACGCCGTTCGCCGCCACTACTGAATAGGTGAACGTGGTGGTTGCGGGCGTGGGCGTCCCGGCCACCGTCCCGGTGGTGGCGTTGATCGAGAGATACGCCGGCGCGCCGGCGGCGAGCGAATAGGTGGGCGCCGGGAAGCCGGCAGCGGTGAAGCCGGCCTGGTAGGGCTGCCCGACGGCGCCCGTCGTCGGCGGTGCCGGGGAGGTGAAGGCCGGTGGCTTGTCGACGGTCACCTGGGCCCCGGCCGAGGTGCCCTGCACCCCGAGGCTGTTGGTGAAGACGGCGTAGTAGGCGCAGCTGGCCGGAGCGTCGCAGCCGCTGGGCAGCTGGGTGGCGTTGACGGTGTAGGTGGTCGACGTGGCGCCGGTGATGGCCGAGTGGTCCGGGCCGTACCACTGGACGGTGAGGGGCCCGTAGGCGCCGGACGCCTTGGCCGCCAGCGTCAGTGTCTGGCCCTCGGGCACCGTGGTGGAGGCCGCCGGCTGTGTGACCACCT
This sequence comes from uncultured Acidimicrobiaceae bacterium, assembly GCA_964453355.1. Classification (GTDB taxonomy): domain Bacteria; phylum Actinomycetota; class Acidimicrobiia; order Acidimicrobiales; family RAAP-2; genus DASZUK01. Next base: position 21,119 of record CAYVPF010000010.1, on the reverse strand, counting down.
GGGGGGTCGCCGGTTCCAGGGTCACCGGTGTGCTGGTCGCCGTGCCGAAGGCGTTGGTGAACACCACCCGGTACTGGTGGCCGATGTCCGAAGGGTAAGGGTAGAGGGACAGGCTGGTGGCGGCCACTGTGTTGCCGTTGCCTGTGTTGCCGTTGACGGTACCGGCCGTGGTGGTGACCCCGGTGGCGACACCGGTCCAGGTTGTCCCGCCGTCGGACGACTCCTGCCAGGTGACCGTCGGGCGGGGGAACCCGGTGCCCTTGGCCGACAGCACGTACTGGTTCGTCCCGTCGGGGACCGGGGTCCCGCCGTTGGCCGCCGGCGCCTGGGTGATGGTGGACCCCAGGCCGGGGGCCACCGTGAAGGTGCACTGGGCCGTGTCGTACCGGTCGTATCGGGCACTGCCGGCGGCGCTCTGGTCGGTGAAGGTGGCAGTGAGCGTCCTGGTGCCGATGTCGGCGCTGGTGGTCGGCAAGGTCATCCCCGCCATGGTCACCCCGCGGAACGTGCCGGTTGTGGTCGCCCATGTGCCCGGTAGGGAAGACCAGGTGACGGTGAGCGGATCCCCGCTCTTGGCGCTGGCCGTCATCGCCAGTGTGGTGCCCACCAGGATCTTCGGTGTGGCCGGGCAGGTGGTCGTTGTCACGGTGACGTAGTGGACGTGCAGGGTGGCCGCCCGGGTGGTGACCGTCTGCAGGCCGTTGGCGAAGACCGCCCGGTAGAGGGCCCCATCGAGCGCCGGGGCGCCGATCACCGACAGGGCGGCGCCGGTGGCCCCGGGAATGTTGGTGAAGGTCGCGCCCCCGTTGGTGGAGAGCTGCCACTGCTCCGTCGGCTCCGGGAGCCCTGTGGCCACCGCGCCGAGGGTGACGGTCGTGCCGTTGTCGATGGTCTGGTTCTCGGGCTGCAGCGACAGGGTGAGCGGGGCGGTGACGGTCAGGGTGACCGGGGTGGTGGTGACGGACCCGGCCACGTTGGTCAGGGTGGCCTCGTACTCGCTGCCGTTGCTGGGCGTGGTGGGGGTGAAGGCGTAGGTGTCCGCCGTGGCTCCGGTGACGGCCGACCATGTCCGGCCGCCGTCGGTCGACGACGCCCACTGGACGGTGGGGGTCGGGGTGCCGGCTGGGACCACGGAAAAGGTCGCCGATCCGCCGACGGCCACGGTGGTGTTCTGGGGCGGGGTGGTCACCGAGGGAGCGACCGCCTCGGTGAGGCTGGCCGATGTCGTGGTGGCCGTGCCCACGGCGTCGGTGAACACGGCCCGGTACAGGTTCCCGGCCGTGGTCGGCCCGACGGTGACCGACAGAACGTCGCTCTGGCCGCCCATACCTACCGAGGTCCAGGAGGCGCCGTCGTTGGTCGACGATTGCCACTGCACGGTACGAGTGGCGCCGCCGACGGCGGCGGCGCTGAAGGAGGCCATCTGGCCGCTGGGCAGCACCTGGTTGACCGGCTGCAGGGTCACCACCGGGGCGGCCCGCAGCACCAGGGAGGCGGCCTGGGTATCGGCGAAGCCGGCCACGTTGGTGAAGATGGCTCGGAGCTCCTCGCCGCTCTGCGCCCCGGTGGCCGTGAAGGTGTAGGTGGCCGAGGTGGCTCCGGCGACGTTCGACCATGTGGCGCCGTTGGTCGACGACTGCCACTGGACGGTGGTGGGGAAGCGGGCTGTCGACGTGGCGCCGGCCGTCAGGCTCAGCGACTGGTTGGCCGTGTAGTCCTGAGTGCCCGGTTGCTCGGTGATCGCCGGCGGGTTGAGGAAGACCAGCTGGGCGCCGGCGGTGGTCGCCGTGCCCTTGGCGTTGGTGAACGCCGCCCGGTAGTAGTCCCCGGCCGTCGCGGCCAGGAACGAGTAGCTCGGGCTGGTGGCTCCGGGGATGTTTGTCCAGGTGCTGTCGTTGGTCGAGACCTGCCACTGCACGGTGGGGGTGGGGGTGCCGGTGGCCGCCGCCGTGAAGGTCGCCTGGCCACCCAAGGTGGTGGCGGTGAGCACCGGCGACCGGGTGACGGTCGGGGCCGATTGGGGGATCGAGCTCGACGAGGACGTCGACTGGATGAAGTAGGAGGTGGTCTGGAGCGGTTCGGTCGGCGCGAACCCAGTCGTGGTCCGGCCGAAGAAGGTGAGGGTGTGCAGGCCCGACGAGTTCAGGGGACCGTCCCAGGTGGAGCCGTTGAGGATGTGCGGCGCGGTACCGGTGAACGAGCTGGTGCAGGCCCCCGTGTTGGCGGGGGCGCACGAGGACCCGTTGACCCCGAACCAGTAGGTGCCGTAGCCGTTACCGTTGGGCAGCTGGCCGGGGTTGAGGGTGACGTAGACGTCGCCGCTCTGGGTGTCGTACACCGGGGCCCCGGTGGTGTCGGCCGGGACGGCGGTCTTGCAGTTGTTGGCCGCCACGCAGGCGTCGGGGGTGCCGGTCACCACAGCGGAGGTCAGCTGGCCCGAGGAGATCGGCGTGATGGCGACCATGGGGCTCTGGTCCGTGTCCGAGGAGTCGAGGAGGATCCCGTTGGGCGCCATGTAGGAGGACCCGCCGCCCCCGCCGGTGCCCCCGCCCTGGCTGGCGAAGCCGGTGTTCTGGCCGGCGTTACCGCCGTAGAGGCCGGCCCCGCCGCCGCCGGCCCCGCCCTCGTTCCTCGTCTGGCCGTAGAGGTAGAGGCCGTTGGCGGTGCCGCCCCCTGTCCCTCCTGTCGCCCCGCCGCCGTTGCTGCCGGGGGCGACGGTCGTGAAAGTCTCGTTGGCCGTCCCCACGTTGTAGAGGCTGAGGACGCCGGCGTTGCCGCCGCTGTCGCCGTCGCCGAAGATGCCCCCGGTGCCGGCCCCGCCCCCGCCGCCGGCCACGGTCAGCAGATCGCTCTTCTGCACGTTGCAGTACCAGTCGTCGTGGGTACCGCCCACGAAGGTCTTGGTGGGCGCCACGGTCGACACCAGGGTGGCGCCACCGCCGGCTCCCTCCCCTGTCACCTCGCCGCCGCCGGGGAACCCCTCGCCCCAGGTTGTCCCGTTCTCGGCCGCCAGCCCCGGCTGGCCGACGGTCTCGTACAGGGTCTCGCCCGGCGTGACCCGCAGCTCGGCGTCCACCTCGGCCCCTTCGCCGCCGCCCTGGCCGGAGCCCGGGTGCACGAGCGCCTGGGTCACCTTGTTCCCGACCTTCAGCAGCTTTGTCACCACTGAGCCCACCACGTCGTAATCGAGAGCGCCGGCGCCGGGAGCGCCCACGATCGAGGCCGCTGTGTTGGCCAGCGACTCCCAGAAGGAGGCGGCCACGTTCTGGGCGCTGTCGCCGGCCGCCCCGGCGGCATCGATCCGCACCCAGTCGACCCCGGGCGGCACCGTGTAGGCGGCGGTGGTGCAGCTCGAGCCGGGGCCGGCCCCGACCAGCGGGGTGGTCACCGTCGGTCCGGCCGCCGAACCCACCCGCATGTCGATGGTGTAGCTGGGCTTGTAGGCGGTCCCCGAGCTCCCGTTGCCGTTGGTGGCGTAGACGGTGAAGTAGTAGCTGCCTGTCGGTGTGAGACCGCTCACCACGGCGCTTGTGGCCGAGCCGCCCACCGTCGTCTGGCCGACCTGGGTGCCGGTACTGGTGTACGCCGTCACCGTGTACGAGGTGATGGTGCTCCCCTCGTCGTTGATCGACGGCACCCAGGACACCGTGGCCTGGCCGTGGCCCGACTCCCGGGCCCTGGGTGTGAGCGGGGGCGCCGGGTACCCCGTCGCCGGCTGGACGGCCACCTCGTCGTAGAAATTCCGTGTCAGGCCGCCTACCCGGCCAGGACTGCTGGAGCCGGCGGGCAGCTCCATGAGCAGCCCGTTGCCCCCGATGGTGTAATAGACGCTGCCACCGGCGGTCACCCCGAGGCTGCCGGCTGTCCCGTCGGTGCCTCCCAGCGTCGTCTGCTTGGTGCCCGTCGGTGTGATCCTCTTCACCACTGTCCCTGTCGAACCGCCCGACAGGCCCACGTAGAGGTTGCCTGTGGCGTCCGTTCCCAGGCCCCCGATGAACCCGTGGACCACGGCGAACAGGGACGGGGTGCCGCCGGCCGCACCGAGCTTGTAGATGTCGAACACCCCGGAGGTGCGGGTGGCCGTTGTGAAGAACAGGTCCCCGGCCCGGTCGACCGTCAGGGAGGGCCCCGGGTTCGGCACCGAGCTCGGGCCGCCGCCGGCGCCCAGGATTGTGTAGATGGTGATGCGGGGCCCACCGTTGCCCGGCAGCTCGTAGACCTGGTAGCTGGTGCTGAAGAAGAAGTTGCCGCGGTCGTCGGCGGCGATGCCCAGGAGCCGGTTGTGTGTCCCGAGCGCACCCAGGCTGAGGCTGGAGACCGAACCGTTCGGGTGCTCCTCCAAGACCTGCCCGGCGGAGTCGTTGGCGGCGTAGACGTCGCCGGCGCCGTCGAGGACCAGCCCCGACACCCTCCCCTGGGCCGAATAGTTGAACCCGGAGGTGAGGGGGGTGACCCCGCCGGTCACCGGCAACTCGACCATCTGGGTGCCCGGGGAGTACTCCTGGGCGACGATGTCGCCCGCCTGCTGAAGGGTGGGGACCACAGCGGCCGAGGGCAGCGAAGCGCTGCCGGTGCCGAGTGAGCTCACGGCGGCCACGGTGAAGGTGTAGGAGATGTGCTGGGTCACGCCGGTGAGGGTGTAGCCGGTTGTGGCGCTGGTCAGCCTGATCGACGACTGGGCCACCCCTGTGACCGACGGCACCACCACCCAGCCGGTGACCGGCTGGCCCCCGTTGTCGCCGGGGGCCGTCCAGCTGAGCGAGATCTGGCCACCCTGTTGGATGGCGGTGACGGCGGTGGGGGCCGCCGGCACGGTGGGGGGTTGCGCCGTGAAGACACCCTGGGGGGCGGTCACCGGGCTGAGGACGGTCGACTGCGTTCCGCCGGCCGGCACCGCCACCACCCGGTTGCCCCCGGTGTCCGCCACGAACACGTCCCCGCTGGCGTCGACGGCGACCGCCTGGGGCTGGGCCACGCTGGTGGCCAGGGTGACCTGTGTGCCACTTGCCCCTCCGGGGGCGGAGGCGGCGGGGAGCTCGACCACCCGGTTGTGGCCGGTGTCGGCCACGAAGATGTCGCCCTTCTGGTCTACGGCCACCCCCTGGGGGACGCTCAGCCCGCTGCCCACGATCGTCTCGCTGCCGCTGGCCGGCACCTCCACGACCTGGTTGTCGCCGGTGTTGGCGACGTACAGGTCACCCTGGGCGTCGAGGGCGAGGGCCGTCGGGTAGAGGAAGCCGGTGCCCACCGTCGACTGGGGACCACCGTCGGCTGGTACCTCGACCACCCGGCTGTGGCCGGTGTCGGCGATGAAGACGTCGCCCTGGGGGTCGACGGCCACCCCCTGGGGGGCGCTCAGCCCGGTGCCGATGGTGATCGCTGTGCCACCGCCCTTCCGGAACTCCACCACCCGGTTGTTGCCGGTGTCGGCCACGTAGACATCGCCGGCTCCGTCCACGGCCACCTGGGCGGGGTCGCTCAGGCCGCTGCCGATTGTCGTCTTCGACCCACCTGTCGACGACACGCTCACGACGTGGCCGTCGGCCCGGTCGGTCACATAGATGGTGGCCGGCAGCTTGGGGACGACCGCCGTGGAGGCGGCCGAGGCCGGTCCGGTGCCGACGCCGTTGGTGGCCGCCACCTTGAAGGTGTATGGCGTGTTCGGGACCAGCCCGGTGACCGTGAAGGTCGTGCCGGCGCCGCCGGTCTTGATCGGGCTCTGCGCAGTGCCGCTGATGGACGGGGTCACTACGTAGCCGGTGATCGGGCTGCCCCCGGTGCTGGCGGGGGCTGTCCAGGCCAGGCTGGCCTGGCCGTTGCCGGCTGTGGCCTGCACCGAGGTCGGCGCGGAGGGGCCGGAGATCGTCGGCTGCAGGCCCACCGCCGTGAGCCCGGTGAGGCCGGAGGCCGCCGTGACCTGGCCGGTGCCGTCCGCCGGGATCTCTACGATCCGCGCGTTCCCCGAGTCCGCCACCAAGACGTTGCCGGTGCTGTCGACGGTCACCCCCTTGGGCTGGCTGAAGCCACTGCCCAGGCTCACCCTGGTCGCGTTGGATGGGGCCCCACCAGGTAGGAGCTCTGTGACCGTGTTGGCCCCCTTCTGGGAGACGACGACGTTGCCGTCGGAGGCGATGGCGATGCCCCAGGGCTGGTCCAGACCCGTGGCCACCACCTTGGACGACCCGCCGCCGGCCGGGACCTCGACCACGCGGCCGTTCCCGGTGTCGGCGACGTAGACGTCGCCGGCCGGGTCGACGGCCATCCCCTCAGGATCGTTCAACTGGGCGTTGGTGGTGATCGGGCTTCCCCCATTGGAGGGGATCTCGACCACGTTGTTGCTGTCGAGGGCCACGTACACGTCGCCGGCGGCGTCGACGGCCACCGCGCCCGGCGGGTTGTTGTTGAATGTGCGGACGCAGGGCACCGAGCCGCCGGGCTTGACTTCCCAGACGCAGTTCGAGTCGAGAAGGTCCCCGATCTGGGGCGGCCCGACCTCGAACACGTCGCCGGCCGCGTCGACGGCGATAGCCGTGGAGGACACCGAGTTGGTGATCGTCTTCTCGGTGCCTTGGTTGGCCGGCCACTCCGCGACCGAGCCGCTGCTCGAGGCGACGTAGAGGTCCTGGGTCAGGGCCACGGCCGTCGCCGATCCGCCCGACCCTCCGGGGGGTGTCGCGCCGGCCGTGGAGGCGTGGCCGGCGACGGCCAGGGCCAGGGCGACGGTGAAGAGGCCGCCGAGGGAAGAGACCACGTACCGCCGGACCACCCGTCGCCGTTCGCTGCCCCGGCCGGAGCCGGCCCCAATCCCCGTTCCCACTGTCGCGGCCTCCCGGCACCGGCGCCACCGGGCCCCGCGACGGGGGACCTGGCTCAGAGTGGCGGCCTGCACCAGGCACGGTAAGGAACAACCGGCGGGAAAACATCGGTCACCTGACCGATGTTTGTCGGGCCCGACGGTGACAGCCTGGTGAGGTGAGGATCGAGATCCGCGTCGACGAGCTGCACCCGCCGGTGGGCGAGGTCACCAGCGACCAGTTGCCGGCCCGGACGTTCGCCGGCTGGTTTGACCTGCTGGGGCTGCTCTCAGAGCTGTTCGAGCGAGCCCCGGGCTCCGGCAGCGATCAACTCGGTGCGGGAGGACATCCCGAGCTTGGCCAGCAGGTGGGAGACGTGCGAACCGACGGTGCGCCGGGAGAGGAACATGGCCTCGCCGATCTGCGGATTGGTCATGCGCTCCGCGACCATGCCGGCGATCCGCTGCTCCGTATCAGTGAGGGCGGCCCAGCCGGAGACGGGGCGTTGCCGCCGGCCGCGGGCACCGAACCGCAGACCGGCCTGGCGCAGGACTGACCGCGCCCGGGCCGTCTCGCCGTCGGCCCCCAGGGTGGCATAGAGGTCGAAGGCCTCTTCGGCGGCGGCCCGGGCTTCGGCGAGCCGGCCCGCCCGCGCCAGGACCCCGGCCGCCTCCTCCGCACAGCGGGCTCGGTCGTGGGGGCGGCCGGCGTGGTGGTAGAGCGCCACGGCTTCGAGCAGGGCATCACCGTCCTGGTCGGCCAGCCCCCGGGCCTGCGTCGACGCCGCCTGGAGGCTGGTGACCGACGGGTTGTCCGCCAACAGGGCGTCGAGGTGGTCGGCCACCCCGGCGGCCAGGTCGAAGCGCCCGGTGGCGGCGGTCAGCCGGGCGAGTTGGGGGCCGAGCACCCGGTAGTCGGCCCGCACGCCGAAGGCGAGGCACACCTCCCAGGCGGGCAAGAGGGTGGCGACGGCCTGCTCGGTCCGGCCGGCGGCCTCCTCCAAGACCGATCGGGCCCAGCCGAGCCAGCCGATCCGGGGGGTGTGCCCACCGGCGTCCTTCTCCGCCTGGGCCCGCTCCAGCCACGACCAGGCGGTGGCCAGCTCCCCCCGCCAGGCGGTGATGGCGGCCAACAGGGCGAAGGTGTCGACCTGCCAGGCCATGCCGATCTCTTCGGAGAGGGCGATGCTCACGTCGTGAGCAGTCAAGGCGTCTTCCCAGTCACCGGACAAGAACAGGACGTAGCCGGACGCCAGGTGGGCGAAGACCAGGCCTTCGGCGATGCCCAGGGCCTCCGAGCTTCGTTGGGCCGACCGGCTGAGGGCCAGCGCCTGCTCCAGCTCGTCGGTGTCGGCCAACACGTAGGCCCGGGTCTGCTGAGCCAGGCATTCGTAGGCGGCCCTGGTCCCGTCCGCTTCGGTGAGGGCCACCGCCCGGGCCAGCTTGGGGGCGGCCTCCAACCAGCGGCCGGTGATGGAGGCCACGGTGGCCTGCAATCCGAGGGCCAGCACCTGGGCCGGCGCGTCCTCGGCGGCGACGGCCTGGGCCTCGGCCTCCACCGCCGCTTGTAACGTGCCATCCCAGTCGGCGAGGAACAGCCGGGCCATCGGCCGCCGGGCGGCGAAGCGGGCCCGTTCACGGGTCGTCAGGCTCTCACTACCCGTGGCCGCCTCGACCTCGGTGAAGGACTCGGCCAGGCGCCCCTGGACGACCAGCGACTGGATGAGCACGGCTCGGAGGGCGGCCTCCCACTGGCCCACCCGGTCGTCGCCGACGAGCCGTCGGGCCAGCGGTTCGGCCTGGAGATGGCGGCCCGAGGCGGCCAGGGCCAGAGCCAGCTGGGCGTTGATCTCGACGGCGACCGGGTCGCCGGCGTCGACCGTCGCCAACGCCGCCTCGAAGAGCTCGACCGCCACTGCCGGCGCGGTGGCGGCCACTTCGACGGCGGCCTGGTGGAGCCCGGACCGCGTCTCGGCCGAGCCGGGCGAGTCGGACCGGATGAGGTGCTCGGCGACGATGCCGCCACCGGCGCCGGCCTCGCCGAGGACCCGGGCCGCGTCGCCGTGCAGGGCGGCCCGGACCGGGATCGGCAGGTCCCGGTAAAAGGAGTCGTGGATCAGGGCGTGCCGGAAGGCCAGGCGGTCCCCGTCCTCCACCAGCACGCCGAGGCCGAGCGCATCGACCAGATCCGACCAGAGGTCGGCCACCGACCTTCCGGTGATCTGGCTCAGGGTCCGCAGGGAGAACGTGGAGCCGAGCACCGAGGCCACCCCGAGGAGCTCCATGGTGGGCCGGCGCAAGGTGTGCAGATGGGAGAACAGGGCCACCGAGAAGGACGGGCTGGTCCCGGTGAAATCGAGCTCCCGGGCCCCGTCCGGCGCCGGGGAGATCAGTCCCTCGGCCACGAAGGCGCTCACGATCTCCCGGATGAACAGGGGGTTCCCGCCGGCCCCGGCGACGTTCTCCCGCAGCCTCGGCCCCAACGGCCCCCCGACCAGCGACTCCGCCAACCGGTGGCCTTCGGCCTCGGCGAGGGCGCCCAGCCGGAGGCGGACGGCATCGTCGGGGATCCCCGAGCCCAGGAACGCCGCCAGTTCGGCCCGGCGGGGCTGGGGCCGCACGGTCATCACCACCGCCACCGGTCGGTCCGCGGTCGTGGCGATACGGGAGAGGACGACCAGACTGGCCACGTCGGCCCAGTGCAGGTCCTCGACCACCACCATCACCGGGCCGGAGCTACTGGTCTCGTCGAGGAGGGTCAAGAACAGCTCCACCAGCCGGAACTCGGCGGCCGCCCAGTCCCCCGACGGCAGCCGGCCCGTCCCGCTCAGCACCTCGGTGATCGTCGCGTGGGCGGGGTCCGGTCGGGCTCCCTGGATGCCGAAGGCCTCGGTCACGAGGCCGAACGGGCGGTGGGTCTCCATCT
>CAYVPF010000010.1:0-11300 GCA_964453355.1 uncultured Acidimicrobiaceae bacterium | reverse complement strand
CCCTGGATGCCGAAGGCCTCGGTCACGAGGCCGAACGGGCGGTGGGTCTCCATCTCCCGGGCCCGGCCCCGGAGCACCGCCAGGCCGCTCCCGGTGGCGTAGGCCGCCGCCTGGTCCACCAACGACGTCTTGCCGATCCCGGCGTCGCCCTCGACCACCACGACGGCGCCGGCGCCGGCGGCTGCCCGGTCGACGGCGACCCGGAGGGCAGCCAGCTCGTGGGTTCGTCCCACGAAGCCCGGATCGAGCGGCATGGGCGATGGTACGTCGCCGCGCCCGGTCGGGGAGCGGCCGGGGAACCAACGGTTGTTGCATTCTGCCGGGGGCGGTGGGGGCCGGGCCGGCGGTTTTGACTATCGTCTATGCCAGGCCCGTGTGCGGACCCGGTCGGAGGGATCGTGATCAAGTACATCGGCTCCAAGCGCCGGCTGGTACCGGTGCTCGGTGAGCTGTTGGCGGCGGCCGGGGCGGAGACCGCCCTGGACCTGTTCACCGGCACCACCCGGGTGGCCCAGGAGTTCAAGCGTCGGGGGGCGATGGTGACGGCGGTGGACACCGCCCGGTACTCGCTGGTGTTCGCCCAGTGCCATGTCGCCACCGATGCCACCACGGTGGACAAGGACGACCTCGACGACGCCCTCCGGTACCTTGCCGCGCTGCCCGGCCGGCCGGGGTACTTCACCGAGACGTTCTGTGTCCGGTCCCGGTACTTCCAGCCGTTCAACGGCGAGCGGATCGACGCCATCCGGGACGCGCTGGCGTCGGAGTTCAAAGGGAACCCGCTGTACCCGATCCTGCTGACCGGGTTGATCTACGCCGCCGACCGGGTGGACTCGACCACCGGGGTGCAGATGGCCTACGTCAAGGAGTGGGCGCCGCGTTCGTTCAAGCGGCTGGAGCTGCGGGTGCCGGAGCTGTACGCCGGTCCCGGCCGGGCGCTGCAGGCCGACGCCTGCTCGGTGGCCCCCGGGCTGCCAGAGGTGGACCTGGCCTATCTGGACCCCCCGTACAACCAACACCGCTACTACACGAACTACCACATCTGGGAGACGCTGGTGGCCTGGGACGCCCCGCCGCACTACGGGGTGGCCTGCAAGCGGACGGACGCCCGGGAGCCGCTGACGAAGAGCGTGTTCAACGTCACCCGGCAGATGCCGGCGGCCCTGCGCCGGTTGATCGCCGACGTCCGGGCCAAGGTCTTGGTGCTGTCCTACAACAACGAGTCCTGGGTGACCCTGGACGACCTGGTCGACATGTGCTCGGTCCGGGGCCACGTCGCCGTCCTGGCGTTCGACTCCCGGCGGTACGTCGGCGCCCAGATCGGGGTGTACAGCCCCAGCGGCCAGAAGGTCGGCCGGGTGTCCCACCTGCACAACGTCGAGTACATCCTGGTGGCCGGACCCAAGGACCTGGTGACGGCCATGACCGCTCGCCTGCCGGGGGACCAGCGGCCCTGACTACGCTGGGCGGCGCAGCCGCTCACCGGTGAGGAGCGTCACCCATGAACATCGTGGTCAGCAACGTCAAGGGTGGGGTCGGCAAGACCACCACCACCGTGTACCTGGCCGCTTCGGCCGCCGCCCGGGGCTACGACCCGGTGCTGCTGATCGACTCGGACCGCCAGGCCTCGTCGGCGGAGTGGCTGGAGCAGCACCCCCTGGAGGGGGTGGAGCTGGTCGAGGCGCCGTCGGAACGGACCGTGGTGAGGTCCATGGACCGCCACGACGGCCTGGCCGTGGTGGACACCCCGCCGGGGGACGAGCGGATCGTCCGGGCGGCGATGGACCGGGCCGATGCCGTGGTCATTCCCACCCGGGCCGGCGGGGTCGAGTACACCCGGGTGGTGGCCACTGTGGAGATGCTGCCGAAGGCCGTTCCGCACGGCGTGGTCGTCTGTGCGGCTCGGCTGGGCACCAACGACCTGGCGCAGACCGTCGACTGGTGGACGGAGCAGGGGGTACCCATCTGGGGGGTGATCCCCGAGCGGGTGGGCATCGCCGCCGGACCGGAGGCCAGGCTGTACCGGGAAGGGCTGGAGGCCTACGACGCCGTCTTGAAGAAGGCCCTCCGTAGAGCGAACAAAGGCAAGTAGCCAGTCAGAAGTCGACCCCGCGCCGGTCAGGCCCCGCGCAGGACCACCTCGAAGGTGGAGCCCACGCCCTCCTCGGTCGACAGCTCGATGGACCCGTGGTGCAGGGTGGCGACGGCCTGGGCGATGACCAGGCCCAGCCCGGACCCGGCGATCTGGGCCTGGCGGGCGTTGGTGCCGCGGAAGAACCGCTCGAACACCTGGGCCGCTTCGGGGGCCGGGATGCCGATGCCGTCGTCGGCCACCACCAGCCGCCAGCCGTCGTCGGTCGGCCGGGCCGCCACCCGCACCGTGCCGCCGGTCCCGGTGTACTTGATGGCGTTGGACAGCAGGTTGTCGACCAGCTGCCGGACCCGCTCGACGTCGCCCGGGAACGGCCGGCCCCGGTCGGTGTCGACCAGGACGGTCAGCTCCTTGGCCACGGCCGTGGGCCGGGCGTCCTGCACGGCGGCGGCGACCACCTCCGGCAGGTCCACCGGGCCGATGGTCAGCGGGGAGATCTCCGAGTCCATGCGGCCGAGGAACAGCAGGTCGCCGACCATGTGCAGCAACCGCTCGGCGTTCCGCCTGATGATGGCCAGGTACTGGGCCCCTTCCTCGGTGGCCCGGGCCTCGGGTTCTGAGTCCAACAGCTCGGCGAAGCTGATGATGGAGGTGAGCGGGGTCCGCAACTCGTGGGACACCGACAGGACCAGGTCGGTCTTCATGGCGTCCAGCTCCTGGAGCCTCTGGTTCTGCTCCAGCTCCATCGCCAACCGGGCCGACCGTTCACGGTCGGCCTCCCGCCGGGACAGGGCCAGGTAGGCCAGCGCGGCCACCTGTTCGATGGTGGCCAGGTGGCCGATGAGGGGATCCCGGTGCGTCCGCGACCACACCACCAGGCTGCCGAGCGCCTCCCGCCCGTCCACCTTGGGGCCCGGGACCCCGGCCGACAACGGGTGCCGGGGGGCCGGCACCGGCACGCTCCAGCAGGCCACGTAGCCGGCCGCCGCCGCCGTCCGGGCCACGGGCTCCGACAGCAGGCCGGTGGCGACCGCCTCCTGGAGGTCCGGCGCCAGCACGTACTCCCGGTGTTTGATGGCGTCCACCCAAGGTCCCTCGGGGACCAGCAGTGTGGGGTCTACTGTCGGCGCGATCCACTGGCTGTCCCCGGCCGGCCAGAACAGGCCGATGTCGGTGTCGGAGATCCGGACCCCCACGAACGCCAACAGGCGCCGGAGGGGCTCGTCACCGGCCGTGTCCCGAGCCAGCGAGATCAGGGCCTCGTCGAGGGCGTGCCGCCCGGTGGCCTCCCTGGCGATGGTCAGGTTGCCGCCGATGGCCGGGTTGGCCAGGAAGTTGTTGAACAGCACCTCCATGGTCACCCAGCGGCCGTCGCGGTGCCGCATCCGGAAGTCCGCGGCCGCCCCGGCGTCGTCACGGTCCAGGCCGCCGTCCATGGCATTGGACGCCCCGAATTGGAGCAGTCCCAGGGCCACCTGCAGGTCGGACGGGTGCAGGTAGGTCAGCAGGTTGGTGCCTTCGAGCTCCTCCGGCCGGTACCCCAGGATCTGGAGGACGGACGGGCTCATCCACCGGACGGTGCCGTCGGCGTCGAACAGCGCCGACACGTGACTGGTCCCCCGCAACAACGCCAGGGCCGCCGCCTGCTCGTTGGCGGTCAGGCCCGCCAGGATGGACCCCACCGCGGTAGGCGTTGTCAATGGACTGCCGTCTTCCACCCGCGCTCCGATGCCCGTGGCCGCCGCCCGGCGGGCGGCCAGCAACCTGAGTTCCGCCGAACTCCCCCTCGTGCCCAAAGGGTAGTCGAGGAGGGTGCAGATCGGTTGCTGTTGCAACCAATCTGCACCTTTATGGTGGAGCCGGGTGCGCCCCGCCGCCGATCCGGTGCCGACGGCCGGGGTCCTCCTCGGTACGCTGTCCACCCACAAGCCCGGCGGACAGATCGGCGGGCGCGGGAACAGGGGGGCATCGATATGGCCGGTAACGGGCTCTTGGCCGGCAAGGTCTGTGTGGTCTCCGGGGTCGGGCCCGGCCTGGGCCGGCGGGCGGCCGTGGCCCTGGCCGCGCACGGGGCCGATCTGGTCCTGGCCGCCCGGCGTCAGTCCACCCTCGACGATGTGGCGGCCGAGATCGACGCCATCGGCGGCCGGCAGCTGGCGGTGCCCACCGACATCACCGATCCCGACCAGTGCCGCCGGGTCATCGACGCGGCCACGGCCGAGTTCGGCGGGGTGGACGTGCTGGTCAACAACGCCTTCCAGTACGACGTGTTCAAGACCTTCGAGGACGTCGACCTGGCCGCCTGGCGGGCCATCATGGACACCAACCTGTTCGGGTCCCTACAGCTCACCAAGGCCGCCCTGCCGGCCATGCAGGCCCGCGGCAAGGGGTCCGTGGTCATGGTCGCCTCCATGGCCGCCCGCCGGCCGCCGGCCCTGCAGGGCGGGTACGCCATCTCGAAGGGCGCCCTGCTCACCGCCGTCCGGGTACTGGCCAGCGAGCTCGGTTCCCGGGCCATCCGGGTCAATGCCGTCGTCCCCGGCTGGATGTTGGGCCCGTCGGTGGACATCTACATCCAGATGACCTCCACCGGCCGCGGCATCACCGCCGAGGAGGTCGTCGCCGAACTGGAGGAGCCGATCCCGCTCAACCGGGTGCCCACCGACGAGGAGGTGGCCGGGTCCGTCGTGTTCTTGGCCTCCGACCTGTCCTCGCCCATCACGGGGCAGGCCATCGACGTCAACGGCGGCGAGTACTTCGGGTAACGGCACTTGGTTTAGCGGCACCGTGGGAGGGCACATGGGACGGTTGGGGGGCCGGGTGGCCGTGGTCACCGGGGCCGGTGACGGCATCGGCCGGGCGATCGCCCGGCGGCTGGCCGCCGAGGGTGCGTCGGTGGTGGCCGGCGACATCGACGGCGAGGCGGCCGAGCGGGTGGCGGCGGAGATCACCGCCGACGGGGACGGCGGGAGCGGCCAAGCCCTGGCGGTCCGGGCGGACGTCCGGGACAAGGACCAGGTGGTCGGCCTCGTCGATGCCGCCCGCCAGCGGTTCGGGACCGTCGACATCCTGGTCAACAACGCCTGGGGCGGCGGCGCCCTGGGGCGACTGGAGCACAAGACCGACCAGCTGATGGCCCACGGCCTGCAGGTGGCCTACTTCGGGCCGTTCTGGGCCATGCAGGCCGCCTTCCCCCTGATGCGGGCCCAGGGCCGCGGCAACATCGTCAACTTGTGCTCCCTCAACGGCGTCAACGCCCACGTGGGCACCGCCGAGTACAACTGCGCCAAAGAGGCGCTGCGCGCCCTGACCCGTACCGCCGCCCGCGAGTGGGCTCCCTACGGCATCGTGGCCAACGCCGTCTGCCCGGCCGCCAAGACCGCCGCCTTTCGGGCCGTCCCCGACGGCAACCCCCAGATCGCCGCCGTGGCCGACGCCACGAACCCGATGGGGCGGCTGGGCGACCCCGACGACGACGTCGCCCCGGTGGTCGTGTTCCTGGCCACCGACGACGCCCGGTACCTGACCGGCAACACCCTGTTCGTCGACGGCGGTGCCCACATCAACGGGTCCCCCTGGGCGCCGGACCTGCCCGACGGCCCTGGCCCGGCGCAGGGATAGCACCTGGCGAAGAGGTCAAAAACGTTTCCGCGGAAACGTTTTTGTGTGGTCGGGCTGCCCGGATTTGAACCGGGGACCTCTGCGTCCCGAACGCAGCGCGCTAACCAAACTGCGCCACAGCCCGTCCGCCGGAACCAGTGGCCCCGACAGAGGGGACAGCCTAGCCGCGCCCCCGGGAGCCGCCCGAAGGGGAGCCGGTGGCCGCCGCCGGGGGCTCCCCGCTGCCGGCTCGACCTCCGCCGCCCCGGCGCCCACCGTCACCGGCCCGGTCAGCGTCACCGGCCCGTCCGGAGTCGTCACCGGCCACTGACGGTTCCGGGACCCGCCGGATCACCACGTTGACGATCCGGCGCTTGTCCATCTCCTGCACCCGCAGGTCCCAGCCGTCCACCCGCAGGGTCTCCCCCTCCTCGGGGATGTGGCCGAGGCCGTCCAGCATGAACCCGGCCAGGGTGACGTAGTCGCCGTCGGGCACCTCCATGCCGAGGCGGTCCCGGACCTCGTCGACGCTGGCCCGGCCGTCCACCAGCCACCGGGACCCGTCGACCCGGACCACCGCCGGCTCGTCGTCGGCGGGGTCGAACTCGTCGTGCAGGTCACCCACCAGCGGCTCCAGCAGGTCCTTGACCGTCAGCACACCGGCCACCCCGCCGTATTCGTCCACCACGACGGCGAACCCGCGTCGCTGCTGCCGCATCTCGGCCAGCACCTCCAGGACGCCGCGGGACTCCGGGACGACGTACGGCTGGCGCAGCCGCCGGGAGATCTCGAGCGGCGACGGCTCGGCGGCCCCGGGGGTCGGCTCCCCGGCCGGCCGGGGTTGGGTGTTGGGTGTCCGCCGGGACCGGAACAGGTCGTTGACGAACAGCAGCCCCACCAGGTCGTCCAGGTCGTCGTCGACCACCGGAAAGCACCGGTGCCCGGACTCCCGAATGGCCTGGGCCACGTCCTCGGCAGTGACCGGGATGGTGAGGGCCACCACGTCCCCTCTGGGGGTCATGACCTCCCGGACGTCCATGTCCCGCAGGTCGACCAGGGCCTCGGTGATCAGCCGCTCCTGCTCACCGGCGGCCGACTGTGCGTAGGCCCGGTCGGCCGACAGACGCCGCTTTTCCTCGTCCCCGTCATGGCCGGACCACGGCCACTTCCGACGGCGTCGGTCGGGCTGGTCTGGTGGAGGTTGGTTGGCGCCACTCCCGGACATGGTCGGCAGGGCCCGGGTCAGCCGCCGGCGACCGGGCCGGAAGGCAGTTCCGGACCGCCTCCCACCAATACCGGGACCGGCTGGTAGGAGTCGTCGGGGTACGTGCCGCCGTCCAGCAGCGCGGCCGTGGCCCGGCGCAGGCGCAACGGGTCCAGTGGCTTCACCAGCCACCCTTCCGCCCCGGACCGCTTGGCCAAGAACACGTCCGGGCGGCGGTCCAGCAGCATCAGCACCGGCACGTGGGGGATGTCCAGGTACGACTCCTCCAGCCGCAGCTCCAGGCAGACGGCCATACCGCCCATGTTGCCCATCTGCATGTCCACGACCACCAGGTCCGGCGGGTCGGCCAGGACGGCTGCCACCACCTCAGGGCCCGAGGCCACCTCGATCACGTCCGTGTCCGGCCCCTTCGTCACCGCGATCAACTCGTGCCGGACGGTGGGGGCGTCACTGGCTACCAGGATGGTACGCACGGCCCGACATTACCCGACCGAGGACTGGCCGAACAGGTGGTCGGCCACCGACGCCAGCCCGGTCAGGTCGTGGACGTCGGACCCGAGCAGTGGCACCCGGCCGACCGGGGCCGGCGCCACCCGCTGCACCAGGGCCTCGTAGGCTCCCGCTTCCCGGTCCGCCAGCTCGTCCAGGTCGGCCAGGTTCTCGGCGATGGCCGCCAGATCGCTGCCGACCGGTGCCTCGGGCAGGGCCAGACCGTCGGCCCCGAACCGCGGGTGCACCCGGTTCACCACCAACCCGGCCGGCACCACCCCGGTGCCGGCCAGCTTGTCGGCGAAGAAGGAGGCCTCCTCCACGGCGTCGGCCCGGGGGGACGTCACCAGCACGTAGGCCGTGGCCGGATCGGCCAGCATGGTCCGGACGGCCTTGGCCCGGTCGCGGAACCCCTCCTCCATCCCGGCGAAGGCCTGGAAGAACGTCACCGCGTCGTCGACGATCTCGGCCCCCGCCACCTTCGAGATGGTCCGCAGCAGCGCCCGGGTGGCCATGCCCACCGCCTTCAGTCCGGCTCGCGTGGGCAGCAGCAAGGCCCGGAACAGCCGGTTCTCCAGGAACTGGGTCAGCCGCCGGGGGGCGTCCAGGAGGTCGAGGGCGTTCCGGGTCGGCGGGGTGTCCACCACCACCACGTCGTAGTCACCACTGTCGGTCAGCTCGTACAGCTTCTCCATGGCCATGTACTCCTGGGTGCCCGACAGCGCCCCGGCCAGGTTCTGGTACAGCCGGTTCGACTGGATCGACGCCGCCTGCTCCTCCGTCGTGGCGTACCGCCGGACCAGGTCGTCGAAGGTCCCCTTGGTGTCCAACATCAGGGCGTACAGCGACCCCGGCCAGTCCCCGGGCACCAGCGTCGGGGTGTTCGGCAGCGACTCCACCCCCAGGGCGTCGGCCAGTCGCCGGGCCGGGTCCACCGTCACCACGCACGCCCGCCGACCCTGCCGGGCGGCCTGCAGGGCGAACGTGGCCGACACCGTCGTCTTGCCGACGCCCCCCGGACCGCAGCACACCACCACCCGCCGGTCCGCGGTCACCGATCCGAGGGTCGCCTCGGCCCCTTCGGGGCCCAGTGTCGGGGGTCCGGTGGTCGTCACGGGGCCTCCCGGGCTGTGTCCAGCCGGCCGATCCCCTCGGCCAACGCCGCGGCCAGGACCCGGACCTCGTCGGGCCCGATCGCCGGCTGCAGCAGCGCCGGGGCCCGTAGCTGGGGCAGCGGCAGCTCCCGGCTGAGCCGGTCCACCTGGTCCTCGGCCAGCCGGTGCCGGTGGACCCGGAACTGCCGGGCCGCCTCCAGGGCCGCCAGCTGCCCGTCGTCCAGCCGGACCCCGGCCGCCGCGGCCGCCTGGGCCGCGTCGACGGACAGCGCTGCCGGCACCTGGTCCCAACCGTTGACGATCACCGGCCCCAACCGGACCCCGGCTTTGTCCTCCAACTGGTACCCGGCCTCCACCGTCTCGCTCACCGGCATCTCCTCCGGCAGGGTCACCAGCACCACCCGGCACCGGGCCGGGTCGGTCAGGAGCTCGACCACCTCCTCGGCCTGCGCCCGCACCGGCCCGCCGCGGGTGGCGTCCAGCAAGCCTCCGGCCGACGTCAGGAACGTCATGGCATGCCCGGTGGCCGGTGCATCGACCAGCACCAGGTCGGCCACCCGGTCCCGCTCCAGCTGCTTCACCTTGCCCAGCACCAGGACGTCGCGGATGCCGGGGATGGCGGTGGCCACCACGTCGAGCACCCCGGACGACACCAACCGCTTGGATACCCGCTGCAGGCCGTGATCGACCAGGTACTCGAGCAGGGCGTCGTCCGGCGTCAGCCGTCGGCCACGCACCACGCCGTGCCCGGGCGCGTCGTAGAGCACCGCCTCCTCGTACCCGAGCTCCTCGGTACCGCCGAGGGCGGCGGCCAGCCCGGCCTTGCCCTCCAGCTCCACCACCAGGACCGACAGACCGGCATCCGCCGCCATCCGGGCCACGGCGGCGACCATGGTGGTTTTCCCCACCCCACCCTTGCCGGCCACGATCAGCACCCGGCTCTCTGCGCAGAATGCGGCCACGTCCATCTGCGGGCAGCGTAGTGCCGGACAGAGAATCCCTGGTAAACGCCCTTGTTTATTCTCTACCAGCGGCGATACCCTGGTCACGGACGTGGGAGGGGGTCGCAGCGGGGTGGCAATGCGGCAGGGTGTAGAGATCTGGCAAGGCAAGGCGGCGTGTCGAGGGCCGCAGGCGGCGGCATTCTTTCCGCCGTCCCATGCCGAGCGCAAGGAAGAGAAGTTGGCTCGCGAAGCCCGGGCCAAGGCCATCTGCGCGAGCTGCCACGTCCGGGACGACTGCCTCGGCTATGCCATCGCCATTCGTGAGCCCCACGGCATCTGGGGCGGCCTCAACGAGGCCGAACGCAAGCAGCTCCTGGACCGCCGGGCCGGCTGACCGCCGCCCGCCCAACCCCTCGGCGCCCAACCCCCTCAGGCCGTCCGGCCCTTCGGTCACTCCTCGTCGTACTCCTCGTAGTCGTCGCCGTACCGGCGGCCGCTCCAACCCAGCATGGGGGGGACCGTGGCGAGGATGAGGACGAACAAGAAAAACGTGATGACGTGCACCGACGTGCACCACAGGCAGATGTTGCCGATGATCAGCAGCTCCGCTGACACCAGGTAGAGGGCGAAGAGGATCCCGACCGTGGCCATGGCCAGGCGGACCATATGGATCCGTCGGTCGGCGGCGTGCCAGAGCATCGGCAGGTTGATGACCGTCATGGCCGTGTAGAAGGCGAGCCCCAGCACGGCCACCGGGATGCCCAAGAAGTACGACTGGGCGCTGGTGGTGACCTTCTCGCAGTTGATGACCCCGGTGTCGCTGCACACCAGGGGGATCTTGGCGAAGTGGTCCACCGTGAGGTAGACGGAGATGCCCAGGCCGATCAGCGACAGCACCAGGGACAGGGCCACCCGCCAGCGGGCCGGGGTGGCGTACAGCTGGTCGGTCCGGGCGAGGGTGGTCATGGCAGTCGGGTCGGCTCAAGTCCCCACGGTGTCAGGACTTGAAGCCCAGCGCCTTGGCCGCCTCGGTCACGCCCTTGCTGGTGCACACCGAGGCCGGCTTGTCCCCGGTGGAGGCACAGACGGCCGCCGACAGGTAGTTCGAGGTGGCGATGATGGCCTTGGTCACCGGGTTCTTGGTTGTCGTCAGGCCGCCGGCGATCTGGGCCCTGGTCAGCCCCTCCAGGATCGACGGGGTGTAGCTGGCCCCGGCCACCAGAGCCTTGTTGCCGATGTCCACGAACGGGAACGAGTGCGATGTTGCTGTGGACGAGCCGGTGTACTTGCCCACGTCGTACTGGTCGACCACCTTGCTCTCTGTCTTGGTCAGCGGGTTCAACAGGGTGTAGCCGGTGCCGGAGCTGTTCTCCACGTTGGAGTAGTACTCCCGGAGTTTGGCGGTGATGTACTGGCTGGTGAACGTGGCCTTGGCGTAGGTCAACGTCTGGGTGCTCGGGAACACGTCGGTGGAGCTGGACTGCATGGTGCCCAGGCCGGTGAACTTGCCGAACCGGGACAGTGAGGCGGTGATGGCCCACCGCTCGGCGGCGCAGTACGGGCAGTACTCCGCCCCGAAGTACAACACCCCCGGCTGGCCGTCGAACGTCAGCGGCGTCTTGCCCTTCAACACCTTGGGCGGCGACACCGCCACTGTCGGTGACGAGATGCCGACGGTGTCGTACACCGAGGCCGGGATGTCGGTGACGTCCTGGGCGATCGACGCCGGCAGCGGCTGCGACGCCGGCGCTGTCCCCGGTGCCGACGACCCGCTGGTGAGCTTGACCACCACCAGCACGATCACGACGATCAGCACCAGGCCGACCACGCCCCAG
>CAYVPF010000009.1:0-34823 GCA_964453355.1 uncultured Acidimicrobiaceae bacterium | reverse complement strand
AACAGGGCCACCAAGATCACCGCGGCGACCACCAGGCAGCCCGCACGGAGGCGGCCTTTCCACCGTGCCGGATCCACCTGGGCCAGGTCCACCCGGGCCGGACCTACCCGGCGAGAACGGGCGACAACCCCGTCAGCGACTCGGCCGCCGCTGGAAGAACGCCCACAGCCCCACCACGAGCAGGGTGCCGATCGGGATGGCGAAAGTGAGCACCTGTGCGCCGATGTACGGGTCTCCAGCGGTCACCGGTACCTCCTGGCTGTCCTGAGGCCCGTTGGGCCTCCTGGCCTCACCGTAGTGCCTTCCGATCCGTCAGGTGGCATAGAAGAAGACCCAGAACAGCACGGCGACCAGGCCGATGAAACCCCAAAAGTACGTACAGCTCTCGACGTTGACCCGGAACAGCCGAGCGGCCGGAAGGGAAGAGCGGCCCGGACCACCCTCTTGGGCTACGGCTCGCCGCAGGCGGAGCGACCGGGCCAGCAGCGTCTCGATCCAGTAGACCCCGCACAGCAGGGTAAAGATGTTGAGCGCCGCCCAGCCGATGAAGCACGAGGCGTAGCCGCTCGAACCCGGGAAGAACGGGAGATCGGTCAACTCCCATATCTGCAACCCGACGGCCAGCAGGCCGCCCAGCATGGCTACCCACCCGGCCACTTCCCAGTCCAGGGTCAGACCCCGGCGGAGCCGGGCCAGGCCGAAGATGATCAGGACCGCACCGGCCACGGTGACGGCCGCGATGGCCCCGCCGAGCGCGGTGGGCGCCGTGATCCCGTGTGGTCGCCACAGATCCTCGCTGTTCGTGGAGCGGAGGTAGAAGTAGGCGAAAGCCAAGGAGGCGAACAGGAAGGCGAAGATGCCGATCAGGAGACGGCCGCCCGTCCACAGCGCCCCCTCGGCCGCCCGGAGCTCGAAGGCGATCTCCTCGGGGGTCTCCACAAACTCCGTTGCCGGTTCCTGGGTCATGGTCGCTCCGCTCCCTCGGTCGGCCTGGTCATTGGCTGAAGCTCATTGGATGGGGGCTCATTGGATGGGAGGCCGCGGGTCGAAGTCCTCCGTGTCGTCCGGCGAGCTGAGGCTGTGCGGTGACACCCGCTCACCCGGCGTGGCGCCCGCGCCGACCAGGACCGGAGACCCGAGATCGGCCACGGGCGGCGCGCCCGGCTCGCTGTAGTGGTACGGGTCGGTCAGCACCACGGGTATGCGCTCGAAGTTGTACACCGGCACCGGCGTGGGCGTCTGCCACTCCAGCCCGTTCGACCGCCACGGGTTCGCCGGGGCCTTCTTGGGGTCGATGAAGATCGACCAGACGAAGTTGGCCACGAAGATCAGGAACGACGCTGCCAGCAGGAAGGCGCTGACGGAGGAGATGTCGTTGAGCGTCTGCAGGTTGCTGGCGTACTCGAACACCCGGCGGGGCTGTCCCAACAGGCCGATCAGGAACATGGGGAAGAAGGTCAGGTTGAAGAAGATGAACATGGTCCAGAAGTGCCACTGGCCCAGCTTCTTGTTCATGGTCTTGCCCGTCATCTTGGGCAGCCAGAAGTAGAGGCCGCCGAAGAAGGCAAAGATGAGGCCGCCCATGATGGTGTAGTGGAAGTGGGCCAGGACGAAGAAGCTGCCGTGTACGGTCACGTCGACGGGGACGTCGGACAGGAACACTCCCGTGACCCCGCCGATCAGGAAATTGAAGTACATGGCCAGGGCGAACAGCATGGGCACTTCGAACCGGATCTTGGCCTTCCACAGCGTTCCCAACCCCACCAGGAAGATAAACCCGGTCGGTATGGAGATCAGCTCGGTCGTCAGCATGAACAGCGGGCGCATGTCCGGGTTGATACCGCTCTGGAACAGGTGGTGCTGCCAGACGAAGAAGGACAGGAGCGCCACCCCGATCATGCCGGCGGCGCCCACGCGATAGGCGAAGAGCGGTTTTCGCGTGAACACGGGCAGGATCTCGCCGACGATCCCGAAGCCCGGCAGGGCCATGATGTACACCTCGGGGTGGCCAAAGAACCAGAAGAGGTTCTCCCACAGGTACGAGCTCCCACCGTGCCCGTTGACGAAGAAGGCGGTGGCCGCGGTGCGGTCGAGGATCCCGAACAGGCAGGCCGCCGCCAGAGTGGGCGTGGCCAGCGTCAGGAGCGCACAGGTGGCGAGAATGGACCAGGCGAAGATGGGCAGGCGGCTCCACGTCATGCCCGGCGCCCGGTAGTTGATGATGGTGGCCGCCAGGTTGAAGCCGGCGCAGATCATGCCGACGCCGATGACCATGAAGCCGACCAGGTAGGCGTCCATGCCGGCCGTGGCCTGCGTCTGCAGCGGGGCATACCCGGTCCAGCCGGTCGGGAAGCCGCCCAGGGGCAGGGCGGCGAGGATGACCAGGTAACCGGCCGAGAAGATCCAGAAGGAGAAGGCCTCGACCCGGGGGAAGGCCGTTCGGCGAGCCCCGATCATGAGCGGGATGAGCCAGTTGCCGAGGGGCCCGATGACCACCGAGGAGGCCATCATCATCATGATCGTCCCGTGCTCCCCCACGATGGCGATGTACGTGCCCGGTCCGATGATGTGGCTGGTGGGGCTCAACAGCTCGGTGCGGATGCCCATGGCCAGCAGCCCACCGGTGAACAGGAAGGTCAGCACGCCGATCATGTACTGCATGCCGACCACCTTGTGGTCGTGGGTCAGTCGCAGGTAGCGGGTCCAGCTGGTCGAAGGGGCCGCCGGGATCGGCTCGCGCCCGATGAGCTTGGCCAACGGGTAGTTGAGGACGCCGATGCCGGCCAGCCAGCCGAGCACGCCGAAGGAGAGGCCCAGCACGATGGCCACGTCATTCTCGCCGCTTGTCTGCGAGTGGGCGAAACCGGCGGCGATGACGTTGCCCACCCAATGGCCCAGGGCGTAGCCGGCGACGGCGCCCACCAGGGCGGTGCCGATGTGCTGGGACAGCCATGCTGGCCGCTGGCGGGGACCCCTCGCCGGCGGAGGGGGCGGACTGTCGTCGTGTCCTATGTCCGTGGGCTGGGCGATGTCCAGGGCCATGGGCTAGCCGACCTCGCTTCCTTGTACCGCGTCGAGCACGCCTGCTGCTCCGGCCGTTGCGGGCGTCGGTGTCCGGTGGGGGCGCACAGGATCAGTTCTTCGTGCTGACCTTGACCGGGACGGCGCCGTACTTCTCCACCTTGCTGTACGGGTCCTGTGTGGCTGTGTACTGCCCACCTGTGGCGCCGTTGGCGTCGGGTGTGTACGTCCAGGCGAAGGCCGGGAGGTACTTCGTGTTGTCGGCCAGGGTCCGCTCGGTGGCCTTGCCCCAGGCTTCGAAGTTGGCCTTGGTCACCACCTTGCCGTAGTTGTACATGGCCCCGTGCCAGAGGCCACAGAGCTCGTCGCAGCGGACGGTGAAGTTCCCCAACTGCTGAGTGGTCGTGTAGGCCACGTTGTCCACGTCCGGGTTGGCATCGGCCTTGACCCCGAGTTGGTAGGCCCAGAAGTCGTGGATGACGTCGAGCGACGTGACGTGGAAGGCGATGGCGGTGTGGTCCGGGATGATCAGCTGGTTGGTCTCCATGCCCCCGAACGTCGGGTACCGGTAGGTGAACTTCCACTGCTGGGCGATCACCTGGATGGGCAGCACCGTCGTGGAAGTGGGCTTCCAGATGGGGTTGGGCCCCTCCCCGCCGCCGGCCCCAGCCGGTACGACCAGCTGGACGGTCCCGAAGATGAACAGGCCCAGCACCATCACGGTGGTGATGGCCACCCAGCCCACCTGCACGCCGAGGTGGCTCCGGGCCCGGGCCCCGCCCACCGGGTCGGCAAGTCCCGGTCGGGAAGCCCGCCAGGTGATGATGGCGTACGCCATGTAGGTCCACACGCCGAACATGACGGGGATGGCCACGACGAAGAGCACGTTGAAGTCGAACTGGGCGCCACTGGCCGACGAGGTCATGGTCCCCGGCGGGATGTGGGGACCGGCGAAGATGTAGAACAGGGGGTCGGCCACGGCGGAGGCGATGGCCCAGATGGCCACCATCCGCCAGATGTGCCGAGGCTCTTTGGCCGGTGCGCCCCCTTCGCCGTCCCCCGCCACCGTACCCGGCACCGACGTCGGCGCCGAGTCCCCCGGGGACCCCTCCGGATCAGCCGGCCCCGTCACGCCACCACCTTCAAGAAGCCGCCCATGTAACCCACCGTCGACATCGGGCCACCGTTGCCGTAGAGATAGCCGCTCCCGCAGGGCACGAAGCACTGCCAGCGATAATCCCCGGTACCGGGCGTCTTGAACGTGAACTTCATCACGTTGTGGGCCTCGTCGGTGCCGCAGGGTGCGCTCGAGCACTGGTCCTTGGCTGTTGTCGACACGCCGACTAGGGGCACACTGACGTTGAGGGCCGGAATGGTGAAGGTGTGGCCGACCCCCAACTTGTAGGAGTTGATGACCTTGAACGGCTTCCCGTTGAGGGTGGCGCCGCCACCGCCGGCCGTGCCGGTCACGCGCCCGAGCTGCTGGTTGCGGAGCGGGCTCCCGGTGTCGTACTGGTAGATGGTGACGTGCACCGTGGTGTCGGCCGGCACCTGCCAGAGGGTGGTGTGCACCCACTGGCCCTGCGGGTTACGGGTCAGGTAGGAGACCCAGCCCGGGTGCGGGCCGAAGCCGATCGCCCCGACAGTCTGCAGGACGAGGTTGACCGCCTTGCCAGGCTTGTGGTTGGCAGTGAAGTTCACTGTCGGCGGGCTGCTGGCCACGAAGTCCATGACGGCGAAGACGACGAGGCCGATGACGACGGCGAGCATGCCGAGGACGATCGCCACACGGCCCGACCGGGACATCCCCATCGCCTCCCCTCGGCTCTCCCCATGTACATCGCCCCTGCAGCTACAGGGTCGCTGTCCTGGATCTCTCGTCGCTGATTCCGAAAAAGGGCTTCAACGCCAGCAGTGACGTTACGTTCTCGGCATATCCCCGTCAACCATCATGGCGGTCGCCGTTTGCGACCCACTTGTGCTCCGGCGCACAAGCGAGTCCAGCACCCCCGAGAGGCTCCCCTCCTGGTCGATGGCCCGCTTGATCACCACCGCGAGCGCCGGCGCGGCCCAGAAGTCGCCGCAGATCCACAGGATGGCGGCACCGATCTGCTGGTCGGCAAAGGGTGCCAGGGTCACGCCAGGGATGTGGGCGTACACCGTGTACCACGACTGCTGGGTGAAGATGCTCATGGACATGGCCAGGATGAACATGACCACGTTGGTGGAGATGATGGCCCCGATCTGCCAGACGGCCGACGCCTTCGGCCGGAAGGGATGCGAAGGGATGATCTGCAACCAGAAGAGCACGCCGGTCCCGAAAAGGCTGGCGTGCATGAGCCAGATATGGATGGTGCCGTTGCGCTCCGCCAGGTCGAAGAGGGCCGGCACGTGCCAGACGACCATGGCCAGGTTGAAGGACACCAGAGCCGTCCAGGGGTTGACGATGAACCGCCCGATGCGGCGGGCGGCGGCGGCGTGGCGACCGAGCAGCACGGCTCGCCCGGCCCGGCGCCGCAGGCCAACCGGCAGGGCATGGAGGAGCGGCACCCACGGGGCGCCGGCCACGATGAGGATGGGGGCGTAAAAGGCCAGCAGGATGTGCTCGATCATGTGCACGAAGAAGTAGCTGTCCGACCAGTAGTCGATCGGCGAGTCCACCGCCACCAACAGGACGGCCAGCCCGGCATAGAAGAGCAGGGACCGCCGGCGGCGCTTTCGGGTCCGCACCCGTTCCGACCGGCGCGCCAGGCGGTGCAGCCCAACCTCGTGGACGGCGACGACGACGGCAACGACGATGACGAACGGGTCGAACGACCAGTGCTGGGTCAGGTAGTCCACTGCGCCCCCTGCCGCCGGGGCCCGGCGGCGCCTCCCGCGCCGCTCCTGCCCCGGGCCGAGCGTACTTCGCAGCCGGCCGGCCTAGTCGGACGATCCGTACTGGAGCGGGACCGCGAGGGACGGCCCCTTGGTCCACCGGCCGCTCCCGCCGACCAGCTGCCAGTCGGTCAACGTGGCGCCGTCCACGACCAGGGCGTCGAACGAGCCCGCGGCGCCCACCACCACGGCCGCCGTCCGGTACGGCGGATCCGGGAGGTCCGACCACGATGCCCCCGGGCCGGCGACGGCGGCCACCCGCCGGCGGCGGCCGTCGGTCGTGACCACCACCACGCCTTGCCCCGGGCCGAACCCGGTGGCCTCGAGGGTGCCGGCAAGGGGCAGCGGCGCCGACAGCGACCAGGGGCTCCCGGGACCGTTCCGCCAGAAGGCGAACACCTCCGAGCTGCGTCCGATCCCGGCCAGGGCGAGGCCGGATGTGCCGCCGGGCCCGGCCTGCAGCCGGAGCACGGTCGCCGGCAGGTGCGCCGCGGATCCGGGTAGGCGGGGACCGTCCAGCTGCCAAGCACCGTTGGCCAGGCGAAGGACGCCGACCACGCCCGGCGTGGTGCAGCCGGCGCCGATCTCCGGCGACCCGTCCGCCACCGCCACTGCCCGCAGCGCCACCACCCGGCACGTCCCCCCGACCGCCCCGGCCACCGAGGCCTCGGTGGCGATTCGATGCCAGCCGTCCAGCGAGCCGCCCGATCGGAACACCGCTCCCCCACCCCCCCGGCTGAGGGCCAGGGCGCCCCCGGAGGGATTTGCGGCCAGGGCGTCGGGCACGGCGGCGAGGGCGCCGGGTAGGACGCCAGGAACCCAGGACGCACCATCGTCGCTGCTCCGGGCCAGCGGCGAGTACCGCAGCAGCTGGCTCGGCTCGAACCCGACGGAGACCGTCGAGCCGACCGCTCCGGCGACCAGCCCCCCGTTGTCCGCCACCCCCGGCGGGGTGACGAGGGACCACCGGGACGCCCCGGCGGCCCGGTGGAACAGCTCCCAGAACGTGTTCAGCGGATCACCGATCCTGCCCATGGGAACGACCAACCAGGACCCCTGTGTGGTCGTCCAGGCCGTGTCCAGCGGGGCTGGGGACGGGACGGTCGCCGCTCCACCGGCCGCACCCGACGGCCCGGACAGCGGAGCCATCAGGCTCACGAGCGCGAACAGGGCGCCCGTCGCCATGGTGATCGGCACGGTGATCGGCCGGTGCCGGCGGCGCGGCGCGACCACCGGACCAGCGCCCGTCATCTGGCCACCGCCGCTAAGCCCCGAGCACAGTGCGCATCTGCTGGGCCAGCAGGCTGGAGAACGACGATCCGGCGGCGCTCCCTGTCCCCGGATCGGCGTCCAGTACCTCACGGAGACGACCCCGGGGGCCGATGAGGTCGGCCACGTCCGGGTGGTCCACCATCGCCCCGGCCGGTGAGATCTGCACCTGTACCCCGTAGGCGTTCCAGACCTTGGTCAGCTCGGCCACCGACCCGGTGAGGAACAGCCAGTTGCCGACGTGGCTCAGCCCTTCCTCACGGTCGAACGCCTGGGTGGCCGCGACGGAGCGGTAGATCGGGTTGGCCACCACCGCCACGAACACGGTGCGGCCGGACTGGCCCAGCTGCTGATCGGCGCGGAGGAAATCCTGGGCGATCAGGGGGCAGTCCGACGTGCAGACCGGGTCGAGGAACGTCATGGCCACGGCCTTGCCCCGGAGGCTGGACAGTGGCACCGCCGCGCCGCGCTGGTCGGTCAGGGTGAAGCCCGGAGCCGGCGTATCGACCAGGTTGGGAGTCCCGTCGACGGCCTCCGACACGATCGGATCGGCGTTGGGGTTGGTGGCCGCCGCGGTCATGGGCACGGCACCGACCAGGATCACCACCAGGCATGCCCCGGCCGCCAGGACCCTGGCGGCGTAGCCGGGTGCCAACCGCTCCCACCACGCGGCACCGTCCCCGGCGGCGACGGGCAGCGGGGCCACCGCCGGCTGGGCGGCGGTCGCCGGGCGCACCAGGGCGACGGTCCCGGCGGCCACGACCGCCAGCATCGGCAGCATCGAGTTGGGATCGGTGCCGACGCCGCCGAAGACGCCCAGGTCCTCCACCAACACCCAGGCCGCCAGGCACAGCACGGCCGTGGCCGCGG
Organism: uncultured Acidimicrobiaceae bacterium; assembly: GCA_964453355.1. Classification (GTDB taxonomy): domain Bacteria; phylum Actinomycetota; class Acidimicrobiia; order Acidimicrobiales; family RAAP-2; genus DASZUK01. The sequence goes on along the minus strand of CAYVPF010000009.1, from coordinate 26,786 downwards.
TGGCGGGCACGATCACCCTGGACCTCCCGGTGCACAACGCCACGCCGATGGCCGCCAGCGCGATCACCAGGAACAGGTTGACCCCCCAACCGTGGGCGGCGTCGAACGAGGCGAAGGAGGACAGCCAACCAGCCAGGAAGCCGGGCTGTGACGTCCTGGCCATCGAGATGACCATGCCGACGAGCGTTCCCCGGGACCCCCCCTGCCAGAAGCCGCGGCCGGGCCACGCCTGCAGGACGGCCATGCCGATGAAGAACACCCCCATGCCCAGGGTCAGGAACCGCCCGGCCCGGCGACCGGCCCACGCCCGCTCCGGCATGGCCACCAGGCCGCCGGCCAACCCGTAGAACAGGACCGCCCCGGGCGCCCCGAACGCCCAGGTCAGCCCGGGGGCGAAGATACCGCCGAGGGCCTCCCCGAAGACCCATACGACCAGTGCCCAACCCAGGCTGACCAGGCCGGCCACACGCGACCACCGGCCCCTCGGGGCCACGATCAGGAGGACCCCGATGCCCACCTGGATCCACACCGTCGCCGCCGCCGCCTGTACCGGATGGTCGCTCCAGATGTTGGCCCCGACACCGACCAGATGGCGCACCCAGTCCGGCGAAGACGACGCGCCGGGGCGCAGCACTGTGGCCGGCATCCCGAGCACCATGCCGCTCTGCAGCTGCAGCAGTCCGTCGAAGATCCACAGCACCCCGAAGCCGATGCGCAGCAGTCGACGGCCGGCGGGTTCGGGTACTGACGGACGGCCGTCGACCAGGGCCAAGGGGGCCGCCCCGGCGGCCACGGCCCGCCGGTACTGGACGGTCCGCAGCAGGTTCCAAGCGACGGCGGCCACGACGACCACCAACCCGATGAGGAGCAATTGCCGCAGTAGGGCGGAATGGAACGCCGCCACCACGGTCGGGTTGCCGGTGCCCGGCGACCCCCCCATGCCCGGCATGGGCTCAGATCGTCCCGAAGATCGACGACAGGAGTTTCATCGGCGACGAGGTTACGCCCCTGTCCCCCATCGGGAGCGGCAGGACCGACCGCCGCCCAATTGCGGGGGCCGGCCCGATGATCCGGCCCGGCCAAAGGGGCCGCAACCGGCGCCCGGATCAGGCCGCGGTCAGGACCCGCACGTCATCGAAGAGGTCGGATCGGCGGAGATGCTCCTCGATCCGGGGAACCAAGTCGTTCCGGCTCGCAATGGCCCGCGGGGGCACGGTGACCAAGATCTCGCGCTCGCCCGTGCTCCGATGCACGGTCGTGCCGGTGAAGAGGGCTTCCGCCGAATCGCCGTGGGCGGCCGCGAAAGCCTCGTCCAGACGCGAATGGTGAACGTCAGCCTTGGTGACGGCGGCGATCCGGGTGACCCGGTCGTCCGGGGCCGCCAGCTCGCCGGACGCGTACGCCCGGCTCAAGATACGACGCTCTTCACGTACCGAGAACAGCGCCACCGGCACAATGGCGATGCCCAGGGCGATGATCATGAACGGCAGGGTTATCCAGAGCCAGGTCATAGCGTTGGCGAGCGAGCCAAGCACTTGCTTGGCTACGGCTCATCCTCCTTGGTTCTACTCGGGGGCGGCTTCTATGTACCCAGTGTGCGGCCCCGATATGTGCCCGCCCTGGGAGCCCGGTCCACGGGGTCTGTGAATCTGCCCGTCGGCGCCGGGGCCACGACGGGGCGTACGCTCCGCTGATGCGGCAGCGCTGGCTTTCCCGCAGGGCCATCTTCCTCCACCTCGAGGTGGCCGTGATCGCTCCCGGCTGCCTGGTGGCCGGATGGTGGCAGCTATCCCGCGCCCTCGGGGGCAACGGCCTCAGCTGGTTCTATACCTTCGAATGGCCGGTGTTCGCCGGGTTTGCCGTGTGGGGCTGGTGGCACCTCATCCACGAGGACCCGGAGGCCTATCAGGCTCGGAAGCGACCCCATCCCGACTGGGAGCTGCCCGAGGACCCGGCGTCCGTACCCGGGAGCCCGGCCGCGGAATGACCGGGCGGTCCCGTCCGCTCAACCGCAGTCGGCCGACCCGACGCTGATATGAACGGCATGCATGCTCCTTGGTCCGGCAGGGAATACTCCCAAGGGAACGGGGAAAGAGGTATGCGATGCTTTGGATCTGGATCTGTGTGCCAATCATGGTGGTGGGACTGGGTATCGCCATCGTCCCGGTGATTGCCTCTTCCCGGCGCGAAGAGCGTCGCACCCTTAACCAGGCGTATGTCACGGGAGAGATCGTGCCTCCGGCAGATGATGAGATTCGCATCGCCGCGGTCGCCAAGCCGGGGATATCTGAGGTCTGGATCGACCAGGCGTTCGCCGCCGCGCAGGGATCGCCGGTCGGGGCCGCGTTGATCGCGGCAAACGTTCATCGGATGGCGGGCGAGAGCGAGGTCCTCGTCACGATCCCCAAGGACTTCGCGCTCGGGACCACACGCGGCGTCCTGGAGGAACAAGTGCAGATGTACCTCCGCGAGACCGGACTGTTTGAGCACGTTCGTCTCCTCGACTCGAGCCACCGAAGGGCGCCGGTTCGACGTTCGGACGCCGCCATCGCTCCCTGAGGCTTTCGCGTCACCTAGTAGCCTACTGAGTAGGCTATGTAATAAAGTCCTGAGCGGTGAGACTCAGGGGGCAGGTTCGAGAGGACCCTGGGCCCACCCGGTGGCGGGCCAGGGCCCGCTGGCTCGTGCACCTTGGGCTGCTGCTCTCCGCCGCCGCCGCCCTTGGCACCCTCGAGCTCCTGCATATTCGGGTGGCGATCCACACCGACGTCGGGCTCGTCTTCATGGCTCTCGTCCTCGTCCACCTGGCCCAACGCCGCCACCGGATCGCCCGGATGGCCTCCCAGCTCCTCCGTCGCCGGCCGGGCATCGTACGCGAGCTTCGTCTCCTGGCCTCCGATGCCGTTCTCGCCTTCCTCGCCCTCAACGTGCTCGTCTCCGGCGTCCTGGACTGGAGCCGGGGTACCCCGGTCAGCCTTCCGTTCCCCCGCCCACTTGACCGGTGGCACCTCGACGCCAGCCTGATCCTGGCCGTCTATCTGGCCGTCCATGTCGGGCGGCGACGCAAGCGCCTACGGCGGTCGACGGTTCGATAATCGCCTTTCGATATCGAAAAGCGATATCGACTACCTTGGCCGGATGCGGGAGTTTCAACGGGGTGCGGTCCGGCTCCACGTGCTGCACCACGCCGCCCGGAGTGAGGTCCACGGTGCGTGGATGGCCGAGGAGCTGGCTCGTCACGGCTATCGGATCAGCCCGGGGTCGCTCTACCCCACCCTGCACAAGATGGAAGCCGAAAGGCTGCTCACCTCTCGCCAGGTGGTCGTCGAAGGGCGGACCCGGCGGTGCTACCGGGCCTCGGCCAAAGGTCGTCGGGAGCTCCAGAAGGCAAAACTGCAGCTGAGAGAGCTGGCGGAGGAGATCCTGCACGAGGACGACCGGTGACCGTCGAGCCACCGGAGGACAACCCTGGTGGCCATCTGCCGGGAGACAGTGGCAATCGTCGTCCCGTTCCCTTGACCACGATCGCCAGGGAGTGGGTACGGATCGGTTGCGTCGGTTTCGGCGGGCCGCCCACCCACATCGCCATGCTGCGACGCCGCTGCGTCGAAGAAAGGGGTTGGGTGACGGCAGCCGAGTTCGAGGACGGGGTGGCGGCCGCCAATCTCCTCCCCGGGCCCGCCTCGACCCAGTTGGCCATCCTCTTGGCCTGGCGACTCCGCGGAGCTGTCGGTGCCATCCTCGGCGGGGCCTGCTTCATCGTCCCCGGCCTGGCCCTCATCTTGGCGCTCTCGACGGTCTTCTTGGGCGCCAACCCGCCCGATGCCGTCCTCGGCGCCGCCGCCGGGGCCGGGGCAGCCGTACCGGCCGTCGCCCTCAACGCCGCGTGGATGCTGGTCCGGCCCAGTTGGGCCCGCATCGGCTCCCGACGGGCCGACCACCTCCGCTGGGTCCTCTACGCCCTGGCCGGCGGCGTGGCGGCGGCCACGGTCGGCACCTGGTTGGTCCTCGTCCTCGTCGCCTGCGGGTTGATCGAGATCGCCGTCCGGGAGCCCCGCCATCTCCCCGGCGCCGGCAGCACTCCGGCATTCCTGCCGGCCGTGGCCGGGCATCTCGCCGCGGCCGGCGGCCTGGGGGCGCTCGCTTGGGTGGCGTTCAAGGTCGGCGCCCTCTCCTACGGCGGCGGGTTCGTCATCGTCCCGCTCATGCAACATGATGCGGTCCACAACTACCACTGGATGACCAGCGGCCAGTTCCTGAACGCCGTCGCCCTCGGACAAGTGACGCCCGGACCGGTCGTGCAGACGGTGGCGGTGGTCGGGTACGCGGCAGGCGGGCTTGGCGGAGGGCTGTTGGCCGCCGCCATCGCCTTCGCTCCATCCTTCTGCTTCGTCATCTTCGGCGGTCCCCACTTCGACCGGCTCCGGGCCAACCAGGGGGTCCAGGCGTTCCTCAGTGGTGCCGGCCCCTCGGTGATCGGTGCCATCGCCGGCTCAGCCATCCCATTGGGGCTGGCCCTCGCCCACCTCTGGCAGATCCCGCTCCTCGCCCTCGCCGCTGTCTGGCTGCTCGCCCTGCGTCGCGGGGTCGTCGTCGCCATCGTGGGTGCCGGACTGCTCGGTGCGATCGCCGCCCTGGCCGGCGCCCCCCTCAGTCGCTAGCTGACGACCTCGCGCTGGTACCGGTAGCGCCCCGGCCTCTCCGACGGGGCGCCCGCACCGGGGCCAGCCGGACAAGGAGGTTGTAGGTCACGACGGCGATGGCCAGGTGCATGACCATGAGGACGGCGACGGCGTCCCCGGGTTGGCCCTGATGGAGGATGTAGAGGTCCGGCAGCCAGAGCACCAACGTCACCAGGATGGCCATGCGGAAGAAGAGCCACCTCGGGGCCGAGCTCACCCTCGTCACGATGGGCCAGGCGATGCAGGCGATGACCACGCCGATGATGGTCAGCTTGCCGTAGTCAGAAAACTGGAAGTGCACGTAGCCCTTGGTGCTCGGGAAGATGGCCTCGCCGATCACCACCAGGAGGGCATCGGCGACGAGCGAGCCGACGATAGCGGCGATCGAGGCCAGAACGAGCCGTCCGGTCTTCGGCTGGCGGTGATCGGGGGAAGGGTCGATCCGGGCCAGGGCCAGGGCCCGCTCGGCCGCCGTCGGCGGCGAATGTTCGGCTGGTTGGCGATCCACAACATCACGGTACAGGGGGCACTTGGGCAATCCAACCCCCCAAAGAATGAGCGGGAGCCGGTGCCGACTCCTCCAAAAGTTGGACGTCGGGCACCGGGCGGGCCTTCCCAATGAAGGAATAGGACCGGAGGCCGCCATTCGGGGACCGGCCGTCACCCAACTGTCAGGGTTCGTGGCTACGGTGACCCTTGTGATGGGTGGGCCCCGTGATGACGGCACCCCGCCATGAGGGTTCTCGTCGCCGAAGACGATGCCGGGCTTCGGTCGGTGCTCAGCCGTGGCCTCCAGGAGAGTGGCTACGTGGTGGACGCCGTCGCCGACGGCGAGGCGGCCCTGCTCTATCTGAAGACCTATGACTACGACGCCGCAGTCATCGACTGGCGCATGCCCAAGGAGGATGGCCTGGCGGTGGTCCAGCGGGCACGTCGAGGCGGCCTACGGGTGCCGGTCCTGATGCTGACGGCCCGTGACACCACCCGTGACCGCATCACCGGCCTGAACGGCGGTGCCGACGACTACCTGGTCAAGCCGTTCGACTTCGGCGAGTTGCTCGCCCGCTTGCAGGCGCTGCAGCGGCGGCCGGCGCTCACCGTCGACCCGGTGTTGACCTGCGGCGACCTGGCCTTCGATCCGGCGACCCGGGAGGTGACGGTCGACGGCGGCCCGGTGGCCCTGACCGGGACCGAGATGAGCCTGCTCGAGGTCCTGCTCCGCCGGATGCCCGCGGTGGTGACCCGGCGCATGATGGCGGTGCAGGCGTGGGACGACGAGGCGGACGCCGTGGGGTCGAACACCATCGAGGTGCACGTCGGCCGCCTGCGGGCGAAGCTGGACGGCAGCACGGCCCGGATCGAGACCGTGCGGGGCGCCGGCTACCGGATGGCTCCCTCGGACCCCGTCGTCCGGTGACGGCCACGCACTCCCGGCGCGGCCACGCGGCGAGGGTGGCCGTGGTGGCGACGGTGGTGGTGATGGCCTGCTACGTGGCGGCAGCGATCGTGCTGAACCTCTTGGTCTCGAACCGCCTCACCTCACAGGTGGACACCCGGCTGTCCAGCGGGTTGTCCGGCCAGCTGGCCGACCTGTCCCGGCCGGTCGCCCACCTCCCGGGTGCGCCGCAGGCACCGACCGACGACGACCACGACATCGACGACGCCCCGACCTTCTTCTGGACGGTCAGCCGCACCGGCAGCCCGACGGCCTTGACCGACGGGGGGCCTCGGTTGCCCCACCGAAGTTGGGCCGGTACTCCCACGACGCTTCTCGTCGGAGGAACGCCATTTCGGTTCCTGGCCACTCGCTGGCGGGATGGGTGGTTAGTGGCCGGAGAGAGCGCCGCCCAGCTCGACCGCGTCCGCAGCGCCCTCGTCGGACCGGAGCTCCTGTTCGGCGGCGCCCTGGCCCTGGTGGTGTTCGTCGGGTCGCTGGCCATCGGGCTCCGGGCCTCCGCCCCCCTCGAGCTGGTCCACCGCCGTCAGGTCGAGTTCACCGCCGACGCCTCGCACGAGCTGCGGACGCCACTCAGCGTCATCGAGGCGGAGGTGGACCTGGCCCTCCGCCGGCCGCGGACGCCCTCCGAGTACGAAGAGGTCCTCGGCCGCATCGGGGGCGAAGGGCGGCGGCTGCGCCAGATCGTCGGGGACCTCCTCTGGCTGGCCCGCGTCGACGACGAGGAGAGCGCCCACCCCGACGTCACCGAGATGGACGTGGCGGACACGGCCGAGCACTGCGCCGCCCGGTTCCAACCGGTGGCCTTGGCCCGTGGCGTCGATCTTCGGGTCGAAACCGGCGACGGCCCCACCTGGATCCGGGCCGATCCGGGCCTGATCGATCGGCTGGTCGGTGTCCTCGTCGACAATGCCTGCAAGTACGCCGGTGCCGGGGGCCGGGCCGTCGTGCGGATCCACGCAGTCGGGACCCGGGTCGTCCTCCAGGTCGATGACAGCGGCCCGGGGATCCCCGTCGAAGAGCGGCCCCTCGTCCTCGACCGGTTCCACCGAGGCACGGACGACTCCGGGGGCACCGGCTTGGGGTTGGCCATCGCCGACACCGTGGTCCGGGCGACCGGGGGTACCTGGTCGATCGGGAGATCCCCGTTCGGCGGGGCCCGTATGCAGGTGTGGTGGAAGAAGGCCGCAGTCCGGCGGGACACCGCCCCCGTTGCGGCCGCCGAGGACCCCTTGGCCACGTCGACCTGACACCTCATGGGGCGTGGCGCCCCCGTCGCGGCCGGATGCTCCGCTGACGAAAGACCTTCAGGAGACCGTCAGCGTCGGTCCGTACCGTGGTCGGCATGGAGCGCCCCCGTCGCCCACCGAGTGCCATGGAAGATCGTCAGGCCCGCCAGGCGCGCCACCGGCGGGACGCGTCGCTCGACCGCATTCCCCGCCTGACCGCCAAGTTGGCCCTGGCCACCGCCGCCCTCGTCGGAGCCCTCGGCTTCTACGTGAGCCGGGCCTTCCCCGGCCACCAGGCCGCAGGTTCGGCGACGGTGAGCACCGAGACCAGTGGCGCGGCCGGCTCGACGGCTCCCCCGACCACGGCGTCCCCGACCACCGCGTCCCCCGCCACGACGCCGGCGGCGGCTGCCCCGGCGACAAACCCGAGCGCCACTCCGACAACCACGGCGTCGACCACGACCACCACGGCGCCCTCGCCGCCGACGACGGTGCCGGTCCGTACCCAGGCCCCGGCCCACGTCACGACGGGGGGATCTTGATCGCCGTGACGACCGCCGCTCCGCTCCGTGACGATGCTGTCTACCGCACCTGGGCACTCGGGACCCGCGCCGAGCTGTCGCTGACCGATCCGGGCCAGTTGCTGGCCGCCGTCCGCATCTTCGATGACGAGCTCGACCGGATGGACCGGCTGGCCAGCCGCTTTCGGCCCGATGCCGAGATTGCCCGGCTCGACTCGGCGGCCGGACAGCCGACGCCGGTGAGCGACGGGTTGATGGAGGCCGTCGAGGTCGCCTTGGCGATGGCGTCGGCTACTGGGGGTGCCGTGGACCCCACCGTGGGCGCAGCGATGTGCCGCTTGGGGTACGACCGGGACTTCTCGGCCATCGCCCCCGGGATCCCCGGCACCCTGCCGGCGCCGCACCCCGTACCGGGCTGGGACCGGGTCCAAGTCGACCGGGCCGCCCGGACCGTTCGGGTGCCGTCCGGTACCCGGCTCGACCTGGGCGCCACGGCCAAGGCCCTGGCCGCCGACCGCATCGCCGCGGCGGTCCGTCGGGCCTGCGGCTGCGGGGTGCTCGTCTCTCTCGGCGGTGACGTGGCCGTCGCCGGCGCGCCCCCGGGTGGCTTCAGCATCGGCTTGGGGGAGGTCTGCGGGGTGCCCGACGGCTCGGGCAACGTCGCCGTGTTCTCCGGCGGCCTCGCCACGTCAGGGGTCGCCGTCCGCCAGTGGCGTCTCGGATCCAGCTCGGTCCATCACCTCTTGGATCCCGCCACCGGGCTCCCGGTCCCCTTGGTGTGGCGCACCGTGACCGTGGCCGCGGCTTCGTGCGTCGACGCCAACGCTGCCGCTACGGCGGCAGTCGTGAAGGGGGCGGCGGCGGCGGCCTGGCTGACCACCCACCGACTGCCGGCCCGCCTGATCTCGGCGGACGGTGTGGTCGTCACTGTCGGCGGCTGGCCGGACGAGGGGTCGCCGGCGGTCAGGCCGGGATGGCCCCGCTGATGCTGGCGGCCGTAGGGCATGGGTCCACCGCCCTGTGGTACCTGACCCGGGCGACGGGACTGGTCTCGCTGATCCTGCTGTCGGCCACCGTGGTGCTGGGCATCGTGTCCTCGGTGGGGTGGGCCACCGAGCGGTGGCCCCGCTTCCTCTCCCAGGCGGTGCACCGCAACCTGTCGTTGCTGTGCCTGGCCGTCATCATCATCCACGTGGTCACGACGGTGGGCGACGGCTACGTGCCCATCGGGTTGGCCGACGCCATCATCCCCTTCCTCACCCCGTACCGGCCCCTCTGGGTCGGGCTCGGAGCGCTGGCGTTCGACCTGCTCCTGGCGGTGGCCATCACCAGCGCCCTCCGCCACCGGATCGGGGCGCGGGCCTGGAGGGGCGTGCACTGGCTGGCCTACCTCTGTTGGCCGATCGCATTGCTCCACGGGTTCGGCGCCGGGAGCGACTCCCGCCTGCCGGTCGTGCTCTTTATCAATGTCGCCTGCGTGGTGGCGGTGGTGGCGGCCGTCGGGTGGCGTCTGGCCGTCGGACCGGACGTCTCGCCGCGGTGGCGCTTCGGGGCGGTGGTCGCCGGGGCACTCTTCCTGGCGGGCACGATCCTCTTCGTGGCCCTCGGCCCGCTACGCCCCGGCTGGTCGCACCGGGCGGGGACGTCGGCCGCGGTGCTGGAGGAGCTGAGCGCCGCCCAACAGCCCGTCGCCGCCACCGGCCAATCCGCCACCAGGCAGACCGTGCCGTCCACCACCTCGACCGCACCGTCGACGGCCGCCCCGGTCGACTCGACACAGAAGGACCCAGCGGTGCCCTTCTCGCGGGCGGCGACGGGCACCTATAGGACCTCAGGACCCGACGGTGCGGGCAACGTGGTCGTGCACTTCCACATGGCACTCCAGGGCAGTGCCGTCCCCTTAGAGGTGACGCTGACGGGCGCCCCGGTCAACGGCGGCGTGGCCATGTCGGCCAGCCAGGTGTCCTACGGGGGCCGCCAGGGTGTGGTCACCTCGCTGGTCGGCTCGACGATCGCCGCCACCGTAGGCGGCCCGGGTGGCTCGATCGGCCTCACTATGCAGCTGACCCTCGATCGGGCCACCGGGACTATCACCGGAACCGTCTCAGGGGCCTCCCCCCGATGAGGACCGCACCAGTGCCACCGGCTGTCCGCACTCCGCCCGCCGAGGCGTTGCCACGCCTGCTGCGAGGGTTGGCGCCGACAGGCGAGCCGATCGGTCTGGCCGAGCATCTCGATCGTTGGGGCCCGCCGGGTCACGGGCGGACGAGGGCGATGCTGCTCCGAGAGATCGAGGCCAGTGGCCTGGCCGGCCGGGGCGGCGCGTCCTTTCCGGTGGCGACCAAGTGGCGCGACGTCTCGGCCCACGGCCGGCGGCGGCCGGTGGTGGTGGCCAACGGCGCCGAGGGCGAGCCGGCCAGCGCCAAGGACGGCGTCCTCCTAAGCAGGGCGCCCCATCTGGTCCTCGACGGTGTCTCGGCTGCGGTGGCCACGCTCGGCGCCGGACGGGCCGTGGTCTACGTTCCCGCCTCCCTCGGCCCGATTGTCCGCGCCGCGTTGGCCGAGCGGCGCAGCTGGGGCGTCGACACAGTGGAACCCGAGGTCATCTATGCCCCCGAGGCGTTCATTGCTGGGCAGGAGTCAGCCGTGGTGAACGCCGTGAACGGAGGCGTCGCGGCCATCCCCTCGTTCACCGGTGTCCGGTCGATCCGCGAGCGCGGCGTGGGCGGTCGCCCGACCCTGGTGCACAACGTCGAGACGCTGGCCCATGTGGCCCTGATCGCCCGGTTCGGCGCCACCTGGTATCGGGGGCTCGGGACGGCGTCGGTCCCGGGCACCATGCTGATAACGGTCAGCGGATTGTGGGAGGGGCCAGCGGTCGTCGAGGCGGCCATGGGCACGCCGTTCACCGATGTCCTCGGACTGTCTATGGCGGACGTGGGGCGGTACCAGGGGGCTCTGCTCGGCGGCTACGGCGGCGGCTGGGTCCGCATGGACGACCTCCACAGCCTCAACCTGTCCGAACCGGCCGCCCGGCGGGCGGGGGCCTCGCTCGGCGCTGGCGTGGTGGCCCTCCTCCCCCGGTCGGTGTGCCCCCTGGTCGAGGTAGCCCGGGTGGTCCGGTACATGGCCGAGCAGGGAGCGGGGCAGTGTGGGCCCTGTGTCAACGGACTGCCGGCGCTCGCCGAGGAGCTCCGACGGGTCGCCCTCGGCGCTCCAGGGCGCCGCCAGGGAGTCGAGCACCTGCTCGACCTGTGCACGCTGGTCGACGGGCGAGGGGCGTGCCGCCACCCCGACGGCGTGGCCAGGTTCGTGAGAACGGCCTGCGCCGTCTTCCCCGGGGAGGTGGCGGCCCATCTCCGGGGCGGACCCTGCTCCCGAGTCGGGGCAGCCCCTTTCCTCCCCGTCCCTCCTACCGGGCTCCACCGTGCCCAGGGGGCGAGCCGATGACCCTCTCGCGCCTCAAGCTGGTCATCGACCCCACCGCCTGCGACGGGCACGGCGTCTGTGCCGAGCTGTTTCCCGAGCGGATCGTGATCGATCCGTGGGGCTACCCGATGGTGACCGACGACGACATTCCGGCAGCCGTGGTGGATCATGCCCGCCGGGCGGTGGTGGCCTGCCCCAAGCAGGCCCTGCATCTGGTGGCTCGGCCACGATGAGGCAAGGTGTGACTCAGTGGAGCACCGCCCGGCACGCCCGGCACGCCCGGTAGCCCGTCTCCTTCCCTTCCGTGCCCTGACGGCCTGGGCCACCGGCGGGGACATGGGTAACCACACGCGCCACCGCAACGTCCAGGGAGGCGCGTCGCGGGCTGCCGTCCTCGGAGCGGGTGACGGGCTGATCACGAACGTGTCGCTCATCCTCGGGGTGGCCGGGGCCAGTGCCGCGGCGGGCCCCGTTCGCCTGGCCGGGGTGGCCGGACTGCTCGCCGGTGCCTTCTCGATGGCTGCCGGCGAGCTGGTCTCGGTCCGGGCCCAAGACGAGCTGGTCCAACGCGAACTTCAGGTCGAGCGCCAGGAGATCACCGAGCACCCCAATGCCGAGCGTCGGGAGCTGGCCGCCATGTACGAAGCGCAAGGCGTCTCCGTCGAGGACGCGCAAACCGTGGCCGGCATCCTCTCTCACTACGAACAGGTCGCCTTCGACACTCACGCCCGGCTCGAGCTGGGCGTTGACCCCCAGGCCGGAGGCTCGGCTGTACAGGCCAGCGTCGCCTCCTTCCTTTCCTTTGCCATCGGGGCCTTCCTGCCGCTGATCCCTTGGCTCTTCATCGGAGGGGTCAAAGCGGTCATCATTTCGGTCTGCATCGGCGCCGTAGCGGCCACCGCCCTCGGCGCAGCGATCGGGGCGTTCACCGGTCGTGGCGTGCTCAGAACGGCGATCCGCCAGCTTGTGGCCGCGGTTGTAGCGGCCGGGATCACCTTCGGGGTCGGGCGCTTGCTGGGAGTAGCCACGAGCTAAGGGTCGCCCAGCTGTTCGGCCTCGGTTCCACGGCTTGCTAGCGCGACGGGTCGTCGGGCTCGTCGGCTTCGATCAGGCGCTTCAACAGGTGGACGAGTAGGCGCAATTCCTCGTCCCGGAGGGTGCCGACGGCTCGGGGCGGGCGAAGGAGGACGGCATCGGCGGCGGCGATCGCCTCACGACCCGCGGTCGTGAGGGTGACCAGCTTGCGACGTCGATCGTCGGGGTGCGGTCGGCGTTCAACCAGGCCATGGGCTTCGAGCTTGTCGACGACGAGGGTGGCGTACGGGGCGTCCATGCCATTGGCCTCGCCAGTTCGGTGAGGGTCATCGCTCCGTCGCGGAGTTGGAAGAGGACCTTGCCGCGCCCGGCGCCGAGGCGGAACCCGAGCGCCTGCGCGAGGTCACCGTGGCGGTTGTGCGAGTCGACGAACTGCTGCATGAGCGTCCAGGCCTGCTCGGCGGGACCAGCCGACCGTTTGCGGCTCGGGGCCGCCGCCTCGCCTGGCGTGGCTCTCACCACGGGACCGTCTTTCCCAGGTAATCGACGTAGTGGAGTCCAGGCTTGTCCCGAAGGGCGTCGAGCGTCTTGACCACGTTGGGGATGCTGTCGTCGATGCTGAGCCGGGCATCGGCGCCACCGAGCTCGGTCTTCACCCAGCCGGGGGTCATCAGGACCAAGCTCCGTTGCTCGCCACGGTGACGCGCCGCGTAGCTGCGCATGAACGTGTTCAGGGCGGCCTTGCTGCCGCGGTAGACCTCGTGGCCGCCTTGCTCATTGTTGGCCACGCTGCCCTGACCCGAGGACATCACCCCGATGGTCCCCGTCGGCTCGACGTGGTCGTGGAGCGCCTCGACGACTCGCAGCGGGCCCAGGCCGTTGGTGACCATGACCCGGACAAACTCCTCGGTCGACGTCTCGGCCACCGTTCCCTCGGGCTGGCTGGTGACGCCGGCGTTGACGAACAGGAGATCGAACGTCCGTTGGGCCAGCCGGTCGTGCAACGCGGCGATCTGTGCCGGCACCGTGATGTCGACCATCTCGATGTCGATCTGCCCGCGGTAGCGATCGGCGAGGTCATGAAGACCCGTCCTCTGCCAGCTGCGCACGGTGGCGGTCACCTGCCAGCCACCACGCACCCACTCCTCCGCCAGCGCCAGCCCGAGGCCGCGGGAAGCCCCGATGACGAGCACCCGTGTCGTGGATGTCACCAAGCGGGGAACCCCGCCAGCCTCCGGGGACATCAGTCGACTGTGGGGGGCTCCCCGTCGCTCGGGAGGCGAAAGCCGTCGAGTGCCGTCTGAAGGATCGGCTCGAGGTAGTCGGGGGTGCCCTGGATCCTGGCGATGGCGACGATCATGTCGGTGACCTGTTCGAGCGTCAGGTCGTGGCGCACTTCATGCGTGTCCTGTGCCGCAACCAGGAGCGGCCGGCCGGCCGCGAGCACCCGGGCGCGGCTCTCTCCGAAGACGGGGTTACTGCTGTCCACGTGCGTGAGCAGCTCGGAGGCGATGTGGCGCTTGCTGGTCGAGAAGGCGAAGAACCGGCGCAGCCAGGCGACGAACATTGCTCCGGGCGTCTCGCCCTCGACGGTCCCGGCGGCCTCGCAGACAGCCGTGACCTCATCGGCGTAGAGCGCCTCGAGGAGCTCTCGACGGCTGGGAAAATTGCGGTAGAGCGTTGCCATCCCGACACCGGCGCGTCGCGAGACCTCGGCCATCGACACCTCGGCCTCAGGATCGGCAAAGGCGGAACGGGCGGCCGCCAGGATCTTGGCGCGGTTGCGCTCGGCGTCAGCCCGTCTGAGTGGTGATGGGAACGGGCCGGCGGTCATGAGCGATCTAAGTGGACAGGCTATCCGATATCCGTTACCCTGAAACGGACAGGTTATCCACCTGGTCCACCCCAACCCTCTCTCCGCACCGCGAACGGCTCGCGGCCACACAAGGAGCTCCCCATGGACTATCGACCCCTGGGACGCACCGGCGTCTCGGTCAGCCACATGTGCCTCGGCGCCATGATGTTCGGCGCCTTCGGCAACGCCGATCACGACGATTCGATCCGGATCGTCCATCGCGCCCTCGACGCCGGCATCAACTTCATCGACACCGCCGATGGCTACTCCGCCGGCGAGTCCGAGCTGATCCTCGGCCAGGCACTGGCCGGCGGACGGCGCGACAGCGTGGTGCTCGCCGTCAAGTTCGGTGTCCCCTTCAACGACTCGGACCCCAACCATCGCGGCGCGTCGCGGCGGTGGATCACCGAAGCGGTCGAGGGCTCGCTGCGGCGGCTCCAGACCGACTGGATCGACCTCTACCAAGTGGGCGTCCCCGATCCGAACGCCGATATCGACGAGACCCTCGGCGCGCTGTCCGACCTCGTCCACGCGGGCAAGGTCCGCTCCTTCGGTGCGTCGAAGGTTCCCGCCTCCCAGATCGTCGAGGCCCAGTGGACCGCCGAGCGCCGGGGCCATGGACGGTTCCGGACCGAGCAGCCCCCCTACTCTCTCCTGACCCGGGCCATCGAGCACGACGTGCTGCCGACCTGCCTGCGCCACGGCCTGGGCGTCCTGGCCTACAGCCCCCTGGCCGGGGGTTGGCTGTCGGGCAAATACCGCTTGGGCCAGGCGGTCAGCGGGCCGGGCTCCGCCGCTCGGGCGCAGCGGTTCCCCGGGGCCTACGACGCCACCAACCCGGCCAACGCTCGCAAGCTCGACGCCGCCGAGGCGTTCGCCGCGCTGGCCGACGAAGCCGGGCTGACCCTCATCCAGCTGGCCGTCGCCTTCGTCACCCGCCACCCGGCGGTCACCTCGACCATCATCGGCCCGCGCACGATGGACCATCTCGAGTCCTACCTCGCCGCCGACGACATCGTCCTGTCGGACGATCTGCTCGATCGCATCGACCAGATCGTCCCCCCTGGGGTCACGATCAACGTCGCCGACAACATGTGGAATTTCGGCACGCCGGTGCTCGGCGCGGCATTCCGCCGCCGGTAGAGCAACCTCGGGGCGGCCCGCAGCGTCGGCCGTGCGCTGATCGAAAGCCGCCCGGGCCTACGGGTTCCGACCCCGGCCGATCCAGTACATGACGGGCACGAAACTGGCGAGGAGGATCGCACCGATCCATTCAGCGGCATTGGGCATCGCTACACCTGTCCTAACACCATTGATTCTACGGGTAGGTACGGACAGGCGATCGCCACCCGGACCCGGCCTGAGGCGATGGTCAACCTGCGTCGGTCCGGCGACCTCAGCTGGGTGTCGGTTGCCGTCCGTCTGGGGAGCGGGCGGTGGGGTCTGCGGGAAGGCTGACCGTGACGGTCAGGCCGCCTTCGGATCGAGGGAGGACCTCGAGGCCGGCCCCGTGGGCCTCGGCGATCTCGGCGACGATGGACAGGCCGAGACCGAGCCCGTTCGGGCTGGCGGTCCGGTCCGGGGTGCCGCGTTGGAAGGGCTGGAGCAGACGGCCGAGCTGGTCTGGCGCCACGGGGGGTCCGGTGTTGGTCACGGTGAGCGTCGCTTCGGTGGTGCTGGCGGTGAGCGTGGCCTGGACCCGTCCGCCGGTGACGTTGTGACGGATGGCATTGTCGATCAGGTTCGACACCAGCTGGTGGAGGAGGCGGGCATCGCCGGGCACGGTGGCTTCGCCGAGGGAGGCGTCGACGTGCAGTTCTCTGGTGGCGGCAGACGACTGGTGGGCGGCGACGACCTCGCTGGTCACGGCAGCGAGGTCGACCGGCTCCTTGTGGTCGAGACCTCGCTGGCTGCGGGCCAGGGTGAGGAGGGCGTCGATCAACCGTTCCTGTTCCCTGCCCGCTTCGAGGAGCTCCCCGCAGGCGGCGCGCAGTGAGTCGAGGGTGATGTTCGGGTCGGAGAGCGCGACCTGGAGTACGGCCCGATCCACGGTGAGGGGGGTGCGCAGCTCGTGGGAGGCGTTGGCGACGAATCGGCGCTGCGAGTCGAAGGCCCGTTCCAGCCGGGCGAGGAGCCCGTCGATGGTGTCACCCAGCTCGGTGAGCTCGTCTCGGGGGCCGCGCAAAGCCAGGCGTTGATGGAGATCTCTCTCGGAGATGTTCCGGGTGGTGTCGGTGATGGTCCGCAATGGTCGTAGGACCCGACCGGCGAGGAGCCAACCGAGCAGAAGGGTTATCGCGATCATGACGATGAGGGTGATGCACGAACCGAGGAGGAACTCGTGGAGGTCGAGATTCAGGGAGCCGATATGTACTTCGTGCGGAGGGGTGGCCGTCGTTGCCGCGGCTCCGCCGGGTGGGGGGTGGACGACGGTCCCGGCGCGTCCGTGTACGTGGGTGACGGGATGGAGTGACGAGGGATGGAGCGACAAGAACGTCACGAAGGAGGTGATGACGACGAGCGCCACGCCCAGGGGGAAGAAGAGCGCGCTGTAGAGCGCGGTGAGGCGGAGGCGCACGGTCCGTTTGGGTAGGTGGGGCCGGTCGGCCAGGTCGCGGAGCCGTCCGCGCCGCGCCACGGGTCAGGCTCCGATCCGGTAGCCCGACTTGGCGACGGTCTCGATGATCGGCGGCTCACCCAGCTTGGCTCGCAAGCGGCTGATGGTGGTCTTGACGGCCTGGCTGAAGGGGTCGGTGGCCAGGTCCCACACCCGCTCCAGGAGCTGTTCGCTTGACACCACGGTGCCCTGTGCCCCGAGGAGCAGCTCCAAGACGGCGAACTCCTTGGGGTTGAGCGACAGGCGGGCGCCGGCCCTGATGGCGACCCTTCCGGAGGGGTCAAGCGTGAGGTCCCCGCAGACCAGGGTCGGCGGAAGCGCCGAGCCGGGGCGACGGCCCAGTGCCCGGACGCGGGCCACCAACTCGGAGAACTCGAACGGCTTGGGCAGGTAGTCGTCCGCGCCCAGGCCGAGCCCTTCGACGCGATCGTCGACCGTGCCCGCCGCGGTGAGCATCAAGACCCGGCTCTGTCCACCCTCGGCCACCAGCGCCCGGCAGACGTCGTCGCCGTGTACGCCGGGAAGATCGCGATCCAGAACCACCACGTCATAGGGGGTGGCGGCGATGTGATCGAGCGCGTCGTGGCCGTCAAAGACGACATCGACGGCCATCCCGGCCTGGCGCAAGCCGGCGGCCACGGTCATGGCCAGCTTGGCGTGGTCCTCGACCAGCAGCACCCTCACAGCTTCTCCTCCTACCACCTGTGGTGGCCCGACCGGGACCGGCCCGAGCGGCTCTCGCTTCCAAGGATGACCGATCGACGGTTGCAAAAAAGTTACTTAGTTACCGGGCTGCAACCGCTGCTCGCGTACAACGACGCCATGAGCCTTCCAGTCAACGAACAACGCGACGGGCCGGCGGCGTCGACGCACCGAGCAGCAAGCCCCAGGCGGGCGGGCACCCGGCTCTATCGGGCCGCCCTGTTCGCCGTGGCGCTCCTCGGCCTCGGCGTGCTGGCCGCGGCCTGCGGTGGTGGGCCCTCCAGCCCGGGCGTCGCCAGTGCAGGAAGGACGACCACGACGACGACCGGACCGTCAACGGCACAGAACGGGAGCAGCGCCAGCCTCGAAAATGGCGCCCTGGCCTACGTCGCCTGCATGCGTACCCATGGCGAGCCGAACATGCCCGAGCTCACCGTCAACGGCAGCGGCGTGCATATCTCGGCCTCTGCGGGCTCCGGATTCGACCCGAACACGCCGCAGTACACGGCGGCGAACAAGGCATGTGCGCACCTTTTGCCGAAGAAGGGCGGCGTTTCCGGGGGGAACACGATCACCGCGGCCGATCAGGCCGACTACCTCAAGGCCGCCGCCTGCATGCGCGCCCACGGGGTTCCCAACTTCCCTGACCCGACTTTCGAGAACAACAGCGTCGAGTTCAGCAACACGACGCCGATCGACACGAACGCGCCCCAGTACAAAAGTGCGTTGGCCACCTGCCAGAAGCTGATCCCGGCGGGTCTGCCCTACAGCAGTACCAGCGGTTCGTGAGCCGGCGACGCTGGATCTTGTTGGCCGTCGCCCTCGTGCTGGTGGCAGGAGCCGTCGCCGTCGGGGTGGCCGATCTGTTCGCCCAGGGCCCGCCGGCCACGACGGGCGTGGCCGGCAATGCGGATCCGACCTCGCTGGCCACGGTGACCCGTGGGGACCTGTCTTCGCAGACCCAGGTGGACGCCACCTTGGGCTATGCGGGCAGCTACAGCGTGGTCAACCAGGCCCAGGGAACCGTCACCGCCCTGCCGACGGTCGGTCAGGTGGTCTCGCAAGGACAGGTGCTCTACCAGGTGAACGGTCAGCCCGTCGTTTTGCTCTACGGACAGACGCCGGCCTATCGCAGCCTGTCCGAGGGAGCGTCGGCCACCGACGTGGCCGGCCCCGACGTCCAAGAGCTGAACGCCGATCTGGTGGCCCTGGGCTATGTGACGAGCGCAGAGCTGAGCCCCACCTCAGACCAGTTCAGCTGGTGGACCAAGGTCGGGGTGGAGAAGCTCCAGGCCGCGCTCGACGTCACCCAGAACGGCACCCTCGCGTTGGGCCAGGCGGTCTTCTTGCCGGCCGCGGCTCGGGTCACCGCCGTCTCGGCCGCCCTGGGCGCCCCCGCCGCGCCGGGACAGCCAGTGATGTCGGCCGCCTCGACCACTCGTCAGGTGAGTATCGCCCTCGACGCCGCCCAGCAGTCCGAAGTGGCGGTCGGCGACAAGGTGACCATCACCTTGCCCGACAACCAGAACACGCCCGGGGTGATCTCCTCGGTCGGCACCGTCGCCACCGCGCCGAGCTCCAGCAGTCCCAACAGTTCCGGCTCCTCGCCGACCATCACCGTATTGGTGAACCCGACCGACCCGGCGGCGACGGGAACTTGGGATCAGGCCCCGGTCGAGGTGTCGATCACCACCGGGGCGGTCGCCGACGTGTTGGTAGTGCCCGTCGACGCCCTTCTCGCGCTCTCGAATGGTGGCTACGCGGTGGAGGTGGTTGGAGCCGGTGGCGTCCACCGGCTGGTGGCCGTCTCCCGGGGCCTCTTCGACGACGCCAACGGGACGGTCCAGGTGACCGGCTCGGGCCTGGCCGCCGGCCAGCAGGTGGTGGTCCCGGCCCTATGAGCCCGGCCACCCAGACCAACCGCCGGCCCGACGGCCCCGGGGCACGCCACCTCGACGGTGGCTCGCGACCGGTGCTCGAAGTGGAGCAGGTGACCAAGGTCTACCCGAGCGAACCGCCGGTGACCGCGCTCCGGGGGGTGAGCTTCGCCATCGGCCGAGGTGAGCTCGTAGCCATCGTGGGGCCGTCGGGGTCGGGCAAGACCACCTTGTTGCAACTGATGGGCAGCCTCGACCGGCCCACCACGGGCACCGTACGGGTCTCCGGTCTGGATGTGGGCCAGCTGTCGGACCGAGAGCTGGCCTCCCTGCGGGCCACCCGGATCGGCTTCGTGTTCCAGCAGTTCTTCTTGGCCGAGCACCAAAGCGTCGTGGACAACGTGGCCGACGGCCTCCTCTACGCCGGGGTCCCCCTGGCCGAACGGCGAGCGCAAGCCCTCGGTGCCCTCGAACTGGTCGGGTTGGCCGAGCGCCCCCATGCCCGCCCGACCCAGCTGTCGGGCGGGCAACGCCAGCGGGTCGCCGTCGCCCGGGCGCTGGTCGGCCAACCGGCCATCGTGCTGGCCGACGAGCCCACCGGGAACCTCGACCAGGCCACCGGAGAGTCCATACTCGGACTGTTCAACGAGCTATACCGCTCCGGCGTCACCATCGTCGTCATCACCCACGACCACAACATCGCCGCCCGCATGTCCCGCCAGATCGACATGCTCGACGGCCGCATCGTCTCCGACAGCGCCCAGCCGTGACCACGACCGAGATCCTTGCGGCCAAGAAGCTGCGGCTCTCCGACCTCGTCCGCCTCTCCGCCGTGGGATTGCGCACCCGCAAGCTGCGAGCCGGGCTCTCCGCCTTGGGGATCGCCATCGGCGTGGCCGCCATCGTGGCCGTGCTCGGCCTCTCCTCGTCCGCCCAGGCCGGGCTCTTGAACGAGATCTCCGCCCTGGGCACCAACCTGCTCGTCGTGCAAGACGGCCAGACCCTCCTCGGCCAGGGGGCCGAGCTTCCCAAAGCGGCCCCGGCCATGATCGCCCGCATCGGCCCGGTCACCCAGGTGCAGGAGACCGGCTCGGTCACCGGCGACGTCTATCGCAGCCCGCTCATCCCCACCATCGACACCGACGACCTCTCCATCGACGCCGCCAGCCTCGGACTACTCCACACCGTGGGCACCAGCGTGGCCGAGGGTTCCTACCTCAACGCGGCGACCGCCCAAGAGCCCGTCTGCGTGCTCGGAGCGGCCGCCGCCCAGCGCTTGGGGATCGACAGGGTCTTCTCGGGAGAACGCATCTGGCTCGACAACATGTGGTGCTACGTGGCCGGCATCTTGAAGCCGACCACCCTCGTCCCCACCATCGACAGCTCGGTCCTCGTCGGCTTCCCCGCCGCCGAGCGCTACTTGGGCTTCGATGGACACCCCTCCACCATGTACGTTCGGGCAGTGACCAGCCAGGTGGATGCCGTCGATGACGTGCTCGCCGCCACCGCCGACCCGGAGAACCCCAGCGAGGTCGACGTCAGCCAACCGTCGGCCGCCCTGGTCGCCCAGGCCGATGCCCAAGGTGCTTTCGACGACCTGTTCCTGGGTCTCGGTGCGGTAGCCCTCTTGGTCGGAGCGGTCGGGGTGGCCAACATCATGGTGATCTCGGTTCTCGAGCGACGAAGTGAGATCGGACTGCGGAGGGCGCTCGGGGCGACCAAAGGGCACATCCGTGTCCAGTTCCTCGCCGAAGCCGTGCTCCTGGCGCTCGTCGGCGGCACGGCCGGTGTCGGAGCCGGAGCCCTGTCGACGGCCGTCTACGCCTCCGCCAAGCACGAGCCCGTTGTCATCCCGGCCCTCGCCTGGGGTGGCGGCATCGGAGCCGCCATCCTCATCGGCGCCGTCGCCGGGCTCTGGCCCGCCCTGCGCGCCGCCCGCATGTCACCCACCCAGGCGCTGTGGAGCATGTGAGACCGTGACCATGGTCCTCGCTCACCGAACGTCCGGTCGGGATCAGGAGGAGGCAGTGCGCGCCTGGCCGGGATGGAAAGGCCACTCCTCGAAGTGGCGGCAGCGTCCGTCGGCGGCCAGCGTGATAATCCACAGGTCGCGGTACCGGTGCTGCGGGGGGTCGCCGTAGACGACTTCGAGGCGCGCCACCGCGGTGTCGCCCTGTGCGGCCACGATCTCGGAGTGGAGCGTGAAGACCTCATCGGGTCCCTGGCGCTCGTCCTCCCAGAACTGCGCAATCGCCTCCAGGCCGGTGACCGGCTGGTCGAACGGGGCCGCCTGATAAGTGGCACCGTCCGTAAACAGCTGCCCGAGCCCCGCCGTGCCTTCCGTGCGCCAGGCCACCTCGTACGCCGTGATCCAGTTGGTGAAGCGGTCGGCCACTCGCCGGAACTGTAGTGGGAGCGCCGGCCGTCATCGCCAGCCCGAGCACCTCAGTTGTCGAGCGCGGTGGTGCGGGCGATCTTCTCCCAGGCGGAGAGCTCGGCCCGCACCCCGTCGAGGTGGGCGAAGATCGCATCGACGGCGTCGTCGCCGAGGGGCAGCCGCAAGGGCGTCTGCTCGGCCTCGAGGGCGGCGAGGATCGCCGCCGCCGCCTTCGCCGGGTCGCCGGGCTGGGCCCCGTCGCCCTCAGCGACCATCCGCCTGGTCTTACCGACGGTGCTCGCGTAGGCCTCGAGCTCGGCGCTCTCGCTCCCGTTGGTGAACAACCCCGTCCGAAACGCTCCCGGCTCGACGATGAGCACCTTGAGGCCGAACGGGCGGACCTCGTCGGCGAGCGCCTCGGAGAGGCCCTCGAGAGCGAACTTGGTGGCGCTGTAGGCGGAGAACCCAGCGAAGGACAGCTGACCGCCCATACTGCTGAGCTGGACGATCGCCCCCGAGCCACGGGAGCGCATATGCGGGAGCACGGCGCGGGTGAGGGCGGCCGGGCCGAAAACGTGCACCTCGAAGAGCGCTCGTAGGTCGGCTTCGGAGGTCTCCTCGAGCGCTCCGACGTGCGTCCGGCCGGCGTTGTTGACCAGCACGTCGATCCGGCCATGCCGACGGACCACGTCGTCCACCGTCGCTTCAATGGCGGAGGGGTCGGTCACGTCCAACGGCACCGCGTCGACCTGTCCGGGGTGGCGACCGACGAGGTCGTCCAGCGAGGAAGGTCGGCGGGCCGTCGCCACCACGACGTCGCCGGCGGCGACGGCGGCCTCGACGATGGCCCGACCGAACCCACTGTTCGCTCCGGTGACCAGCCAAACCCGCTTCGTTGCTGCACTCATCGGTCCTCCTCTGATCGTTGCTGCCATGGTGAGGCCAGGATCACGAGAGGTCCAATACCGATTACCATAACCATTGGTTATGGATGTGCACGGTAGAGACCTGCGCTACTTCGTCGCCGTCGCCGAAGAGCTGCACTTCACCCGGGCCGCCGAACGGCTGTTCATCTCCCAGCCGGCACTGAGCAAGCAGATCCGGACGCTCGAGCGGGCGCTTGGCGCGCCCCTGTTCGAACGCCGTGGTCGCGAGGTTCGGCTGACGGCCGCTGGCGAAGCACTGTTGCCCCGGGCTCGGCGGGTGCTGGCGGAATGGGGCGTCGCCGAGGATGCGGTCGAACAAGCCAAGGCCTCCCAGCAGGCCACCCTCGTCATCGGCATGAGCACCAGCCCCGGACGCGGCGGCCTGCTCCCCGCCATCCGCTCCCGCTTCACCCTTCAGCACCCTGCCGCCAACCTCACCCTGCGCCAGTTCAACTGGGAAGATCCGACCGCCGGACTCGCCGACGGCTCCAGCGAGGTGGCCTTCGTCTGGCTACCGCTCCCCTCCCCCGGGCGCTACCGGTGGATCGTGGTCGCCGAGGAGCCGACCATGGTGGCCATGCCAGAGAGCCACCCGCTGGCCCGTTCGGCCGAGGTGGACTTCACGGACCTTCTCGACGAACCGTTCCTGGCGCTCCCGGCGAGCGCGGGACCGCTGCGCGACCACTGGCTCGGCACCGAGAATCGCCACGGCCGGCCACCGGTGATCGGGGCCGAGATCACCAGTGCCGACGAGACCTACGAAGCGCTCGTCGACGGGCGCGGCGTCTGCCTCCTGGCCAGCGGCAACGCCTCGTTGGTCGAGCGAGGCGGCGTCGTCACCCGTCCCGTCAACGGCATCCCACCAAGCCAGCTCGCGCTGGCCTGGCGCCAGGACCACGACCATCCGTTGGTCCGGGCCTACGTCGAATGCGCCCGCCAGGCCGTGAGCTGATCGTCGGCTGCGTCGGGGGAGCGACGCGCCCTCAGGACTGGATGAAGGCCAACAGATCGGCGTTGATGGTCTCGGCTTGGGTGGTCGGCATGCCGTGCGGGAACCCGGCGTAGGTCTTCAGCGTCCCGTTCTGGACCAGCTGGGCCGACAACGGGCCGGAGTCGGCGTAGGGGACGATCTGGTCGTCGTCGCCATGCATCACCAGCACGGGTACCGAGATCTTCTTCAGGTCCTCGGTGAAGTCGGTCTGGGAGAAGGCGACAATGCCGTCGTAGTGGGCCTTCGCTCCCCCCATCATCCCCTGCCGCCACCAGTTCTCGATGATCGCCTCTACGGGTTCGACGCCGGGACGGTTGAACCCGTAGAAGGGCCCCGAGGGGAGGGCTCGATAGAACACCGATCGGTTGGCGGCCAGCTGGGCCTGGAGATCGTCGAACACACTCTTGGGCAGACCGCCGGGGTTGGCTTCGGTCTGCACCATGAGCGGCGGCACCGAGCTGATGAGCACCGCCTTGGCGACCCGGCTCTCCCCGTGTCGGGCGATGTAGTGGGCAACCTCGCCGCCTCCCGTCGAGTGGCCGACATGCACGGCGTCGTGGAGGTCGAGATGGGCCGTCACCGCGGCCAGGTCATCGGCGTAGTGGTCCATGTCGTGGCCGTCACCGGTCTGTGAGGAGCGGCCGTGGCCTCGCCGGTCGTGGGCGATCACCCGATACCCGTGCTGCAGGAAGAACAGCATCTGCGTATCCCAGTCGTCCGCTGAAAGCGGCCAACCGTGGCTGAACACGATGGGCTGGCCCGACCCCCAATCCTTGTAGAAGATCTCCGTGCCGTCGGTGGTGGTAACAGTGCTCATTTCCGTCTCCTCCGCTTTCGAGCCACAGCTAAGGGCAACAGGTCGGGCAAGTACAACAATGTGGGCCCCCGAGGGATCCTTCGAGGGGAGGAGCCGTCAGGACGGTTGGGCCGATGACTGGACGTGGACCGTGTCGTGGATGAGCATGAGCCTCATCGACCAGTACCCGGGTCGTGGCTCGAGAAGCTCGTGCCGGGACCAGAAGAACCCCGCCAACGTGACGGTCGCCGCGGCGAGCCAAATGAACGCCCCGGCGGCCAGGACCCACGGCGTCGACCCCGACGACATCACGATGAGGCCCGCAATGGCGACGGCCAGCCCGACGTACCCCACTCGGAGGGCCCAGACCGCCGTCCGCCAGTGCCGGTTGTAGTGCAGCTCCGGCGGCTCGTCCACATCAGAGATTGTTCCACGGTTAGACACCCCAGGGTCATTGGCCCTCCGGGTCGGTCCCTCCTCCGGGGCCCGGCCGGGTGACGGCCCACACCGAGAGGGCCGTCGCCACTGCGGCGGCCACCACGAACCAGAGCATGGCCTGGTTGGCCGCCACGTACGTCGTGGCCACCCCCAGGCCGACCACCGGAATGGACAGGCCCACGTAGGCGCCGAGGAAGAACCCGGCGAGCACCTCGGCCCGGGACTCGGCCGGGGCCGTCGAGGCGGCCGACACCAGCGCCCCCCGGAAGACCAGGCCGGCACCGGCGCCCGTCACCACGCCGCCGACCACGAAGACGGCCAGGCTGGGGAGCCACATGCCGGCAGCGAACAGGCCGAGCCCAACCACCAGCACCGGCACGCTGAACCGGAGCATGCGAGGGATCGCCATCCGGCTGCAGGCAATCTGGGCCAGTGCGCCGGCGGCGAAGGCCGAGAAGGCCACGGCTCCGGCCACGGCGTGGGAGAGCTCATGGAGCGTCCCGGCCAGGAAGCTCGGCACCAGGGAGTTGAACACGCCGTAGACGGCGAACGCGGCGATGCCGGCTGCGGTGGCGGCGAAGAACTTCCCCCGGGCGCTCGGGGGAACGGCCATCCGCTGCGGACGCCAGCGGGGCGGCTCGTCGGGGCGGACCACCGTCTCGGGCGCCAGGGTGATCAGCAGGGCCAGCACGACCAGGGCCAACCCGAAACAGACGTACGGCAGCCGCAACGGCGCCGGCGCGAACTGCGCCAGCAACCCCGCCACCAACGGGCCGACGCCGATGCCACCCAGGTTGGCGGCCGTGGCGACGATCTCGGCCCGGCGGCCGTGCGCACCCGGCCGGGCATGGCGGTGCAGTTCGGCGAGATAGGCAGTGGCGGCCGCGGTGGTCAGGCCGACGGAGACGCCGGAGACCACCCGGGCCACGATCAGGCCGGGCAGGCTGGGGGCGAAGACGAAGACCAGGGCGCTGGCCACGTTGACCAGCAGCGCCGAGACCAGCAATCGCTTCCGGCCCATCCAGTCCGACACGTGTCCGCCCAAGAACAGGCTGGCGATCACGCCGACGGCGTAGACGGCGTAGACGACGGTGACGGTGAAGTCCGAGAAGTGGTCCCGCTGCTGGTACAGCACGTACAGCGGGGTGGGGACGGCGGAGAAGGCCATGTTGGCCAGGAACGCCACCGCCACCACCCAGAACGCCAGGGCGTGCGGAGCCCGCAGCGTCCGGAGCCTGGCGGCCCTGGGGCTTACCGTCGCAGGCCTCACGGTGGTCGCGCTTGCGGTCTGGACCTGCATCGTTCGAGCTCCCTTCCCTCCGGCTTCCCCCTCAGCCTGCGCCCGTCGATCTATCATGTCCAACGAATTCTCTTGATAAGACTCATGCATTTAAGGAATGAGTGTGGAGCTCCGTCATCTCGAGCACTTCGTTGCCGTCGCCGAGGAGGGCAGCTTCACCGCCGCTGCTCGGCGGGTGCACCTCGTCCAATCGGCGGTCTCGGTCTCGCTCCAGGCCTTGGAACGCGAGCTCGGTACCGAGCTCATAGCCCGGACCACCCGCCAGCTGGCGTTGACCGACGCCGGGCGCGCCTTCCTGCCGGAGGCCCGGCGGACCCTCGACGCCGCCGATGCCGCCCGGAGCTCGGTGCTCGACGTGGCCCGGGGCCTCCGGGGCACCCTGCGATTGGGGCTGATGCAGTCGCTGACCGTCGTCGACGTGGCCGGCCTGTTGGCCCGCTTCCACCGGGACCGGCCCCTGGTGGAGATCCGACCCCGGCCGGCGGCCGGCGGCTCGGCGGCGCTGGCCGCCGAAGTCCGCAACGGCACCCTGGACCTGGCGTTCCTTTCGCTGCC
>CAYVPF010000008.1:25761-37425 GCA_964453355.1 uncultured Acidimicrobiaceae bacterium | reverse complement strand
TGGCCCCCTTCTGATGGCCCCCTTCTGATGGCCGCGGTCGCTCCCCTCCTACTCGACCGGGTCTTCGACGACCCCGCGGCGATCGAGGACCTCCTGGTTCGGCACGCCCCGTACTGGAACCAGGTGCGGTACACGCCGGCCGGCACCCGGGCGGCCGCGGCCACCATGCCGGCCGGCCATCCGTTCGCCCTCGAGGGCGGCGCCCCGCCCCTTTTCCGGGGCGACTGGCTGCAGTGGCCGCAACAGGTCGACGGGGTGACCGAGCTGGTCGAGGCGCCGGTCTTGTTGGACGGCGCCCGGCGGCTGTTCGACGGCGCCTCGGCCGCGCCGACGTTCCTGTACGTGAACCTGACCGCCCCCATGCCCCAGGTGGACGCTGGCCACGTCGACGTGCCGTCCTTCCGGGGCCTCACCCGACCGGCGACGCCGGGGTGGCTGCTGCTCGCCATGCACCGGTCGGGGTTGTTCGAGCGGTGGGCGGTGCGCACCGCCACCGCCGTCGTCTGGTTCTACGAAGGGCTGGGCGGCCAGCTCCGGTACTGGCCGGACGGGCCCGCAGGCCCCTCGGCGTTGGCCGACCCGGTACCGAACACGGCGATCGTCGGCGACAACGACAACATGTTCCACCGGGTGGAGGCCATCGGCGACCCGGAACTGTGGCGCGCTGTCCCCCGGACCTCCGAGCTGCACCACGCCGGCGGTGATCGCTGGGAGATCCGCGACGGCGACACCACCGTGGCCACCTATCGGTTCGACCAGCTGCGGGTGAGCCTCTCCTGGAAGGCGGCCGTGGCCCTGGACGACGCCGAGGTCCGTCGGCTCCGCTGGGAGGCCGATGTCGCCGTCGCCGGGACCAGTGACCGGTTGGCGCTGGAACAGGCGGTACGAACCCTGATCGAAGCGCTGTCGGAGCGCGGCCACTGGGACGGACGGCCGGCCACCGTTGAGGACCCGGCCTTCGTCGAGGCCGTCATGGCGACCTGGCCGAGGGCCGTCCCCCCGGTCAGCTGACCTCGGAAGCGGCCAGCACGGCCCGGGCCCAACGGACCTTGTCCCCCAAACCGGCGACGCCGAAGGCGGGAATGGCCAGCGAGCCGGCGCCGATGCGGCGGGCCACCTCGGCCACCGCCTCCGGGTCCGGGTCGCCGATGAGCAAATCGTCGACGGCGGCGGCCGGCAGCAGGTCGTCGCCGACCGGTTTCCCGGCCAGTAAGCGTCGCTGGATGTCGGCGACGGCGGTCTGGTCGATGCCCCAGGCGGCGACCAGCTCCGGACGGCTGTTGAGGGCGGCGTAGCCGAGCGACGAGCGGGCGGCCCCGTCGGCATCGCCGTGGTCCACGAGGGGTGCCCACACCAGCTCCGGCCGGGCGCCGGGGGCCTCCCGGCCGAGGGCGGCGGCGTCGGCGATCACCCGCACGCTCCGGTCGAGATCACTCCGGGGGACGGCCCACAGGAGCGCCTGGTCGGCCACCCGGCCGGCGGCCCCCAAGACGCCGTTCCCTCGGCCGGCGACCAGGATGGTCGGACGTTGCAGCGGGACGTCCAGACAGCGGCCGCTCGCCGGATCGAGGGCCTCTCCGGCCGCCACGGCCCGGATCAGCCGGGCCAGCTCACTGATACGGCCCGGCGCGTCACCACGGGAGATCCCGGCCAAGCCCGACACCTCGGAGCCTCCGGCGCCGACCCCGACGAAGATCCGGTCGCCGGCAACATCCTGGGCCGTGGCGACGGCGGCGACGGTGTGGAACGGGTGCCGCAGGTAGGGATTGGTCACCACCGGGCCCACCCTGAGCCGGTCCGTGACCCGGGCGGCCTCAGCCACAAGAAGCCAGGTGTCACGCCACCAGAAAGCGTCCGGCAGACCGAGCCAGTCGGCGCCGGCGGCCTCCGCCTCCTCGGCCAGAGCCCGGACGTCGGCCAAGGTCGGGGCCGGGAGGTGCGAGATGACGCCGACCGTGCTCACGGGAGGATCCAGGCCTTCCGGGCGGCGGTCAGAACCTTGGCCACCAGGGGAACGGCCGCCTTCGGGTCGGCGGTCAGCACGGAGAGCCCGATGGTGTCGGGCCGGTGGGGCCGGAGCCTCCGGGCCAGCTCCCGGCCCACCACCTCGGGGGTGCCGTACAGGACGAGGTCGTCGAGGATGTCGTCGTCGATCAGCTTGCGGGCCGGTCCGTCGTCCCCTGCCGCCAGCTGGTCGGCCGCCCGCTGGAGGTCGCCGGGATCGAGGCCGAGATCACGCTGGGTCCCGGTCGGCGAGTCACGCAAGACCCAGACCAGCTGGGCCCGGGCCGACTCCGCGGCCTCGGTGTCGAAGACGGCGTTGACGAAGACGGCGGCGGCGACGGGTCTGGTCGAGCGGGCCCAGCCGAGGGTGCGGCCGAGGAGCGAGAACGGCACCCCGCCGACGAAGACGCCATCGGCCGCCTCTGACGCCAGCCGGTTCAACTGCTCGCCGCGGGCGCCGATGTAGAGGGGAAGGGGGGCCGGCGCCACCGCATGGGTCACCGGAACGTACCCGTCGGTCGCCTCGCCCCGGCTGACCGCCCGGGCGATGCGGACGGCCCGGCGCACGTCCGCCAACGGGTGGTGCCGGTGCAGGCCGGCCGGACCCAGGGCCAGGTCGCCCCCGGCCCCGAAGCCGAGCCGCATCCGGCCCCCCGACAGCTCCTGGACGGTGAGCGCCGACGACGCAGTCACCGCCGGGTGCCGGAGGTACGGATTGGTCACGGCGATGCCGAGCCCGACGGTGGTGGTGGCTCCGGCGGCGGCGGCGAGGAGGCCGAAGGGGTCTCTGGCCGGTCCCTCGTCCCCGAGCCAGACCTCGTCGATGCCGGCCGCCTCGGCGGCCACGATGGTGTCCACGACCGCTCCGGCCGGCGCGTCGGGGAAGAACCACACGCCGGTCGCTGGCACCTCGTCGGCGGCGGTCGCCGCCGTCGCCTTCAGCTGAGACAGGCCCACCTCAGACGGGTACGGCGTTGAGGGCGTGGGCCGGCGGGATCACCGTCCGCAGCCCCAGGCCGTTGGCCACCCGGTTGATGTAGTTGTAGTACGCCACGACGTTGTTGAGGTCCAAGATGTCGAGGTCCGAAAGCCCGACCCGGCGCAGCTGCTCGATGGCTTCCCGGTCGATCGACCCGGGGTCGCTGGTGAGCGACGCCGCGTAGCCGACGATCGTCCGCAGCCGTCCGTCGTCGGTGGTCAGGTCGAACGGATCCCGCCGGATCTCCTCCAGCAAGCCGGCGGGCGCTCCCAGCTCGCCGAGTTTGTGGGTCAAGCCGGACGAGCAGTGGGGCGTCTCGTTCAAGACCGAGGTCACGAACGCCGCCAGCTGTCGCTCCAACGGGCTGAGAGCGGACGGCGCGGCCTCCACCACCTTGTACAGGCGGAGCCGCTCGAACACCAGATCCGGGTAGAGGCTGCCCAGCTTGGTGAAGGCGGCCGGCTCACCGAGCCGGACCGCCTGCCAGGCGTAGGCCTCCGCCAGGGTGCCTTCGGCGTCTTCCCAGTCCACCGTGGCGATCCACGGTGCCTCCCCACCGCCGACGTCCGCCGGCCCACCCGGGCCGGCGGCTGGGCTGTCGCCCAGTCCGTCCGGCCCGGTGGTCGGCGTCGCCGAGAGGCGTTCGTCGGGCGCGCTCACAGGTGGAGGTTCTTGTCGAGGAACTGGTTGGTCGCCAGGTCCGATGCGCTCAGCCCGGTCTTGATCGGCTTCTGCTCGGAAGCGAAGATCGGCCCCAGTGTCTTGATCAGGTTGGTCAACCGGGTGCTGTTGAACGAGGCGAACACCCCGTCGCTGCCGTTGCCGATGATGCCGTGGCTGAGGAGGGTCTTCACCGCGGCGGCGGAACCGGCCAGGCTCAGTTGCGCCCCGCCCTGGAGTTGGCTGGCGTAGTTGTAGATCACCTTGTTGGTGGCGGTCGGATTGTGGGCGTAGTCGATCTCGGCCTGCTGGAGCAGGGGGACCAACTTGGTCAGGCAGGCCGAGTTCTGCTGGAGGGCGCCGGAGCGGATGACCAAGGAGTTGGCGTACACGGGGTACGACTTGCCGACCCACAGGTACTTGACCGGCTTGTCCCAGCTCGACAGATCGTGCTGGTAGATGTACGGCTCGTCGTCGATGTACCCCTGGGAGACGACCTTGCCGCTGTCGGCCACGAACTCCGACGGGTTGCCCTGGTAGGAGGTGTTGACCTGGCTGGCCTTGAGCCAACCCTTCTTCTCGAACACCGACAGGTAGGTGGCTGTGTAGGCCAGCACCTGTGCCCCCGACTTGCCGATGTCGGCCACCGTCTTGAAGTTCCACTTCGGGTTGCCCCAGAAGAAGACCTGCGGCGTCCACTCGTAGCTGGCGAAGACGGCCGTGGTGGGCTGGGTGGCCGACAGCTGGATCGACTCGTCCGTCTGGACCTGCCCCAGGAGGATGTTGGGGTTGGCGTACAGCTGGGAGCTGACGGTCTGGTAGCCCACCGCCGGTCCGCCGGCCAGCAGGGTGAGGGTTACCCCGGTGTGCCCGAGGGGACCGCTGTAGCTGTTGGCGTCGATGTCCGCCTTGCCCTGCGACGGGGCGATGAGCTGGTAGAGCCCGCCGGCATCCGGCTCGGGCCACCAGTTGGTCTGGATGGTGATGTTGGACGGGCAGACGCCCTTCAGGTTCGTCGTGAACGACCCCGGCGTCCCGTTGCCGCCACCGACGCTCGACGAGCTCGACACCAGGTCGGTCGCCGGCTTCGAGGCTCCCACCGAGGTCGGGACGACGACCGCCGCGACGCCGACGACGAGGGCGCCGGAGAGCAGGACCGCCCGGTGACGCCCGAAGTGGAGCCGTCGCCGGTGGTGAGGGGGATGAGACATCAGTGATTCCCTTTCATCTGTCGTGTCGGTGGTTTGCGGGGCCCTATTCGGTGTCACGGGATCGTTGGCTGTCATGCCAAGAGCCCACGAGCACCCGGCCGAGCAGGCCGAAGATCCAAAAGACGACGAGGCCGAGGAGGGAGGAGAGGATGATGGCGGCGAACAGCTGCTGGGTCTCCAACGCCGAGAGATAGTTGTCGATCAGCCTGCCGATCCCGGGCTCGCCCTGGCGAAAGAAGAAGTCGCCCACGATGGCGCCGACCACCGAGAGGCCGGCGGCGATGCGCCATCCGGCCACGATGGCCGGCAGAGCGCTCGGCAGCTGCAGCTTGAGCAGCCGTTGACGCCTGGTGGCGCGCTGCAGGGTGAACAGGTCGTGGTGCGACCGGTCGACCGACTTCAGGCCGAACAGCGTGTTGGTGATGATGGGGAACAGGGAGATCAGCACGCAGATGAGCACCCGGCTGTTGAACCCGTAGGCGAACCAGAACCCGATCAGCGGCACGATGGCCAGGATGGGGATGGTCTGGAGCACCACCGCCCAGGGATAGATGGCCGACTCCACCCACCGGCCCTGGCTCATGGCCACGGCTACGAGGGTGCCGACGGTCATGGAGATGAGGAGCCCGACAATGGCCACCTGGGTGGTCGACCAGAGCGCATGGAGGATCTGGGTCAGATTGGCGGACTCGAAGAAGCCCACCTGGACGACGCTCTGGGGAGGCGGCAGGAGGAACCGCCGTGTGGCGTCGAGGACGACGTAGCTGATGAGCAACCAGACGCCGATGACCAGCACGAGCACCGCCACCGGCGCCGCCACGTCCACCAACCGCCATCGCCGCCGGGGGCGCGGCGGAGGAGGCGGGGCGGCCGTGCCGGCCGCCGGCAGCACCCCCGGCTCGTCCAGCTGATCGACCGTCACGCGCTGGCCTCTCGAAGGTCAGCCGAGATGCGGCCGGCCAGCTCGGCGAATTCGGGGGCGAACCGCAGCTCGGGTGACCGGGGGTAGCCGAAGGGCACCTGGACCTCGGCGACCACCCGCCCGGGACGGCTCGACATCACCACGACCCGCGAGGCCAGGTAGGCCGCCTCGACCACCGAGTGCGTGACGAACACCCCGGCGAACCGTTCGCGGAGGAACAGGTCGAGGAGCTCGCCGTTCAGCCGCTCCCGGGTGATCTCGTCGAGTGCCCCGAAGGGCTCGTCGAAGAGGAACACCCGGGGTCGCATGGTGAGCGATCGGGCGAGGGACACCCGCATCCGCATGCCGCCCGACAGGGTCTTTGGGCGGTGGCCTTCGAACCCCGTCAGCCCGGTGAGGGCGATGGCCTCGGCGGCGAGGCGGGCCCGCTCGTCCCGGTCGATGCCGGCCAGCTCGGCCAGGAGCTCCACGTTGCGCTGGACCGTTCGCCACGGCAACAGGGTGGCGTCCTGGAACACGTACCCGAGATGGCCCGGGACCACGTCGATGGAGCCGGACGTCGCCTGCGCCAGCCGGGACGCCAGGCGGAGGAGGGTCGACTTGCCGCAGCCCGACGGCCCGACGATGGCCACCATCTCCCCGTGGGCCACGTCCAAGGAGACGTCGTCGAGCGCCCGGGTGCCGTCAGCGAATACCTTGGTGACCTGGCGGAAGGCCAGCGCCGGCACCGTCGCCACCGCCGGATCCGCCGGGTGGTTCCCGTTGGTGGCCGGCGCCCCGACCTGATCGGTCGTCAGGCCCACGGCGACCCCGCCAGGTCCGGGGTGGGTAAGCCGGGGGCCAGGACCGTATCCGTCTGCACCGTCGTGCGGGAGACCACACGGCCCCGCCGAACGACGACCCGCTCGGGGGAACCGGTGGCCAGGGCGGCGTAACTGGAGGTGGCACGGACCGCCACCAGGTCGGCCGGTGACCCCACCTCCACGGCGACCGGCGGGAGCCCGAGGACGACGCGACCAGCGGCGGTGACCGCCCGGTGTGCTTCGGCCGGCAGCAGGTGGGCGGCCACTACGAGGAGGGATGCGGTTTCGAGGGGATCGGCCCGGCCCATCGGGTTGAACGGGTCCTGGAGGTTGTCGCCGCCGGCGGCCACTGCGACCCCGGCCTCCAGCAGTGCTCGGACGGCGGTCAGCCCGCGTGGGGCGGCGCTGCCGAGACCGCGGCCTTGAAGGAACAGGTTGGTCTGCGGCAGGGTGACCACGGCGATCCCCAGCCCGGCCAAGGCCTCGGCGGTGGCCTGCTGGCGCTCGGCGGGTTGGACGCCGAGGCTGACGGCGTGGCTGGCCGTGACCGGCCGGTCGAAGCCGTCGCGGACCACCTCGATGAGGCGGTCCATCGTGAAGACCGCCGGATCGATGGTCTCGTCGACATGCAGGTCCATCCCCACGCCGGCCGTTCCGGCGATGGCGGCCAGGATGTCCACGGCACCGGACGGGTCCTCGTCGATGGCCGGAGCCCCGCCCACGAGGTCGGCCCCGGCGGCCAGGGCGGCCCTCAGGAGGGCCCGGTTCTCGGCGCCGGCCCGCCCGGTCACCGGCCGGCTGCAGAGGGCGACGATCTGGAGGTCGATCACGTCGTCGAGCTGGTCGCGGACCGCGGTGAGGGCCTCCAGGGCCCGCAGGTCGATGCCCTGGCCGGTGTCCACGTGGGCCCGGATGGCGGTGGTCCCGTGCGCAAGGTACCGGGACGTGACAGCCCAGACCCTGGCGGCGATCTCCGGGGTCCCGAAACCCGTCCGGGCGGCCAACCAGGCTTCGATGGCCCCAGCGAGGGACCCGGCCGGGTTGGCGACGTCGTCGGCGGTGAACGCCTTGTCGAGGTGGGCGTGGGGCTCCACGAAGGAGGGCGTGACGATGAAACCGGCCAGGTCTTCGGACGTGACCGCAGCGACCGTGCCGGGTTCGACGATGTCGGTGATGACCCCGTCATCGATCGCCAGGTCGACGATGGAGCCGTCGGCCAGGCTCACCCCCCTGAGGGCCAGCGAGTGCGTGGTGGGCTGGGGGGTGGGGATGTCCGTGGGTATGAGGGTTCGCAAAGGTTCCGCCGAATGTTTGCTGCGTCATCAGATCGCAATGTCAGTGTAGAGCCTCCAATTCCGATGTACAACCTCGGGAATAGAGAATTCCTAGGAATTGGAGGAAAGGAACCAGTGCGTGATGGCGCCGGATGCCGACGAGCTCACCGCCGCGGTCAGACCCTTGGGTGGATGACGCGGAGTGAGAAACTGGATAGCCGAAGCCGGGACCTCGGGCCGCGGGCGGTCAGGACCCGGGTAATCGGGCCCCGGGCGGTCAGGTTCTGGGCGCTCCGGTCGGCAGCTCGCCCAGGGCCTCGGCCAGCTCGGCCCGGTACCGGGTGAGGTTGCCCAGCTTCACGTGCTCGTAGCCGCGGACCTGTTCGGCCAGGCTGACGATGCGGGCCGCTTCGGCGGCACCCACCTCGTCGAGGCGGTCGGCCAGGGATCGGCAGAGGGCGTCGACGTCGGCGGCCAGCTGCCGCTCCTCGCGGCGGACCTCCGCCCGGCCGAACGGGTCCAGGGCGGTGCCGCGGAGGAACCGGCCGTGCCGCAGGGCGGCCATGGCCGGGCGGGTCCACGGCGCGAAGCCCATCTTGTTCTTCCGGCCCAGCGCCCGCAGTGCCGGCGGGTGGAGCATCCAGGTCACCCGGGCGCCGGGACCGCCGACGGCCTCGGCCTGGGCGGTCGCCTCGGGCCCGGTCAGCAGTCGGGCCACCTCGTACTCGTCCTTGTACGCCGTCACCCGGTACAGCTGCCGGGCCACCGCCTCGGTGAAGGCCACCGAGGCGGGGGCCGCCGCCTGCTCGGCCGCCCAGGCCGTCGCCACCGTGCCGAGGAACCGGCGGACGATGCTGCGGCCCTGGTAGCCGACGAGGTCGGCCGCCCGCCGGGCCACCAGGCGGTCGGTGGCTTCCGGCAGTCGGAGGGCCGCCAGGTCGGCGGCCAGATCGGCGGGGAGGGCGGCGGCGGGATCGGCGGTGCCCAGCCGGGCGACCAGCTGGTCGGGGGCGGCCACGGCGCAGCGGCCCCAGCGGAAGGCGGCCAGGTTCACCTCGACGGCGGCCCCGTTGAGCTCGATGGCCCGCTCGATGGCGGCGGCGGCGACCGGGATGGCGCCATGCTGGTAGGCGGCACCGAGCACGAAGACGTTGGCGGTGGTGCTGTCGCCGAACAGGGCCTGGGTGACGGCGGCGCCGTCGACCCACCGGGCGGTACCGGGCCGGGCCCTCGCCTCGAGGGCGGCCTGCATGGCCGCGGTGTCGGGGTACGGCTGCCGGCTGTCCATCACCATGGACCCGGTGGAGGTCGGCGAGGTGGAGCCGATCACCACGGTCGCCTCGGGGCTGAGGCCGTCCAGGTGCGCCGGAGCGAGGGCGACGATGAGGTCCAGGGCCACCATCACGTCCACCTTGGTCGGCTTGGCCTTCGTCGGCTCGGCGTCGGCCGACCCGAGGCCGGGGTCGGTGATGTGGACCTCGGAGACCACGGGGCCGGCCTTCTGCGAGACGCCGGTCTGGTCGACCCCGGCCACGTCCTTGCCGTCCAGGCCGGCGGCCACCCCCAGGATCTGGGCGACGGTCACCACGCCGGTGCCGCCGATCCCGGGCATGCGGATCCGGACGTCGGTGGGGTCGACGATGGGGCTGGGGTCAGGCAGGGCCACCGGCACCTCCGGCACGGTCCGGCGCCGGCGGGTCCCGCCCTGGCGGCCGGCGCCCTTGCCGGTCCGCCGGGGTGGGCGCACTTCCATGAAGCTGGGGCAGTCCCCCGCCAAGCAGCTGAAGTCCAGGTTGCAGCTGGTCTGCTGGATGGCCGTCTTGCGGCCCAGGTCGGTCATCACCGGCTGCAGGGACAGGCAGGCGGACTTGGCCCCGCAGTCCCCGCAGCCTTCGCAGACGGCCTGGTTGATGACCAGCCGGTGGCCGGGCGTGGACGCCTTGCCGGTCTTGCGCAGCCGGCGCAGCTCGGCGGCACACGGCTGGTCGTGGATGAGGACGGTCACCCCGGGGAGGGCCGCCAGTTCCCGCTGGGCGTCCACCACCTCGGACCGGTCGAGGACCTTGGCCCCCTTGGGCATGGTCACGTGGCGGTACCGGCCGGGGTCGTCCGTGGTGACGGTGACCGCGGTGACCCCTTCGGCGAGAAGCAGCCGGCAGAGGTCGGGCACCGCCCGCTCGCCAACCGGGTTCTGGCCGCCGGTCATGGCGATGGCCGAGTTGAACAGGATCTTGTAGGTCATGTGCAGGCCCGAGGCCACGGCGAACCGGACGGCCAGGGAGCCCGAGTGCATGAAGGTGCCGTCACCGATGTTCTGGACGAACGGCCGCGGGGGGATGAACGGCTCGATGCCGGCCCACTGGGCCCCCTCCCCGCCCATCTGGGTGAGGGTGACCACGTCGCCGACGCGGGAGGACGGCAGCATCTTGACCAGGTTGTGGCAGCCGATGCCGGCGCCGATGGTGAACTCCTCGGGGGCCTTCAACCCCGTCGGGTGGGGGCAGCCGGAACAGAAGAAGGCGGTCCGGGACTCCTGGGGAGCCAGCATGGGCAGGATGGTCTCGCGCCGGGTCGCCGGTCGCAGGGCGTCGGCCGGCAGCCGGTGGGCCAGGACCCGGCGGAGGGGCTCGACCAGCCGGTCGGCGGTCAGCAGGCCACCGCCGGGCACCAGGGGCTGGCCACTATCGGTCTTGCCGAGGACCGCCGGCCGGTCGGCCTGGGCGTAGAGGATGTCCTTGATCATCTGCTCGACGAACGACCGCTTCTCCTCCACCACCAACAGCTCGGCGGAACCGGCGGCCCAGCGGGCGACCTCGGCGGGGACCAGCGGGTACACCAGGCCCAGGTTGACCAGCCGCACCCCGTAGTCGGCCAGGTCGCGCAGGGTCAGGCCGAGGTTGGCGAGGGCTTCGACGGTCTGGTGGAACGGGTGGCCGCCGGCCACGATGGTCAGCCAGGGGTTCGGCGGATCGACCACGATCCGGTTGACGCCGTTGGCGACGGCGTAGTCGCGGGCGGCGTCCAGCCGGTCGTCCAACTGCCGCTCGACCGCCAGGCTGCCCGGCGGGGTGATGCCGCTGGAGCTGACCCGGTCGGCGGCGATCAGGGTGGACGGGACCACGGTCGGCCGGTCGAGGCCGACCAGGGCCGTCCCGGTGCCGTCGGCCACCGGGGTCACCATCTTCAGGGCCGCCCACAGGCCGCTGCGGCGGGACAGCTCGACGGCGTGGACGCCGTAGTCCAGCACCTCCTGGATGGTGCCGGGGGCCAGGACCGGCACGCTGACCTCAGCCAGGATCCGCTCGGAGGCCGACGGGAGGGTGGACGATTTGGAGGCCGGGTCGTCCCCGACCAGGACCAGGGCCCCACCGAGGGGGCTCGCCCCGGCGTAGACGGCGTGGCGGAGGGCGTCCATGGACCGGTCCAGCCCCGGGGCCTTGCCGTACCAGACCCCGAGGACCCCGTCGACGCGGGCGTCGGGGACGGTGGTGGCCAGCTGGCTGCCCATGACGGCGGTGACGGCCAGGTCCTCGTTCAGGCCTGGCCGGTGGACCACCCCCCAGCGGTCCAGGAACGTCCGCTGCCGTTCCAGCTCCCGGTCCAGGCCGCCGAGCGGGGAGCCGGGGTAGCCGGAGACGAAGGCCGCCGTGTTGAGCCCGGCGGCGGCGTCCCGGCGGCGGCGGTCGAGCAGCACCCGTACCAGGGCCTGCATGCCGGAGAAGAAGAACTCGCCCTGCTCGGCCTCGAAGCGGTCGGCCAGCGACGGCAGGTCGCCGGGGTCCCGCTGCACCGTCACCATGTCGCCCTCACT
>CAYVPF010000008.1:5395-25661 GCA_964453355.1 uncultured Acidimicrobiaceae bacterium | reverse complement strand
GTCGCCCTCACTTCGGTGGCCGTCACCTGCGCCTCCCCTGCACCCCTTGTATCGGCGCCCGTGCGCCGGCCGCCCGGGCTCATCCCTTAAAGACTACCAAACGGCCGGTAAATTCTGACCGGCCGGATCGTCGCCTGCGAGGGAAGGGGATCATGTTTTCCTGGGCGGTCACTGGCGCGGGTTTTGGAGCGTATCCGCCCAAAAACTCGTGCCAGTGACCGAAGAACATGTGTGCCCTCCCCCTCCGGCCCGGGCGGCCCGTCAGTCCGGAGAGGGCATCCCGTGGGCGGCCGGGGCCACCACCGACGACAGCAGCTCCACGTGCCGGTCGACCAGGTCGTCGGGCATGCCGGCGAACGACGTCCAGAAGAACGCCTCCACCAGCGGCAGCTGGCCGGCCCGACGCCGGAGCAGGTCGATCGTCTCATCCGCCGTGAGCACCGCGGTGTGCGGGAACACGGCCTCGGCATCGGCGTCGACCGGCGCCATCAACGCCGCGGCGTCGACGGCCGGCGGGGTGTCGAGGCCGGTGTCCTCCACGGCGTACCGGCCGTAGGTGTCCAGCTGGTAGGCGAGGTGCGGGGCCAGCCGCTCCCGGGCGGCCTCGGGATCGTCGGCCACCAGCACGTTCATCAGCCCGGCCATCCGGCCGGCCTCGGCCCCGTGGCCGCCCTCCTCCAGCCCTTCCCGGTAGGGACCGGCCAGGCGAGGGTCGATGGACAGCAGCCGGTGGCCCCGCCGACCGGCCCGCCGGGCGCCCTGCGGCCCACCGAAGCCGACCCAGACGGGCAGCGGCGACTGCACCGGCCCCGGGGTGACCCCGCCGTCGGCCAGCAGCCGGACCACGTCGTCGACCCGGGACAGGGTGTCGGTGTACCGCTTGGTGATGTCGGCCCCGAAGGCGGCGTACTCGGGCACCCGGTAGCCGGCGCCCAGGCCCAGGTCCAGGCGGCCGTCGCTCAGGATGTCGACCAGGGCCGCGTCCTCGGCGATCTGCACGGCCGGCCGCAGCGGCGCCACCAGGATGGCGGTGCCG
Source organism: uncultured Acidimicrobiaceae bacterium (assembly GCA_964453355.1). Lineage (GTDB taxonomy): Bacteria > Actinomycetota > Acidimicrobiia > Acidimicrobiales > RAAP-2 > DASZUK01. Next base: position 24,625 of record CAYVPF010000008.1, on the reverse strand, counting down.
ATGCGGACCCGGGACGTCCGTGCGGCGAGGGCCGCCGCCATGGTCAGCGGCTGCGGCAGGTAGCCGTCCTCGAAGAAGTGGTGCTCGGACAGCCACACCGAGTCGATGCCGAGCCGCTCGGCCTCCTCCGTCTGCTCCAAGGCCTGCCGGTAGTGGTCGACCCACGGCCGCCGCCACAGCGGCGGGTTCCGCATGTCGAAGTAGATGCCGATGCGTACTCCCATCAGATACAGGCGCCCATCAGGACGACATGTTCCCGTCTTTACCGTGCTGCCACAGGTCCAGGACCTCGTAGGCCCCGGACAGGTCGCGGGCGATGTTGGTCTGGTGGAGGATGTGCTTGTTGCACACCCGCTTGGTGTGGGCCAGCACCGACGCCGGGCGGGCGGCCAGCTTCTCCATGACCTCGTCGAAGACGGCGTCGAGCTGGTCGAACGGCACGGCGTAGTTGACGACGTTCATGTCGGCCAGCTCGGCGGCGGTAAAGGCCCGGGAGAGGAACATGTACTCCTTCAGCTTCGTCGGCGGGACGAACAGCGGGAAGAACGCCATGGCGCCGTCACCGGGGGTGATGCCGATGGGGAAGCCGATGTTGACACCCTCATGGTTGACCACGTCCCCCTGGCCGAGGTGCACATCGGAGATGACGGCGTCCTCGCGGGCGATGATGATGTCGCAACCCCACAGCACCGACTGGCCGAAGCCGATGACGTCGCCGTTCACCCGGGCGATGACCGGCTTCTCGATCAGTCCCAGGGTCTCGATGGCGTCGGGGTAGTGGGTCGGCCCGGCGAAGCCACCCTCCCGCTTCAGCGGGTTGATCCGGTCCAGGCGGCCGGGCACCTCGTAGTCGGACGCCGGGACCACGCTGTAGAACTCGCCGTCCTCTCGGCCGGTGAGCACCACCAGCTTCACCGCCGGGTCGTAGCGGACCTCGTGCAGGGCCCAGCCGATGGCCTCGTGGACGTCGACGGTGTCCTCGTCGTAGTTCGCCAGCACATCGGTGAATTTGTTCCAGTAGATCCAGGCCACGTCGCCGCGGATCTCCTTCTCGACGAACTGCATGCCCATCGTGTCCTCCCCTTTCGTCGGCCGACGATCGGCCGAGAGACTCACTGCCCGGTGCTGATCACTGCCCGGCGCTGACAGTGTCCGCCACCGCCGTCATCAGGCCGTAGCCGACGATCCACTCCGGAATGGCCCGGTAGAAACGGCTCTGCACCGAGTACGGCCCGGCGGCCCCGAGGGCGGCGAAGGCGGCGACCCAGCTGCGGACCTCGTGGACGGACCGGCCGAAGTTGGACGACAGCCAGCCGTCGTCCCAGGCCTCGACCTCGTCCAGGCGACCCTCGGCCATCATGTCCATGAAGGCCCGGTCGAAGTCGGGGGCGAGCGCCAGCAGGGGCCCGCCGCCGGCGGCGTGCTCCCGGGCGACGTCCACCACCGACGCCTCGCGGGCCACCCGGGCCTCGGCGGTGATCCCTTCGACCAGCCGCTGGCGCAGCTCAGGTGCCGCCCCGGTCAGGGCCGGGGTGGGGGCGTCGTGGGACAGGCCACCGGATCCGACCACGAGGACGCGACGGTCCAACCCGGCCGCCCACCGGCCGACGGCGGCGCCGAGGGTCCGGGACCGGCCCATCCGGCTGCGGGGGGCGGCGGCGGCGTTGACGAAGACCGGCACCACCGGCCGTTCGGACAGGCCGCCGAGCAGCCGGTCCAGGGGCTGGGCGAACCCGTGGTCGACCGTCATGTCCAAGGACACCGCCACGTCGACGTCGGCGGCCAGCACCGCCTCGGCACAGGCCAGGGCGGCGTCGGCGTCCACCGACACCTCCCCGGCGGCGCTCCCGAAGTCACCGATGGCCCGGACGCTGGTGCCGATGCAGAACTGGGGCATCAACCGGTACAAGAACCCGTTGAGGTGGTCGGGGGCGAACACCACGACCAGGTCGGGATCGAACGTCGCCACCTGCTCGGCGGCGTCGGCCACGGCGGCGTCCACCGCCGCCCGGACCTCGGGAGCGGGGTCGTAGATGCCGATGAGCGGCGAGTGGGACAGGCAGCAGAGGGCCAAGCTCATGGTCGGATCCGGGGGCCCACCGTCAGCTCCAGATGCCGGACGACCCCAGGGCCCGGGCGAAGTTCCGGGTCATGCGGTTGAAGTCGACGGGGCGGCCGAGGGCCCCGATGAAGCGGTCCGGCCGCAGCACCACCACCGAGCCGGTCTGCCCGTCGAACCACGACTTCAGGGCCCCGGTGGCGTCGCCCACCACGGTGACTTCCTCTTCCCCGGGCTCCGGCCAGTGCAGCTGGGTGGTCGGTCGGACGATCACCATGTGCGCCCCGAGCTCCTTCCAGAACCGGCTGGCGTCCTCGTCGAGGTGGGCCCGGGGGTTGGTCGACCAGGTGAGGACCGAGAACCAGGGGCCGGTTACCTCGTCGAGCGGCAACGTGGCCCCGTCGCGGGTGACCACGGTCGGCTGCGGGAACAGCCGGCCGACGCCGGGACCGCCGCCGGGAACCACGGCCCCTTCGGTGTACCGGGGCATCGGCTTGTACCGCATCTCGACGATGTACCGCTTGAGGGACGGCACCAGGTCCCAGGCCCGGGTGATGGCGTCGCGGGCCATGGCGGTGGAGGTCTTGGTCTGGCGGACCAGCAGCCCGGCCCGCTCCGAGATCTTCACCATGGCCGCGGCATGGGCCCGGCGCTCGGTGTCGTAGGTGCGGAGCAGCTCCGGACCGGCCAGGCCCCGGACGACGCTGGCCAGCTTCCAGCCGAGGTTGGTGGCGTCGCGGATGCCGCTGTTGTAGCCCTGCCCCTGCCACACCGGCATCAGGTGGGCGGCGTCGCCGGCGACCATGACCCGGCCCTTCACGAACGAGCCGGCCACCCGGGCGTGGTGGGTGTAGACGCGGTGCCGGATGAAGTCGAGGCGGCCGATGTCGGGGAAGACCCCGTGGATGAGGGAGGCCACCCGGTCGGGGTCGGCCATGGTCTGCTCGTCCTCGCCGTCGAAGAGCATGAACTCGAACCGGCGGGTGTTGTGGGGCAGGGCGATGGAGACGTAGGGCCGGCGGGGGTCCCCGTGGACGTAGGCGTTGGGGGTGCCGATGGGGTCGTTGCGCAGGTCGACGACGAGCCAGCGGGTGGGGCTGGAGTTGCCGTCCCAGGACACCCCCATCTGCTTGCGGACGCCGCTGCGGCCGCCGTCGCAGCCCACCAGGTAGTGGCCGCGCAGCCGACCCGGCCCGTCGGGCCCGTCGGTCGCCACGGTGACCCCGGTGTCGTCCTGGGTGATGGTCCCGGCGGTGGTGGACCAGCGGATCCGGCACCGGTCGAAACGGTCCAGGCCGGCCAGCAGGGCCTGGTCCACCAGGGGCTGGATGAAGGCACTGCGGCGGGGCCAGCCGAACTCGGTGGTGCGGGGCTCGATGGAGGCGAACACCCGGCCCTGGCTGTTCACGAACCGCAGGATCTGGTTGGGGGTGGTGTGGGGCAGCACGCCCTCGGTCACCCCGATGGCCTGGAAGCTGCGCAGCGTCTCGTCGTCCATGCCGACGCCGCGGGGGTAGTCGATCAAGGAGTCGAGGCCGTCGAGCACGGTGACGTCCAGGCCGTACTGGCCGCAGAAGTTCGCCAGCGCCAACCCGACGGGACCGGCGCCGACGACGATGACGTCGGTCTCGGCCTCCCCGGTCCCCTCGGCGGCTTCGGTCACGCCACGCTCCCGGCGCCGAGGTAGGCCTCGGCGGCGACCTCGTCGGTCAGCTCGGACATGGGCCCGGCCAGGCCGACCTGGCCGAACGAGAGGAACGCCCCGAAGTCGGCCAGGTTGACCACGTTGGAGGCCTTCTCCTCGACCATGAGGATGGACAGCCCGTCCTGGCGCAGCTCGGCCAGGATGTCCAGCACTTCGCGCACGATGGTGGGGGCCAGGCCGAGGGTGATCTCGTCGGCGATCAACAGGGCCGGCGGCTTCACCAGGATGGGGGCCAGGCAGAGCATCTGCTGCTCGCCGCCGGACAGGTGCGAGGCGGGCAGCTTGCGCCGGGCGGCCAGCTGCGGGAACCGCTGGAGGGCCCGCTCCCGGTCGGCGGCGTCCCGCAGGGACACGGCCAGGTTCTCCTCGACGGTCAGGGCCGGGAAGATGCCGCGGGACTCCGGGGCCAGCATGAGGCCGGCGCCGACCCGCTGGTGGGCCGGCATGGCGGTGATGTCCTTGCCGTTCAAGATGATCGAGCCGCCGGTGGTGTCGACGGTGCCGGCCACGGCGCCGCACAGCGTCGACTTGCCGGCGCCGTTGGGGCCGAGGACCGCCAGGATCGACCCCTTGGGCACGGTCAGGTCCACGCCGTGCAGCACCTCGGCGTCGGTGTACCCGGCCAACAGCCCCCGGATGACCAGGGCGGCGTCCGGGTCCACCTCGGCCGGCGCCGGCTCCGGGGCCGGCGCCTTCACCCGCAGCGGGACCAGCGGGGCGCCGTTGGCCACCGGGGTCGGGGCCGGCGTCGCGGTGCCGCCACCGCCACCGCCACCGGCGCCGGCGCCGGCCACCGCCAACCCCACCCCCGCCGGGACCACCACGGCGGCGTCCCGGCGGCGGGCCATGTAGGCCCGGATCTTCTGGCGCCGGCGGTAGTTCTGCTCGCTGATGTTGTGCAGGATGCCGTCCGGCTGGGTGGCCAGGATGATGCAGGTCAGGCCGAACAGGATCTGGGGGATGACCGGGTTGGTAATGCCCGGGGTGATGCCCCAGAAGCCGGTCTGCAGGATCCGGAGGGTGAAGGCGGCCGAGAGGCCACCCAGGATGGAGGCCACCGGACGGCGGACGCCGTTGGTGACGGCGATCATCAACCACAACAGGCCGGTCTCGGTCGGCCAGGTGCTGGCGTGCACGACCCCGGCGCCGTAGCCGAGCAGGGCACCGGCCACCCCGGCCAGGAAGCCGCTGAAGGCGAAGGCGGTGACGATGGCCCGGCGGGTGGAGATGCCCGAGGCGATGGCCGCGGCGGGCGCGAACCGGACGGCCATGATGGCCCGCCCGGTCTTGGACCGCTTGATGTTGTTGACCAGCAGCAGGGCCCCGCCGAGGAAGAGCAGCAAGAGGACGATGTAGGCCTTGTCGTTCTTGAAGTCGATCCCCCACAGCTCCGGCCGCTGCAGCGTCCAGCCGGTGCCCAGGTTGGTGATTGTGTTGATCTGGAACAGCACGAAGTCACAGATGAGGCCGAGGGCCAAGGTGGCGAGCGCCAGGGCGAGCCCACCCAGGCGCAAGGCGGGGAGCGAGATGAGGGCGGCCAGGATGGCGGCGGCGAGGCCGGCGGCGATGACGCAGACGATGAAATTGCCGCCGAGGAAGTTGTGGCCGGCGATGATGCCGGCCATGAGGGCCCCGGTGGTCACCATGGCGGCCTGGGCGAGGCTGGCCACCCCGAGCTGCCCGGTGACCACGTTGAAGGACAGGAACACGATGGCCAGGCACAGGGCCTGGATGATGAGCAGCTGCTCGAGCCCGCCGGCCTGGACCGGGGAGAACGGGAGGGCGTCGGTGCCCCACAGCAGCAGGGCCAGGCAGATGCCGACCCAGGGCCAGGCCTGCCGCCAGCGCGGGATGTCGGCCAGGTAGTTGTTGGGCACCTTCTCGGCCACCCTGGTGACCCCGGCCACCCGGCCCCGCTCACGGCCGCGGAGCAAGAGGGCGACGAGGAGGGCGATGTAGATCACCGACTGGGTCGTCCCGGGCACGTCGGCCAGGATCTGCTTGATCCCGGGAACGTCGGCGCCGTAGGTGGCGAACAGGGCCGAGAGGGCCCCCAGGGCCAGGCCGCCGACCATGGCCACGGGCAACGACCGGAACCGGGCGACGACCACGACGGCGGAGCCGGCGACGACGAACTCCAAGACGCCGTCGAGGGTGAGGCCGAACAGCGGGCCCGACAGCACCCCGGCCAGGGCGGCCAGCATGGCGCTCAGCACCCAGGCCACCCGGGAGGTGTACGCCGGGTTGATGCCGCGGGTGGCGGCCAGTGTCCGACGGTCGACGACGGCCCGGGTCATGAGGCCCATGCGGGTCTTGCTCATGAGCAGCCACACCCCGCCGACGGCGACGAGGCCCACGATGAGGACGGCCAGCTGGTCGGAGGTCAGGGTTCCGGTGCCGAGAAAGTGGTAGGTCACCGGCGGCTCGGGGCCGATGCCGGGGACGCTGAAGGCATCCTGCAGGCTGGCCAGGCCCATGTGGGCGTCGTTGGTCAGGAGGTCGACGACCTCGATGGCCAGGGCCGGCAGCCCGACGAGGATGCCGATGGTGGCCATCAGCCGGACGACCTCGGGCACCCGGGCCAGGCGGCGGAAGACGACCCGCTCGAAAAAGAGGCCGCCGACCGGGGCGGCGACGAAGACGGTGACGATGAAGGCGGCCCAGCGCGGCATGTAGCCGCTGGAGATCTCGAAGAAGGTGAGACCGCCGACGAAGGCGAAGGCGCCGAAGGCCAGGTTGTAGATGCCGGTGGCCGACACCGTCAGGGTGAGGCCGGAGGCGTACAACGAATAGATCGACCCGGCCACCAGGCCCGAGATCAGGGTTACGACGAAAGTTGCCACTCTGCCCCCAACACATCTGCCCCCAACACGTCTGTCCCCAACACGCCTCCGGCGTCACCGCTCAGGGTGCCGCCGGTTCCGACTGTGCCCGCCTGACCGCCGGGCCCCGTTGCCCCCGGCCCGGTCGGTCCCCCCATGCCTACTGCCGCCCCCTGCTCATCCGGTGACCAAGAATTCCATGTGGATGCGGTTGAACGTGTCGGCGTCCTCGTACTGCGGCCAGTGGCCACACCCGTCCATGAGCGCGAACTCGGCGCCGCCGATGGCCTCGGCGATGCGCTGCCCCTCCTCGGGCGGCGCCGTCGGGTCGTGGCTGGTCCACAGCACCAGCGTGGGGGCCTCGATGCGCTTCAGGTCGCCGTCGCTCAACAGGTTGGCGGTGCGGGTGTCCATGTCCTGGAGGACCAGGGCGGCCCGCATCGACTCGATCATGCCCGGCTGGGCGTAGATGGCCTGGCGGGTGGCGACCAGGTCGTCGGTGACGACGGCGGGGTCGGCCATCAGCCACTCCAGCCGCTGGCGGACGAAGTCCCAGGTGGGTTCCTCGACGGCCCGTAGGGACAGCTCCTTGATGCGGCCCATGACGACCGGGTCGGCCCGGGTGCCACCGGCCGTGTTGAGAACCAAGCGGTTGATCCGATCAGGATGGTCGATGGCCAGGCGGGCGGCCACCCAGCCGCCGAGGGACTCGCCGCTGATGGACGCCCGTTCCACCCCGAGCACGTCCAGGGTGTCGAGGACGTGGCGGACGTAGTCGCCGATCTCCAGGCGCCCGGTGGCCATCTGGCTGAAGCCGTGACCGATCATGTCCATGGCCACGGCGTGGAAGTGGAGACCATGAGGGCCCAGGTTACGGACGTACGCCTCGGCGTGGCCGCCGGTGCCGTGGAGGAAGAGGACCAGCTCTTGGTCGGGGTCCCCGGAGCTGAGCAGCCGGGTGCGCACGCCGCCGGCGTCCACCCACCGCTGGGCGAACGAAACGCCGCGCAGGTCGGCCCACATGCTCGAGAAGGCGCCCGTCGACGACGACGTCGGATCCACCCCCTGCCTCCCTCCCGGCTCCGTCACGGCGCGTATACTACCAACCGTTCGTTCAGATTTAAAGCCCGATGTTTCGGAATGAGGTGCCGTGGGACCACCACCGGTACCGTGGGCCGGGGCAGCCGGCGAGTGGGGAGGGAACGTCCATGAGCGATGGTGCCATGACCGGTGAGGTGGGTGGTCCGGCGGCCGCCACGGGGGTGTTGGACCCGGCGACGGCCAACGGGGCCGGGGGCGCGGCCCCCCGGATCGCAGCCCACGGCATCTCGATGCACTTCGGCGGCATCTCCGCCCTGAGCGACGTGTCGATCGACGTCCCGCCGGGGCAGATCCGGGGGCTCATCGGGCCGAACGGCGCCGGCAAGACCACCCTGTTCGACATCATGAGCGGCCTGCGGCGACCGTCGTCGGGCAAGATCTTCATGGACGGGACCGACGTCACGGACAACTCGTCGATGGAGCGGGCCCGTACGGGCCTGCGGCGGACGTTCCAGCGGCAGCAGGTGTTCTCGTGGCTGAGCGTCGAGGACAACGTGCTCGCCGCCATGGAGTGGCGCGGTGGCGGTGGCGGTGTCCTGGGCGACGCGGTCGGCTGGATCGGTGGCCGCCGGCTGGAGCGGGAGCGTCGGCAGCACGCCCGGGAACTGCTGGACCAGTGCGACCTGCTCCCGTACGCCGACCATCCGGTGGGCAACCTGCCGATCGCCAAGGTGCGGCTGGTCGAGATCGCCCGGGCGATCGCCGACAACCCGACGGTGCTGCTGCTGGACGAGCCGACCTCGGGCCTCCGCGAGTCGGAGTGCGCCGGGGTGTCGGCCCTCGTCAGGCGGTACCGGGAGGACACCGGCGCCTCCTTCGTGATCGTGGAGCACGACATCGAGTTCGTGCTGGGCCTCTGTGACGCCATCACGGTGCTGGCCCTCGGACAGGTCATCTTCGAGGGATCCCCGGACGAGGCCCGCAAGGACCCGGCGGTCCGCAAGGCCTATCTGGGCTGACGGCCGGCATTGCGCTGGCCAATGACCCCGCGTCAATGACCCCGCTCGTCGTCGACCTGTTCGACCGGGGGCACCTGGCCGACCCGGCACCGCTGTTCGCTCGGTTGGCGACCGACGGCGGCCCCGTGCGCACGGCCGACGGCCACGCCGTGGTGTACCGCCACGACGACGTCCGCCGAGGCCTGGCCGACCCGGCCGCCCTGTCGGCGGCCGATACCAACGGGGCCGCCCGCCGGCAGCTGCCGGTGCTGGTCGGGACCGACCCCCCGGACCACACCCGGCTGCGCCGGCTCACCTCCCCGTTCTTCGGCGCCGAGCCGCGGCGGCAGTGGCAGCCGGCGGTGGTCCGCCGGGTGAAGGCGGTGGCCGCGGCCGCGGTCGTCCAGGGCCGGGTGGAGGCCGTGGGCCGCTTGTGCACGGCGGCGCCTCGCGCCGCCTTGTCCGAGCTCATGGGCATCGACGACGGTGAGCTGGCCTGGCTGCTGGACGACGCCCCTTCCCGTCACCGGACCGGGCGCCGGCAGAGCTTCGCCGACTTCTTCGGCGACCGGCTGCCGGACCGGGCGGCCCGGCCGGGTGACGACCTGCTGTCGGCGCTGTGCGCCGCCCGGGCCGGCGACGACCGGCTCAGCCCGACCGAGATCGTCGGGTTCTGCATCCTGCTGACCGCCGCCGGCACCGACTCGGTGCGGGACCTGCTGGCCAACCTGCTGGTCGAGATGGCCGCCGCGCCGACGGTGTGGGAGGAGGTGGCGGCCCATCCGGATCGACTCGACGCCGTCGTCGACGAGGCGGTCCGGCACGTCTCCCCGGTGCAGGGGGTCTTCCGCACCGCCACCCAGGACAGTGGCACCGGCGACAGTGACGCCGACGGCTACGGCCCCGGCCGCTGGTCAGCCGGCGACCGGGTGCTGCTGCTATTGGGTGCGGCCAACCGGGACGGGTCGCGCTGGGCCGACGCCGACCGGCTGCTGCCCAGCCGGTACGCCGCCGATCCCCCGGCACCGGCCCACCTGGGGTTCGGCGGCGGCGTCCACAGCTGCCTGGGCGTTGCCCTGGCCCGCATCCAGATCCGGGCCGTGCTGGAGTGCCTGGTCGACGCCGGGGTCCGGCCGGTGGCCGACGGCGACGTGGTCCGGGGAAAGAACCCGTACTTCCGCACCGTCCACCGGCTCCCCCTCCGGTTCGTCCCGGCCTGAAACCTCAGGCGATGAGAACGGGGGCCAGCCGGCGCCACTCCGCCATCGGCGGCGCCGTGGGATCCGGTCCCGGCTCGGCCAGCACCTTGACGCAGACGTGGTCGGCCCCGGCCCCCCGGTGGGCCTGGACCCGGTCGGCCACGGCGTCCTCGCTGCCCCAGGCGAACAGCAGCTGCAGCAGCCGATCGCTGCCGCCGTCGGCCAGGTCGTCGTCGGTGATGCCGAAGCGGCGCCAGTTGTCGACGTAGTTCGGGAACCCCAGGTAGGTGGCCAGCTCCTGGCGGAGCAGCCGCTTGGCGGCGTCGCCGTCGGCCAGGGTGACGGTCTGGCAGGGCGCCACCACCGGCCCGGGGCCGAGGTGCTGCCGGGCGACGGCGGTGTGGTCGGGCGGCACCAGGTACGGGTGGGTGCCTGTCGTCCGCCGGCCGGCCAGCTCCAGCATCCGGGGGCCCAGGGCCGCCACCACCCGGGGCAGCACCGGCGCCGTCCCCGGCCCGTTGGCGATGGCCAACTGATCGTCGAGCCGGTCGAGGTACTCCGTCATGTGCGCCAGCGGGCGCCGGTAGGGGGCGTCGTCGCCGGTGTTGACGAGCGGCCCGTGGCTCACCCCGAGGCCCAGAACGAAGCGGCCGGCGTGGGCCTCGTCGAGGGCCGCCGCCGCCCTCGCCGTCGTGGCGGCGTCGTAGGCCCAGATACTGACGATGCCGGTGGCGACGGCCAGCCGGTCGGTGGCCCCGAGGTAGGTGCCGGCGACATCGAACACGTCGTCGGCCCGGCCGGGGAGCCACACGGCGTCGTACCCCAACGACTCCAGCTCGGCCACCCCGTCGGCCAGCGCCCGGGCGTCGCCGAGGCGCAGCTCGCTGCTCCAGATCCCGAGGCGCCCCAGCGCCCGGACGGCAGGGACCCGGCGCGGCGCGGCGCCGTAGAGGCCGGACGGCGGCGGCAGGGCCATGTCAGTCGGCCCGGGCCACGATGGTCCGCTCGGCGAACCGCCACCGGTCGTCCCCTCGGACCAACCGGTCCACGTAGTGGCCCATGGCCCCCAGCGTGGGGCCCAGCGGTGGAGCCCCGAGCGTAGGGGACGGCTGCCCGAGGGCCACGGTCGTGAAGTAGCTCGTCGCCGTGGCGGCGTCGCCGTCGACCTGCACCCGGGGGTTGGCGACCAGGTGCAGCTGGGTCCATGGCGGGTGCAGGGCGACGATCCGGTTGAAGTAGCCGACCAGCTCGTCGCGGCCGCAGAACCGGTGGTCGGGGATGGCGGCGCCATCCCACCACTGGGCCTGCCAGACGCCGTCGTCGGTGAAGCAGTCGGCGCAGGCCGCGGCGTCACCGCCATCCAGGGCGTGGGCGTACTCGTAGAGGACGTCGACGACCGCCCGCGCGGCCCCGCCGTCACTGCTTTCGTGGTCGGCCCCCGGGCCGGACTGATCGGTAGGCAACTCGGCCGCCAACGGTTACGAGGCGATCGATCCGCCGTCGACCGGCAGGGCCACGCCGTTGATGTGCTCGGCGTCGTCGGAGGCCAAGAACACGACCACCTTGGCCACCACGTCCGGCTCGACCGCCGGCACCCGCTCGGCCGACGACACGAGGGCCCAACCGCGCTCGGAGATCTCCTGGCCCATGCCGATCTGGGTGGTCATGCCGGACGGGCAGACGGCCACGGCCCGGATCTTCTGCTCGCGGAAGGTGGCGGCGATGTTCTGGGTCATGCCGATGAGCCCCCACTTGGACGCCGTGTAGGCCGCTCCGGCCCGCGAGCCCCGCAGCCCGGCCACCGAGGCCGTGCTCACGATCACCCCGCCGCCGGCGGCCAGCATCAGCGGCACCGCCCGGTGGCTGAGGCTGAACGGCCCGCGCAGGTTGTTGGCGATGACCTGGTCGAACAGTTCGTCGTCGGCCTCGTCGATGAGGGCCAGGCGGTCGAGGATGCCGGCGTTGTTGACCAGCACGTCGACGCGGTCACCGGCGGCGGCGATGGCGGCGTCGGCCCCGGCCGAGGTGCTGACGTCGGCCGTCACCGTGTCGGTGCCCGGATGTTCGGCCACGAACTTCTCCAACCGGTCCTCGTACTGGTCCACCGCCAGCACCGAGTCCCCCAGCTCCACGAACCGGTGGGCCACCGCCCACCCCAGCCCGCTGCCGGCCCCGGTCACCACGACCCGCCGTCCACCTGCCATAGTCACTGCCTCCCCGTCTTGATTGTGATTGTGTCGGTTCTCGTCCTGCCGATCGATCGGCCGGTCGGTTCTGGTCAGCCCATGGCTCCGGCTTGGGCCTGCTGGTACAGGTCCAAGACGGTGTAGGCGCCGGACAGGTCCTCCGTCGCCGTGTACACGGCCATGATCGGCTTGTTGCAGAGCTTCTTCGTCCGGGCCACCACGGCCGGCGGCCGGCGGAGCAGGGCCTCGACCCAGCCGTCCACCACCGAGTCCAGCTCGTCGGCCGGCACGGCGGCGTTGAAGGCGTTCATGTCGGCCATCTCCCGGGCGGTGTACACCTTGGACAGGATCATGAACTCCTTCACCTTGGACGGCGGCATGTACAGCAGCGACGCCATGCCGTAGCTGGGGGTCATCGCCCAGGGGAACCCCCGGGCCTCGCCGTCGCTGTCCACGATCTCCCCCAGGCCGGTGTGGCCCCAGGCGATCTTGGCGTCCTCCCGGCCGACGATGAAGTCGCAGCCCCAGATCAGCGACGACCCGAAGCCAATGGCGTCGCCGTTCACCCGGGCGATGACCGGCTTCTCGATCAGCATCAGCATCTCGTGGGCGTCCGGCCGGCGGTGCACGGCCGGGCCGGCCGGCCCCGTCGACTCTGGCGGGCCGGCCGGCGGGGCCGGCGGCGGCGCGGAGGCCTTCAGGGGGTTGAGGCGGTCACGGAACTCGGGGTTGTCCCAGTGCGAACGGCGGGAGAACCGGTAGAACTCACCGTCGTTCTTCCCGGTGAGCACCACCACCCGGATGCTCTGGTCCCAGCGCAGCTCGTCCAGGGCCAGGCCGATGCCCTCGTGGACCCCGATGAAGTCGGCGTCCTCCGCCCCGGCCTCCACCGTGGCCTGGTAGTCGTTGATCAGCACCCACCCGACGGGGCCCCGTCGCTCGATCTCCACCCCACGCACGGCCATCTGTCTCTCCTTGTCCCTCGGCATCCACTCCGCGCCGGTCGGGCCCGCTGGCCCGACCCGGCAACGTCAGCTGGAAGCCTGGTCCACCAGGTCGGAGGCCGACAGATCGGAGTCCGCCCCCACCGAGCCGGGTGCCCACACCACGGCGTCGTCGTGGTCGAGGACGTCGTCCAGCGCGGCCTGCAGCGACTCGATGGTCAGCTCGGGGTCGACGATGCCCTTGGTCTCCGACAGGAACGTGTGGCTGACCCGACCGCCCATGGCGTTGAGGTTCTCGCCGTTGATCGGGCAGTCCTCGTGGGCCAGCAGGGCCACGGCCGGCGACACCAGCTCGGCCGGCTGGTACTCCTTCAGGGTCTCCAGCAGCTTCGACCCGGGCTCCTGCATGGCGATGATCATCCGGGTGTACGCCGCCGGGCTGACCGAGTTCACCTTGATGCCGAGCTCGGCGCCCTCCAGGGCCATGGCCCGGGTGAACGAGAACACCCCGCCCTTCGACGCCCCGTAGATCGCCAGCTTCGGGAACCCGGTGAGGGCGCCGGAAGGCACGTTGACGATCCGGCCGTAGCCGGCCGCCCGCATGTGCGGCCACACCGCCCGGACCATCCAGATGGTGCCCATCAGGTTGACCCCGATGGTCCGGGTGATGTCCAGTTCGGACAGCGACTCGATGTCGTTGATGGGACAGATGCCGGCGTTGTTGACCAGGATGTCCACCCGGCCGAACGCCTCCATGGCGGTGGCCACCACTGCCGACGCCCCCTCCCAGGTGGCCACGGAGTTGGTGTCGGCGACCGCCTCGCCGCCTTCGGCCACGATCTCGTCGGCGACCGCCTGGGCCGCCGCCATGTCCTGGTAATAGACGTCGTCGGGGTCCTTGTTGATGTCGTTGATGATCAGCTTGGCCCCCCGGGAGGCCAGCAGGCGGGCGTGGGCCCGGCCCAGGCTGGGGTTGCCCCCGGACCCCGTGACGATGGCCACCCTGCCGTCGTATCGAAGCGTCACCGTTCCCCTCCCTGCGCTCAACTGCCTGCGCTCAACTGCCGTCGGGACGCTACCGGGTCCCCTCCATACTGTCAATCAACCGTTTGGTGAAAATTCGGGGTCCCGTAAGGGCCTCGGCACCGGGGGGAACTCCCACCGCTGCTTGCGCCGGCCGGCCACCAGCACCCACACCTGCCCGGTGTCCTCGCCGGTACCGTCGCCGGCCAGCACCTCCACCGCCGCCTCCGCCACCTCGTCCACCCGCAACGGCCGGTACCCCTTGCTGGCCAGCAGCTCGGCCCGGTCCGGCGGCAGCATCCGGGTCTCCACCTCCCCCGGGCACAGCGAGTTGACCCGGACGCCGGTGCCCCGGCACAGGGTGCCGACGCAGCGGGCCAGGCTGATCGTGGCCGCTTTGGTGGCCGTGTAGAACGGGTCCGCCGGGAAGTCGGTCAGACCGGCCAGCGACCCGGCCAGCAGGATGGAGCCCCGGCCGGCCGCCGTCATGGCCGGCAGCAGCCGGGTCACCCCCAGCACGGCCCCGTCGGCGTTGACCCGCCGCACCCGCTCCCAGCCCGCCGCCGTCAGGTCGGCCACGGTGACCGGCGTCAACGACGTCATGAGGCCGGCGTTCAGGAACGCCACGTCGACGTCCGGGACGGTGTCCCAGGCGGCCGGGTCGGCGACGTCCAGCCGGACGAACCGGCCGCCGACCTCCTCGGCCACCGCCTCACCGTGCTCGGCGTCCAGGTCGCCCACCACCACCGACGCCCCCTGGGCGGCCAGCAGCCGGGCCGCCGCCGCCCCGATCCCCTGGGCGCCCCCGGTGACCAGGGCTCGAGCGCCCTCGAAGGCGCCGACTGGCACCGTCCCGGGCGCCGGGGTGGCGGGGTCGCTCACCAGCGGACCCGGGGCTCGATCGGCTGGGGGCAGTCGTCCAGCTCGGCCAGGTCCTCGGCGGTGAGCTCCAGGTCGGCGGCGGCCACGTTCTCCCGCAGGCGCCCCACCCGGCGGGTGCCGGGGATGGTGACGACGTAGTCACCCTTGGAGAGCACCCAGGCCAGGGAGACCTGGGCGGTGGTGGCGCCGTGACGGGCGCCGACGCGGTCGATGGCCTCGACGATGACCTGGTTGCGGGCGATGGCGTCCTCGCTGAACCGGGCCAGGGACGCCCGGAGGTCGTGCTCGTCGAAGGGCACGTCGCCGGGCTTGATGGACCCGGCCAGGAACCCCCGGCCCAACGGTGAGAAGGCGATGAACGTGGCGCCGTGCGCCTGGCACCAGGGCATCACCCCGTCCATCGGCTCCCGGCTCCACAGCCCGAACTCGGATTGGTTGGAGGCCACCGGGTGGACCGCGTGGGCCTCCTCCAGCTGGGCCACGGTGGCGTTGCTGGTCCCGATCGCCTTGGCCTTGCCGGCGGTCACCGCCTCGGCCATGGCGCCCCAGGTCTCGGCCACAGGGACGTTGGGGTCGAAGTAGTGGGTTTGGAACAGGTCGACGTAGTCGACGCCCAGCCGGTCGAGGGAACGGTCCAGGGCGGCCCGGATGTGCTCGGGCCGGCCGTCGGGGACGGTGATCAGCGGCTCCTCCTGGGCAACGGCCAGGCCGCACTTGGTGGCCACGTAGGCCTCGTCCCGGCGGCCCTTCAGGGCGTTGCCCAAGATGACCTCGCTGTCGCCGTACAGGTCGGCGGTGTCGAAGTAGCCGGCCCCGAGGTCGATGGCCTCACGGATCACGTCGGCCGGGTCGTCGCTCCGGGGGTCGTCGACGAAGGCGAAGTCGAACCCCATGCACCCGAGCCCGATGACCGGCACCTGCGCTGTGGCCAGTGATCGAGTCTTCATGTCCGCTCCCCTCCTCGTCCGCTCTCGGTCTGCTCTCGAACCCGTCCGTTTTAGAAACCAAACGACCGGTAGCATACCGGTGCCTGGCCCAGCGGACCAGCCCCCGAAGTCTCTTGACCAACCGTTTGAATAATGGAAAGATCGCCAGCGGCCGCTGGGGGAAAGCGAGGAATCGGTGCGGGCATCGTTCGAGCAGTACTCGGGGGCGTACGACCACGTGCGGATGGAGCGGACCGACGGCATCGTCGAGCTGACGCTGCACACCGACGGCGGCTCCCTGGTGTGGGGTGACGGACCCCACACGGAGCTGGGCTACTGCTTCGCCGACGTCGGCTGCGACCCGGAGAACCGGGTGGTGATCCTGACCGGCGCCGGCGACGACTTCCTGGCCGCCCTGGACACCAGTTGGGTCGGGGCGATGAACCCGGACAAGTGGTCGAAGATCTACTTCCACGGCCGCCGGCTGCTGCTCAACCTGCTGGAGATGGAGATGCCGGTGATCGCCGCGGTGAACGGCCCGGCGACCGTCCATGCCGAACTGGCCCTGCTGAGCGACATCGTCCTGGCCTCGGACACCGCCGTGTTCGCCGACTCCCCCCACTTCCGGTTCGGCACCGTCCCCGGCGACGGGGTGCACGCCATCTGGCCGGCCCTGTTCGGGCCCAACCGGGGCCGGCACCTGCTGCTCACCGCCCAGAAGGTACCGGCGGCCGAGGCCCTGGCCCTCGGCGTGGTGGCCGAAGTCATGCCGGCGGCCGACCTCCGGGACCGGGCCTGGGAGCTGGCCCGGTCCCTGGCCAAGAAGCCGCCCAACGTCCTCCGCTACACCCGGTCGGTGCTGACGGCACGGTGGCGGGCGGAGCTGGGGGCGGCCCTGGACCACGGCCTGGCCATGGAGGGGCTCGGCGCCTACGAGTCCTGGCCGAGCGGCTGAGACGACCGACCGAGAACGACCACACCGACAAGATCACCGAGCGCAACAGAATCAGAAGGAGGCCACCCGATGGCACGACTCATTATGAAGAACGTCAACCTGCTGGACGGTGAGCAGGCCGCGGCACCCGGGTCCACCGTCGTGCTGGACGGCGAGCGCATCGCCGAGGTTCGACGCGGCCCGGGCGACGGTGAGGTGGCCGGCGGCGGCGACGACCGCACGGTCGACCTGGCCGGCCGCACCCTGATGCCCGGCATGACGATCGGCCACTTCCACGGGGCCTACGTGGAGGTCGGCTCGTCCATCGCCCCGTTCGGCCTCGAGAACCCGCCGGCCTACTCGGCCATCGTCTCGGTCCGGAACCTGGAGACGGCCCTGGCCTGTGGGTTCACCAACGCCGTCGGCGCCGGGGCACCTTGCGACATCGACCCGTCTCTGGCCCGAGCGGTGGACGAGGGCGTCATCAACGGCCCGAAGATGGTGCCGTGCTCCCGTGAGCTGTCGACCACCGGGCACTCCAACGACTGGGCGCCGTGGTGGTGGGACGTGGCCGCCGTCGGGGTGGCCCGGCTCTGTGACGGAGCCGAGGGCTACCGGCTGGCGGTACGCGAGGAGATCAAGCACGGCGCCCAGATGGTCAAGCTCTACCTGACCGGTGGCCACGGGGTCATGTCGCCGAAGGAGCAGATCGAGATGACCCGGGACGAGCTGCAGGCGGCGGTCGACACCGCCCACTCCCGCGGCGCCCGCATCCGGGCCCACATCGCCAACAAGGAGGCCATCTTGATGGCCATCGACGCCGGCATCGACATCATCGACCACGGCGACGGCATGGACGCCGAGTGCATCGAGGCCATCCTGGCCAACGACGTCTACGTGGTCCCGGGGATCTACTTCCCCGAGCTGATCCTGTCGAACCTGGAGAAGGCCGGCCAGGACGACCCGGGCATGCGGTCCGACCTGGTGCAGAGCTACACCGCCCTCCGCGAGGCGGTGTCGGCCGGCGTGAAGCTGTGCCTGGGCGACGACTACGGCGCCATCGGCTGCTACCACGGCGACTACGCCAACGAGATGGTGGCCTACGTGAAGAACGTCGGCCTGACCCCGCTCGAGGTCATCACGATGGCCACCGCCAACGGGGCCGGCATCGCCGGTCGGGGCGACGAGGCCGGCCGGATCGAAGCCGGCCGGGTGGCCGACCTGGTGGTGGTCGACGGCGACCCGTCCAGTGACATCGGCGTCCTCGGCGACCGCAGCCGCATCGAGGCGGTCCTGCGGTCCGGCGACGTCAAGGTCGGGAGCCTCCCCGCCTGATGGGCTCGAGCTCCCTGAGGGACCAAGCCTGATGGACATCGATCTGAGCGACGACCAGGAATTGTTCGTCCAGACCTCGGAACGGTTCATGGAGACGACGTGGCCGCTCACCACGGTGCGCGACCACGTCGAACAGCACGGTGACGCCGGCGCCGACTACTGGCGCAAGGCGGCGGAGCTGGGTTGGTTCGCCCTGTTGGTGGCCGAGGTGGACGGCGGCGGCAGCGTGTCGGACGACGGCGTGTACGACGCCGCCCTCCTGGCCTACACCAGGGGACGGTTCCTCCAGCCCGGCCCGTTCGTCGGCACCAACGTGGCCGCGGCCACCCTGTCGGCGTCGGGCTCCGACGCCCAACGGGCGGACATACTGCCGGCGCTGGTCGCCGGGGAAGCGATGGCCACCTGGGCGGCCATCGGCTCGCCGGCCGACCAGGACCCGGCGGCCGGGGTCCGGTACACGCCGCAGGCCGACGGGTTCGCCCTGTCCGGGGCCAAGACGCTGGTGCAGGACGCCGACCGGGCGGACTGGCTCCTGGTCACGGCCTCGGGCACTGGCGGGTCGGACGGCGGCGGCCCGGCCCAGTTCCTCGTCCCCCGGGACGCTTCGGGGCTGGTGGTCACGCGGCGCGACGGCCTGGACCTCACCCGCCGGTTCTGCGACGTCACCTTCGACGGCGTGACGGTATCGGCGTCGGCCGTCGTCGGACAGCCCGGCGCCGACACCGCAGCCGACGTGGAGCGCCAGCTGCAGCTGGCCTGCGTGCTGACGACGGCGGAGTCGGTCGGGGCCATGCGGCACGACGTGGAGATGGCCACCCAGTACGCCAAGGACCGGGTGGCCTTTGGCCGGCCGATCGGGTCGTTCCAGGCCGTCAAGCACCTGCTGGCGGACACCAGCCTGCTGGTGGAGCTCAGCACCGGCCTGGTCGACGCGGCCGCCCGGGCCGTCGGGTCCGGCGACGTGGCGGCGGGCCAGGTGGTGAGCATGGCCAAGGCGTACGTCGGCGACGCCGGCATCGACCTGGTGCAGAACTGCTTCCAGGTGTTCGGCGGCATCGGGTACACCTTCGAGCACGACCAACACCTGTACCTGCGCCGGTTGACCACCGACGCCGCCCTGTACGGGGACCCGGCGTGGCACCGCGAGCGGCTGTGCCAACTGGCCGGCTTGTGAGC
>CAYVPF010000008.1:0-5295 GCA_964453355.1 uncultured Acidimicrobiaceae bacterium | reverse complement strand
GTGCCAACTGGCCGGCTTGTGAGCTCGAGCGGAGGGTGGATATGGCGATGACGGACGTGAACACCTTCCGCCGGGAGGCACGGGCCTGGCTGAGCGAGAACATGGAGCGGCGGGACCCGCTGGAGGACCGGTTGAACCGGACCGTCGAGGAGTGGACCCCGGAGTACCTGGCCGAGCAGCGGGCCCTGCAGCGGCGGCTGAACGAGGGCGGCTACGCCGGGATCTCGTGGCCGGAGAAATATGGCGGCCGTGGCCTGACGCCGGCCCACGACCAGGCGTTCGTCGAAGAGGCCCGGGACTTCGTGATGCCCGACTTCGGCATCGCCGGCGGCACCACCCACATGGTGTGCATGCCGACGATCATCCAGCACGCCTCCGACGAGTTCCTGTCCCGGCACGTGCCGCGGGTGCTGGCCGGCGAGGAGCTGATCTGCCAGTTCTTCTCCGAACCGGAGGCCGGTTCGGACCTGGCCGGGGTGCGCACCCGGGCGGAGCGCGACGGCGACCGGTGGATCCTGAACGGCGGCAAGATCTGGAGCAGCGGGGCGTACTACTCCGACTACGGGATGTGCCTGGCCCGGACCAACTGGGACGTGCCGAAGCACCGGGGCCTGACCTGGTTCCTGGTGCCGGTGAACGCCCCCGGGGTCACGGTGCAGCGGATCCACCAGATCAACGGCAACTCGGAGTTCTGCCAGGAGTTCTTCGACGACGTCGAGCTGACCGATGACGACGTCATCGGCGAGGTCGACCAGGGGTGGCGGGTCACCCAGACCATGCTCGTCTACGAGCGTGGCGGCGGCCGGCCCACCGTCTTGAAGCCGACCAGCGACTCGAAGCTGCCGGCCGACATGGTGGAGCTGATCCGCCGGGTCGACCGCACGGAGGACCCCGTCGCCCGCCAGCTCATCGCCCAGGCGGCCATCAGCGACTTCGCCCAGGCCTGCCTCGGCGCCCGGACGGCGGCCAAGTTCAAGGAGTCCGCCCCGGACGCCGCCGTGGCCGGCTACGTCAAGCTGGCCCACGGCATCTACGACCCGATCCGTGGCCGCATCGGCATGGAGATCGGCGGCGCCGCCGCCTTGACCTGGGCCGGCGACGACCCCGACGGCATCTCGCCGTCGATCGGGTACCTGAACGGCCGCATCCTGTCGATCGCCGGCGGCACCAACGAGATGCAGCGCAACGCCATCGGCGAGCGGGTGTTGGGGCTGCCCCGGGAGCCGAGCTTCGACACCAACAAGCCGTTCAACGAGGTCATCCGCAACGCCCGCAACTGGAGCGGCCAGGTCGGCTAAGCAGGGCCAGTGCCGACCCCGACTCCATTGCAGACCCCCATGCGGGTGCTCGAGGCCGGCCGCGGCCTGGGCGTGGCCGCCTGCTGCCTCCACCTGGTCGCCCTCGGGGCCGACGTGGTGCAGCTCGCCCTGGACGACCGGCGGCTGCCCGGCGCCGAACGGGCGTACTACGACCGCGGCCGGACGGTCGTGCCGGTGGCCGCCGGGCCGGCGCTGGCTCGAGCCGCCGAGGTACTGGTCACCGACCTGTCCCCGGCGGAGCTGGCCGCGGCCGGGCTGCCGGCCGACGAGGCGGCCCTGGCCGGCCTGGGCGGGCTGGGCGGGGCGGACGACGGCGGGGCCGAGGGCGAGGGTGGGGGCGACCAGCCGCCGGTGCTGGTCAGCATCCTCCCGCTCGGCCGCACCGTGCCGAGCGCCTCGCTGCGGATGACGGACATCACCGAGTGGGCGGCCGGCGGCCTGGCCACGGTGACCCGACGGCCGTACTACTACGAGGACGACGACGAGCGGTGCACGCCGGTGCTGCCGCCGGGCCACCAGTCCGAGGCCCTGGCCGGGCTGGCGGCCGCCTCGGGGACGTTCGCCGGGCGGCGGCTGGCCCGGCGGACCGGGGCGCCGGTGGTGGTGGACGTGTCGGTGCAGGAGGTGACGGCGGCCACGCTGCACTCGACGGTGCCCAACTTCGTCTTCGGCCAGCACCTGCTCGGCCATCCGGGGGTGCCGACGACCGCCCTGGGCATGACCCTGCCGGCCGCTGACGGGGACATCTACCTCCGGGTGGTGGAGGCCCACCAGTGGCAGCGGCTGGTGGACTGGCTGGGGGACCCCGAGTGGTTCTTCCTCGGCGAGCACCCGGCCGATCGGGTGACCAACCGGCTGGCCCTGCAGGCGCTGTTCGGCGAGCGGACGGCCCCGCAGCTGGCGGCCGACCTGGTAGCCGAGGGCCAGCGACGCAAGGTCCCGGTGACCATCCCCCGGTCGCTGGCCGAAGTGCTGGAGTGGCAGCAGTTGCAGGCCCGGGGGGTGTGGGTGGACGTCGACGGCCCGGACGGCCCGGCCCGGGCGCCGCGGCTGCCGATGGTGGAGCCGGCGGCGTGGCGGCCGACGGTCGCCGCCACGGCGGCCGAGGTGGCCGACCGGTGGGACCGGCAGTGACCGGAGACTGGGCATGACTGGGCCGTTGGAGGGCGTCCGGGTCCTCGACCTCGGCTGGACCTGGGCCGGCCCGTACGCCGGCATGATGCTGTGCGACCTGGGCGCCGACGTGATCAAGGTGGAGTCCGGCCACAAGATCGACGTGCTGCGGTGGTCCGGCGCCTTCGCCGACGACGTCCGGGACTACGAACGCAGCGGGTACTACAACAGCTGCAACCGCGGCAAGCGGTCGGTGACCATCGACCTGAAGGACCCCGACGGGCGGGCGCTGGTGCTGGCCCTGGCCGCCCACTGCGACGTGGCCGTGGAGAACTTCACCCCCCGGGTGCTGCCGTCCCTCGGGCTCGGCTGGGAGGACCTGGCTGCGGTGAACCCCCGGCTGGTCCTGGTGTCGCTGTCGGCCTACGGCGCCACCGGCCCCGACCGCGACCACATCGCCTACGGCGACCACCTGCTGTACGCGTCCGGCATGACGTCGGTCATCGGCCACCCCGACGACCCACCCACGCCGATCGGCACGTTCTACGGCGACCCGGTCGGCGGCATGTACGGGGCGCTGGCGCTGCTGGCCGCCCTGGAGGAGGTCGACCGGACCGGTGTCGGCCGTCACCTCGAGTACTCGCAGCTGGAGGGGATCCTGGCCATGATGCCCGGCCCCCTGATGGCCGCCTCCCGCGAGGCGGCCCCGGCCCGGTCGCCGGACAAGTCCCCGGCCATGGCCCCCCACGGCTTCTACCGCTGCGCCGGCGACGACGCCTGGGTGGCGGTGGCCGTGGAGGACGACGGTCGCTGGGCCCCCCTGCGGACGGTGCTCCGGGAGACGGGGATCGACGTGGCCGACCTCGACACCTTGGCCGAGCGGAAGGCGGCCGAGGCCGACCTGGACGCCGCGGTGTCCCGGTACTGCGCCCGCCGGTCCCCCTGGCAGGTCACGCGGGCCTGCCAGGCCTTGGGCGTCGCCGCCTACCCGGTCATGCACCCCGGCCGGCTGCTGTCCGACCACCACCTGCACGACCGCGAGTTCTTCTCCTGGCAGGACCACCCGGTGACGGGCCCGTGGCCACTGCCGGGCGTGGTGTTCCGGACCACCGGCGGGGGCACCCGGGTACAGGGCCCGGCACCGCTGCTGGGGCAGCACAACGAGGAAGTGCTGAAGGGCCTGGTGGGACTGACCGACGAACGCTACGACGAGCTGGTCCGCTCCGGGGCCATCGCCGTACCCGATCCAAGAGGAGACACATGACCAGCGAGATGACCGAGGACCTCTTCGAGCTCAGCGCCGACGTGGTGGTCGTCGGCTCGGGGGCGGCGGCCACCTCGGCGGCCGTCGCCGCCGCGGCCGACGGGGCCAGTGTCCTCATCCTGGAGCGGGCCGAGCTCGGCGGCACGACGTCGTTGTCCGGCTGCGGGGCCTGGATCCCCAACAACTCGCAGATGCGCGCCCTCGGCCTCCAAGACTCGCGGGAACCGGCCCTGCGGATGATGGCGTCGCTGGCGTACCCGGCGCAGTACGACCCGGACAGCCCGACCCTCGGGTTGTCCGACAACGCCTTCGGCCTGATCGAGACCTACTACGACCGGGGAGCGGAGGCCATCGACTTCTTCGCCGAGGTCGGGGCCACGACCTTCTACTCCGACGCCGAGGTGCCCGACTACTTCGCCCGGCACCCCGACAACCAGGCCCCGTACGGTCGCCTGCTGAAGCCTCCCGAGCGGCTGGTCGGGCACGACGGTGCGGCCGCCGCCCACCTGGGCCGGATGGTCGACTTCACGACGGCCCGCGGCGGCATCGTGCGGACCAACCACCGGGTCGTGGGGCTCCTGCGCAACGACCGCGGCGAGGTGATCGGCGCCGAGGTGCGGGCCGGGCTCCGCACCATCTTGGTCCGGGCCCGGCGCGCCGTCGTGTTCGGCAGCGGCGGCTTCCTCCACGACCGGGAACTGCGCAACGAGTTCCTGCTCGGCCCCACGTACGGTGGCTGCGCCGTCTCGTCGTCGACCGGCGACTTCGTGCGGATCGGCATGGAGGCCGGGGCGCAGCTGGGCAACATGACCCACGCCTGGTGGTACCAGGTGGTCCTCGACCAGGCGGTCGAGAACAGCCAGACCGCCGCCGGCTTCTTCATGCCGTTCGGCGACGCCATGTTCCAGGTCAACCGCTACGGCCGCCGGGTCATCAACGAGAAGGCGCCGTACAACGAGCGGGGACCGGCCCACTTCTTCTGGAACGGCCACGAGTACCCGAACCTGGTGCTGTTCCACATCTTCGACGACGACGTGTACCGCGACCCGTCCGACTTCATGCGGGTGCCGGTGCCCCACGCCGACGACAACGCCCACTTCGTCATCTCGGGCGACACCTGGGAGGAACTGGCTGCGGCCATCGCCGACCGCCTGGCCCAGTTCACCAGCCACACCGGCGGCTTGGCGCTCGCCCCGGAGTTCTCGGCCAACCTGAAGGCCACGATCGAGCGGTTCAACCAGTTCGCCGAGCAGGGGGTCGACGAGGACTTCGGCCGCGGCGCCGATCCCATCGGCGTCTTCTGGAGCGGTCCCGCCCGGGCGGGGGCCAAGGCCACCATGCACCGGTTCCGTGACACCGGCCCCTACCACTGCATCCTGGCGGTGGCCGGGGCCCTCGACACCAAGGGCGGCCCGAAGACCAACACCCGGGCCCAGGTCCTGGACGGCCGCGGCGACCCCATCCCGGGCCTGTACGGGGCCGGCAACTGCGTGGCCTCGCCGACCGGACAGGCCTACTGGGGCCCGGGCGCCACGATCGGCTGCGCCATGGTCTACGGCTACATCGCCGGCCGCGAGGCCGCCAAGGAGCCGGAGAAGC
>CAYVPF010000007.1:6003-42845 GCA_964453355.1 uncultured Acidimicrobiaceae bacterium | reverse complement strand
GAGGCCCTCGAGTACGTGGCCTTCGGCGGCGGGCTGCCCCTGGTGGTTCTCACCGACCTCTGCGGGCCGGAGGTCGTCGACGCTCTGATGACCGCCCATCTCGTCGAGGTGTCCGACGACCAGGACGAGCAGCTGGTCCTGCCGGCCCACCCCCTCTACGGCGACCTTCTGGTCGATCTGGTGCCCCCCGGCCGCCGCCGGGCCCGGTGCACCGCCTTGGTCGAGGCCTACCGGGCCCGGTTCGCCGACACCCTGGCCGGCATCGTCCGGATGGCCGCCTGGTCGCTCGAGGGTGACGTCGACCTGCACCCCGAGCCCCTCCTGCTCGCCGCCCGGTTCGCCGACACCGGCCACGACTACCGGCTGGGTGGCCGGCTGGCCCGAGCGGCGCTCAACGCCGGCGGTGGCCCGGCGGCGGCCATCGAGCTCGCCTACGCCCAGCGGTTCTCCGGGGCCCCGGCCGAGGCCCTGGCCACCCTGGCGGCGTTGGAACGAGCCATGGCCGAGGCGGGCCCCGTGGACGAGAGAGGCCCTGCTGGCGTCGCCCCAGCCGGCGTGACCGGCCCAGCCGGCGTCGGCCCAGCCGACGGGCATGGGCCGGCCCGGGCCGAGGAGGAGGCGATCGGGACCCCGGTCGGGCCGGCCGACGCCGATCCGGCCCTGGCGGTGGCCCTGCTCCGCTCCCAGATCCTGGCCTACACGCTCGGCGACACCGCCGCCGCCGAGGCGACGCTCGACGAGGCGGCGGCCAAGGCGGAGGGCACCGTCCGGCAGCGGCTCGTAGCCGAGCGCTCGATCCAGGCGCTCTGGACCGGCCGCTTCGAAGACCAGGGCCGGCAGGCGGCCGCCCTACTGGCGGAGGGCACCACCCCGGCGGAGACCCGGCTGCGGCTGGCCCCGGTAGTGGCCCTCTACTGGTCCTACGCCGGCCGGCCGGACGACGCGCTGGCCATGATCGATGCCCACCTCCCCCTGGCGCTGGAGGGGGTCGCTCGGTTCCGGTGGGCCGCCGAGGAGTTGCTCTACACCCGCCACGTCGTCCAGACCTACTCGGGGGACGTCACGGTGGCCGACCTGGAAGGCCTGTTCGGGGCGGCCCGGGCGCAGGAGGTCGTGCTCCGGCCCGACCTTCTGGTCCTCCAGCTCGGCGTCGGCCGCATCCGGCTGCTGCAGGGGCGAGCCGACGAGGCCGCCACCGTCCTCCGGGGGGTGGTCTCGGGGATGCGGGACCACGATCCTTCCGGATTCCTCCAATACGCCCTGGTTGCCCTCGCCCACGCCTGCGCTCTCCAGGGCGACGCCCGGGCGGCGGCGGACTACACCGCCGAGGCCCAGGCCCTCCCGCCCCGCCTCAGCAAGGTGCTCGGCCCGGAGCTGCAGTGGTCGCTGGCCTGGACCGAGTGGGCGACCGGCGACATCCCCCGGACGGTCGCCGCCCTGCAAGGCGTGGCGCAATTCTGCGCCGCCCACGGCTATGACGGGATCGAGCTGTGGGCCCGCCACGACCTCCTCCGGCTCGGCCGATCGGAGGAGGCTCCGGCCATCGACGCCCTGGCCAGCCGGGTCCAGGGCCGGTGGGCCACCGGCTTCGGCCTCCACGCCCGCGGGCTCCTCCTGGCGGACCGGACGTTGCTCGACCGGTCGGCCGACCTGTTCGAGGCGATGGGGGCCGACATCGACGGCGCCGAGGTCGCGGCGGCGGCGGCCCGGGCCCATGCGGCGGCGGGGGAACGGCGGCGGGCCGCGGCCGCCGATCTCCAGGCCCAACGGCTCGCCGCCCGGTGTGCCGGCACCCGGACCCCGGGCTTGGCCGGGCTCTCCCTGGCCGCGCCCCTCACCCGCCGGGAGCGGGAGGTGGCCGAACAGGCGGTCCGAGGGCTCCCGAACCGGCAGATCGCCGAAGGCCTCTCCGTCTCGGTCCGCACCGTCGAGGGCCACCTGGCCCGCACCTACGCCAAGGTGGGCGTGACCAACCGCGTCGACCTGGCCCGGGCCCTCGGGCTCCCCCCGCCTGTCGATACCGCCACCCCGGTATCGTGGCTCCCACCGGCCGACCGGGGCCGCTGACCCCCTTTCAGACGACCCTGGCCTGCGGAAACACCGACGGCTGGCGACTCCTCCGGCCGTGCCAACACCTGAGATTTACCTGGGTATACCCTGAATTTGTGCTGAGAACCAGGCGGGGCCGGCGGGGGGCGCAGCGGAGACGGGCCAGAGGGTTCCTCGCCGGCCTGTCCCTCCTCGGGGTCGCGGCTGGGGTCGCGGTGGCGGTCGGGCCGTGGACGGCGGGCGGCCCGGTCGGGGCCTCGGCAAGCCGGGTGAGCCGGCCGGTCAGCTACTACGTGGCCATCGGCGCCTCCGAGTCCGTGGGGGTCCAACCCGAACCGGGCCACCGCCACGGGGTGCGGACCGACCACGGCTACGCCAACGACCTGGCGGCCGCTGTTCGGCACCGGTGGCCGGGACTCCGGCTGGTCCAATTCGGCTGCCCCGGCACCACCCTGGCGGCGGCCGTCCACGGCGGCAGTGCGTGCCGGTATCCCCGGGGCTCCCAGCTGGCGACAGCCCTCGCCTTCATCAGGTCGCACGCCGCGTCGACGGTGCTCGCCACGGTGGACCTCGGCTTCAACGACCTCCACCGCTGCCTCCGGCACCAGCGGGTCGACCGGCGGTGTGTCGGCACGACGTTGCGCCAGGTGGGAGCGAACCTCCACGTGCTGCTTCGGCAGCTAAAGGCGGCGGGGGGACCGCGGCTGCGCGTGATCGGCCTCGAGCACAACGATCCGTACCTCGGCTATTACCTCGGCGGCGCCCGAGGGAGGGCGTTCGCCGAGGCGTCCGTCGCCGTGTTCGACCGGCTGAACGACGTGCTCCGCGCCGGCTATCGGACCGGCGGTGCCGCGGTCGCCGACGTCCCCCGGTTCTTCGACGTCGGGAGCCGTCGCCTGGTCCGCCTGGCCGGGCACGGGCGGGTGCCCAACGAGGTGGCCCTGGCCTGCCGGCTCGGGTGGACGTGCAGCACCCGGCGGTTCGCCCACCACAACGTCCACCCGAACGCCCGGGGGTACGACGCCATCGCCGACGCCGCCGCGGCCGCCCTCGGGAGCCGGCTCAGCCGGGCCTGACCGCCGTCTCGCCGGCGGCGACGGCCAGGCGCGCCGGCCGGCCCCAGGCTCGGCGGTCCCCAATCGCCCCGCTCTCCCGGTCAGATGGGCCAGCAACACCGGACGGGCCGTGCCGGACGAGCCAGGCCGGCCGCGGGAACCACGCCAGGAACGCCCGCTCCTCGGTCCGGTTGGGCCCGGTCAGGAAAAACCGCAACGGGGTCCGCTCCACCAAGGTGACCAGGATGGCGGTGCCGAGGAGGGTGCCGGGGAACAGCACGATGCTGGTCACCCACCACGGCGCCGCCGACTCCAGCCCAGCGTGGACCAGGCCCAGGAGGATCAGCTGCAGTACCAGGACGTGGGCGAAGTAGAAGCCGCCGGACATGTCGGAGGTCCAGGTGAGGAACCGGTCCCAACGGCCCGGGGCCGCCCGGGCGGCGGCGCGATTTGCCCAGATCCAGCCCAGGGCGTAGAGCCCGGCAATGGCGGCCACGAACCAGACCGTGGCCACCGGCTGGTACAGGTCGGAGGCGTGGCCCGGGGTCTCGTGTTGCGCCAGGCCGACGATGTAGTAGCCGGTAGCCAGTACCCCGACGGCGACCGCCCCGGTGACGATGGCCCGGCGGTAGCGGGCCACGAAGCGCTGGATGTCGTCGACGTGGTCCGCCGCCAGCAGTCCGGCCACCAGGTACAGCTGGTACCCAACGATGAGCCGGGACTGGGTCAGGTCGAGGTCGTAGTGCCGGATGGTCCCGGGCACGCCGGAGTGCCAGGAGAAGTAGTGCGACACCGTCATCATGGCCAGCTGGAACAGCGCGCTGACCCCGAGAACCCACCAGTGGTAGCGGCGGCTGATCCGTACCAGCCAGATCAACAGGGGCAGCAGCACATAGAACTGGATGAGGACGATCGCGTAGTACAGCTGGTAGTAGCCCCACCAGAGATCGTGCCGGAAGGACCCCAGGCCGCCCATCGACTGGGAGTTCACGATCATTGTGTAGCCCCAATAGATGACCGTCCACACGAGGTAGGGCACCACGATCTGGCTCAGCCGCCGCCACCACAGCGCCCCGGTGGACCGGGGCCGGGTGACCTGGGCGTAGTAGGCCACGAAGGCGCTGAGGAAAAAAAACATATTCCGGGTGGCGTGCAGCAGCATCACGGCCCCCCACCCGATCTGGGCCCCGCCGGTTACCGGCCACAGCACCGAGTGCTGGGCCACCACACACACGAAGGTGACGGTCCGGAACAGATCGAACTGGCGGAGGTAGAAGCCCCGCCCGGCAGTCACCGAGCCGGCAGTCACCGAGCCGGCAGTCACCGAGCCGGCAGTCACCGAGCCGGTGCCCGCCGCGGGGTCGGCCGCCTGGACGTCGGTCACCGGGCGACCGGGTCGGGGTCGATGGCCGAGGACACGGCCTCCTCGGCGGCCAGCTCGGCCGCCGTTGTGGGTCGGGATCGCCACCGTTCCGGGATCCAGGTGCGCCACTCCTGGCGTTGTCGGCCGGTCAGCGCCACGGTGAGCGGGGTGCGGGCCAGCAGGCTGGTCAGCAGGACGCAGCCGAGAAACACCAAGGTGACCGTCAGGATGCTGACCACGGGCCAAGGCAGATAGTGGTCCAGGGTCCGCCAACCCAGCCAGCTGAGGGCCAGGATGAACACCATCTGGGCCAGGTAGACGCCGTAGGAGTTGTCGGACCCGGAGCGGACCATGGCCCGCACCGTGGTGGGCCGGCGCCGGTCGACCAGGTAGACCCCGACCAGGTAGATGCAGGCGATGGCCCCGACGTTGAACGGGATCACGATCGGCTGCAGGGGGTCCGACCCCGACCCCATCCAAGGCGCCAGATGCCGGGCCGACAACACGAACCAGACCTCGGCCACTGCGGCCGCCACCACGGTGCCGGCCAGGATCAGCCGGACATGCCGGCAGATCCAGTTGTGCACGTCGTCCAGGTGCACGGCGGCCACCATGCCGGCCAGCAGGTAGAACTGGTACGAGATCACCTCCCGGCTGGCCCAGAACCCGCGCATGTCCGGTGGGAGCACCTTCCAGTGCATCAGGCTGACGATCAGGACCTGCACAGCCAGGGAGGCCACCATGAGGGCGCCGTGGTGCCCCTTGGTCCGGCGGACCAGCAGCAGCAACAGCGGGAACAGCACATAGAACTGCATGATGACCAGCAGGTAGTACAACTGGTAGTAGCCGGTGGCGACCAGGTACCAGAAGTGCTCGAACCCGGTCCACGGGGTGTAGGACGCTGTGTGGAGGGTGACGAAGAAGTAGATGACCGTCCAGCAGAGGTAGGGCAGGCATACCGACACGAACCGGCGCCGGTAGAACCGGCCGTACCCGGCCCGCCGCAGGCTGCCGTAGCTGTACATCAGCATGCAGGCCGAGATGAACAGGAACGCTTCCCGGGTGACGTGCAGCAGCATCAGCGCCCCGCCGACCGCCAGGCTGGCCCCCGGGGCGAAGAACAAGAGGGAGTGGGTGGACACCACGCCGGCCTGCTTGATCGGCCGCATGGCGTCGACGTGGTCGAGTCGCCTCTTGGCCGGCTTGGTGGCGTTGTCCGGCGGCCCTGCTGGCGCCGACGCCGGCGGCGCCGTGCCCGCCGAGGGCACGGCCGGATCCCCGGTGTCGACGGCGGTCAACTGACCAAAAGGCTGTAAATCGCTACGTCCCGGCCGACCTGGGACCGCCGGATCTTGCCGTTGGTCCCCGCCGGCAACTGCTCGACGACGTGGAAGGCCACCGGCCGCTTCGGGCGGGACAGGTCACGGGCGCACCGGTCCTGCAGCCGGCCGACGATGGCCTCGGCCCGTTGCCGGTCGTCGTCGCCCATGACCCCGTCCGCCACCAAGAAGGCCACCGGTACCCGACCCAGCACCTGGTGGTCCCAGCCAACGACCACCACGGCACGCACGTCGGGGTCGGCCAGGATGGTCTCTTCGACCTCTCGCGGCAGGATCTTCTCCCCGCCCCGGTTGATGACGTCGTCGGCCCGGCCCACCAGGAAAAGGTACCCGTCGTCGTCGAGGTACCCGAGATCTCCGGTGTCCAGCCAGCCGTCGGCGTCGAAGCGGTCCTCGTAGCCCGCTCCGGCGTAGGCGGTGATGACCCCGGGACCGCGGATCTGTACCTGGTCGCCCAGGATCCGCAGATCGACGCCGATTGGCCGGCCGACCGAGCCGGGCTTCCGGGGCCCGTGCAGCGGGTTGGCGGTGATCTGGCTGCCGGCCTCGGTCATGCCGTAGGTCTCGATCACCGCCAGCCCGGTGGCTTCCTCGAACCGCTGCAGGGTGACTGCCGGCAGCGGCGCCGAGGCGGACCGGACGAACCGGATGTCGGCGGGCACCGCCTCCCCGTCCCGCAACGGGGCCAGGCGGGCGATGATGGCCGGCACGGCATTGATCCAGGTGATCCGCTGCTCGGCCATCAGCTCCCAGAACCGGGTGCGGTGGAACCGGTCGTCCAGCACCAACGTCGACCCGGCCACCAGCGAGGAGAGCAGGCCGACCACCTCGCCGTTGATGTGGAACAGCGGAAGCGGGCTGAACCCGCGATCGGCCACCGACAGCTGGTGGTGGGCGGCGACGGAGCCGGCGGTGTGCAGCAGCTGGCGCTCGCCCAGGCGGATCAGCTTGGGCGCCCCGGTGGTGCCGGAGGTGGACAGGACCAACCCACCGGCTCCCGGGGAGGCGTCCGCCCAACCGCCGGCGGGGGTGGCCCCGAGGGCGGGCGGCAGCACCGAGGGCGCCGACGGATCGGCGTCCGTGAGCTCGAACGACCCCGGCCGGAGCACCACCCAGTCCGCCACACCCCCATCGGGGGCCGTGCGATCAGCCCCGTCGGGGGCCGTACGGGAAGCCCCCTCTGGGGCCGTGCGGTCACTCAGGACCACGGCCGGCCGGACTCGGCCGCAGACCGCCTCCAGCTCGGCGTCGGGCGCGGCGGGGTCCAGGGGGGCGGCCACCCGGCCGGCGGCCATGGTGCCGAGAAAGACCATGGCGAAGTCCACGGGGTCGGCCACCGCGATGCCGACGGTGTCCCCCAGGCCGACCCCGAGGTCGTCCAGCAACAGGGCCCACCGGGCGACGGCCCGGCGGAGGGCGCCGAAGGTGACGCGGCGGCCGGTCCGGAGGTGCTCGACGAAGGGATGGTCGGCGCTGGTCAGCGACCGCAGCCAGACGAGCTCGGCCAGCTGGGTCCCGAACGGGGTGGTCCGGGAACGGGGCGGTTGGCGAAGGTCGGGGGAGGACGGCACGGTCAGTACATCATCCTGGGGTCCCGGTAGTGCTTGAACTCGATCAGGTTGTCCGAGGGGTCCCGCAGGACGAAGGTGCGGTGCACCTCGGCGGTGCCGTCGAACCGGGTGGCCATGTCACGGAACACCGGGACCTTCCGCAACAGCACCAGCTCGTGCAGGGCGTCGAAATCCTCCGGGCGACGGAAGGTCACTCCGAAGTGCCGCGGGTACAAGGACAGGGGGCCGTCGGCCTCCCAGTCCGAGCCCGGGTCGGTCAAGTGGCAGACCAGTTGGTCGCCGAAGAAATCGACCGTGATCCGGTCGTCGTAGGTCCGCGCCAGCTTGCAGCCGAGCAGGTCCACGTAGAAGTGCTGGGCTTCGGCCAGGTCGAACGCCGGGACGGCCAGATGGAAGGCGTCGCCCTGCTCCCTCACTGCCGGGGCTCTTCGAACTCGGTGAGGGTGTCCGCCCGCAGCCCCAGCCGCAGGGTCTCCAGGCTGATGACCCCCGTCGGCGACACGTTGCCCAGGTTGACGTCGTAGCCGACCCGGCTGACGAAGTAGGCCTGCAGGGTGTTGGTCGGGGCCTCGAACATCAGCCGGTCCGCGGGGACGTCCGCACCCAGCATCTCTTCGATGAGGCCGTACCGGAGCTCGCCGTTGGGACGGCAGATGCCGGACCGGCCGCTCTCCCGCGACTCCAGGGTGACCAGGGAGGCGCCGGCTTCCAGGTCCTCGTGGATGTACTCGATCCAGCGCTTCGGCATCAGCTTCTCCGACCGTGTCGAGTCCTTGAACCCCACCTCGGAGATCACCGTGAACTCATCGGCCAGCTTGCGGACGTACCCGGCCTTCTCCTGGTTGGACATGTCCACGGTGCCGTTGGACACCTCTACGTGGCTGCACGAGAACTTGTGGCACAGGGCACGGAAGTCGTCGAACCGGTCCTGGAGGATGT
Organism: uncultured Acidimicrobiaceae bacterium; assembly: GCA_964453355.1. Lineage (GTDB taxonomy): Bacteria > Actinomycetota > Acidimicrobiia > Acidimicrobiales > RAAP-2 > DASZUK01. The sequence continues at coordinate 34,528 of CAYVPF010000007.1, read as the reverse complement.
GCTTTTCGAAAAGGGTGCCGCCGAAGTAGTACTCGATGCCGGCGTCCCGCAGGAGGTCCACCTTGGCGGCCAGCTGGCCGGACACCACGGCGGTGCCCCAACCGAACTTGACGTAGTCCAGGTACTCTCCGGCGCTGGCCACGATGTCGCCCAGGGCACCGAGCGGCAGGCCGCCGTCCACCACCATGGTGACCCCAACCCGTCGGGGCTTGACCGCCCGCTCCGGCAACTGCAGTGCACTGTGGTTCATGGAAGCTCCTTTCGCCTTCTCGACCGCTCAGGCGGCCGACATCGTTGCTCGCCGGGCGGCGGCCAATGGCCGCCCCACCACGAGACCGTTCCCGACCGGGCCCCAGCCCATACCGTCCGGCTCCACGCCGTCCAGCCAGGCCAGCAGCGCCCGGACCACTCCCCCATGGACAACCAGCACCACGTCGCCGCCGGCCGTCTCGCCGTCCTCGGTGCTGTCGGCGTCGTCGGCGTCGTCGGCGTCGGTCCGACCGACGAGGACATCCTGGACGAAACCGGCCGTGCGCCCGACCAGGTCCCGGATCGACTCTCCGCCCCGAGGGGCGGCGTCGGCGTCGGCGACCTTGTCGCCGGCGAGCCCGGAGTGGGCGGCGGACAACAGCCGGGACGGCAGCCCCTCAGCCTCGCCGAAGTGACGTTCCCGCAGCCGGGGGTCGGCGATCGCGGCCGGGCCGAGGGCGGCGGACACCGGGACGGCGGTCTGCACCGCTCGTCGGAGGTCGCTGGAGTAGACCGCCCGCAGCGGCCGGTCGGACAGCGAATCCGACAACGAGGCGGCGGCCTCGGTCGCCTGCTGGACGCCCAACGGGGTCAGCGCCGGCTCGGTCATCTGCCCCTGGACCAGGCCCAGAGCGTTCCAGGTGCTCTCGCCGTGGCGGACCAGCCACAAGGTATCGGGAGGCGATTGCACCCTTTGAGGTTGCCAGCCCAACCTGGGGAGGGGTTCGGAGCCGCATGGGGAAACCCTGAGGTTTCGCGAAGACTTGTTTAAGCTAACGGCTTTTCAATGGTTTTCATTGTTTTCAACGCGGGTCGGGCCGGTCGAGGTTCCAATGCCTCGTCACCGTCGGCTGCCGGAACCTGGGGTCGCCCCCATCGGACGGCAGCAGCCGGAAACGGGTGATCATCCGCTGGCCACCCTCCTGGTCGCCGTACAGCAGGTCCAAAGTGATCGGCGTCGCCTCCTCGATGGCCCGGTGGACGGCCGCCCGGTCGGCGTCGTCCGGCTCCCGGATCGCTCCCTGCCAGAACCCGAAGTAGCCGGCCGGAACGTACAGATCCCTGGACTGGCGCCGGAACTCGTCCGGGTCCGCGTGCCGGCCGTCGCCGACCTCCCGCCCGGGATCGATGTACCACCCGTGCAGGACCCCCATGCCGTTGCCCACGTTGTGCAGCGCCAGCGTCAGGTAGATGGCCCCGTCGACCTCCTCCGCCGACGCCTGGCCGCCGGACAGCTCCAGCGCGTACCCGTCGGCGAAGTTGACCCACTCCGGCGGGTGCTCCGGCCGGGACGGGACCAGCACCGGCCGGAGGCCGGCCATCAGCGACAGCTCGGCCACCCGGGCCGAACGGTTGGCCGACCGGACCGACGAAAAGGTGGCCACGGCCAGGACCAGGGTGCCGGCGGCCGTGGCCAGTGACGAGATGGTCTCCCAAGACACAGCCGCCACCATCGGCGGCATCCTAGAACGCCCAGTTGGCTTGACCCTCGGTCGGTCGGTCGGTCGGACCGGTCAGGCCGGCCGGCCGTGCCGTCAGTCGCCGACGGGCATGGGGAGCGGTGCCGCGCCGTCGGAGGCCGGCACGGGCCGGCGCTTCGGCAGGGCCAAGGAGGCGAGCAGGCCGACGGCGGTGACGATCATCACGACCCAGAAGGTGTAGCTGAAGGCGTCCGACATCTTGGCCGCCACCACCTCCGGGAGCTTGGTCGTGGCGGACGTGGGCGCGGCGGTGAGGATGCCGGCCAGGCTGGGCAGCCGGCCAGCGATCTGCCGCTGGAGCACCACCGCCACCAGGGCGGTGCCGAACGAACCGCCGACCCGCATGACGATGTTGATGGTGGTGGTGGCCCGGGGGACGAGGGCATGGGTCAGGTTGGTGTAGGCGGCGGCCATCGCCGGCATCATCAGCCACCCCATCCCGAGCCCCCGGACGAACAGGGCCAGGGCCAGCCAGCCATAGCCACTGGTGGGGCTCAACTGGGTGAACATCAAGGTGGCCACGACGAACACCGCCATCCCGATGGGCACCACCCGGCCTGGGCCGATGCGGTCGGTCAGCCGGCCGCCCGTCGGCATCGTCAGCATGGCCCCGATGCCCTGGGGGGCCAGGAGCAGGCCGGCCACCAGGGCGCTCTCGCCCCGGACCACCTGGTAGTAGAGCGGCAGCAGGAACATGACGGCGTACAAGCTGGCCCCGAAGATGAAGGTGGTCAGGTTGGCCATGGAGAAGCTGCGGTCCTTGAACAGGTGCATGTCCAGCAGCGGTCGGTCCACCCGGAGGGCGTGGAGCACGAACGCCACCACCAGCACCGCGCCGACGGCCAGGCAGGCGATCACGGTGGTGTTGCCGAACCCGCTGCCGCCGCCGGCCTCCGACAACCCGTAGACCAAGAGGGCCAGGCCCGGTGACAACAGCGCCACCCCTACGAAGTCGAACCGGCCGGCGTCGTTGGTGGGATCGTGCACCAGGTAGCGGGCCGAGAGCAGCATGGCCACGATGCCGACCGGCACGTTGACGAAGAAGATCAACCGCCAGGTGGTGTTGTCCACGATCAGGCCGCCCAGCACCGGCCCGAGCACCGGGGCGATCAGCATGGGCACGCCCATGATGGACATCACCCGGCCCATCCGCTGCGGGCCCGCCGCCCGGGCCAGGATGGTCTGGCCCACCGGCATGATCATGCCGCCGCCCAGCCCCTGCAGGATGCGGAAGAAGATGAGGCTCTCGGCTGACCACGCCAGCCCGCACAGGGCCGATCCGGCGGTGAACAGTCCGAGCGAGATCATCCACATCCGCTTGGCCCCGAACCGCTCCACCATCCAGCCGGACAGGGGGATGACGATGGCCAGCGCCAGCAGGTACCCGGTGGTGACCCATTGGATGGTCGACAGCGACGTGTGGAAGACGCGGCTCAACGTCTCGATGGCCACGTTCACGATGGTCGTGTCCAAGACGGACATGATCGCCCCGAGGATCACCACGATCGACAGCCGGCGCAGCACCGGGTCGTGCAAGGGGTTCTCGGTCGTCGCCGCCGGGGCCGGGGTGGGGCGGGGAGCCGGGGTCGTCTCGCTCATGGCCGGTCAGAGTACGAGAGACACTTTAGAGTTGTCAACCATCTACTAACATCCACTGTTGATGGACCACAAAGTTGACAAGGGACGGCGGGCGGCCGTACCGTCACCGCCCGTGCCCCCGACCGGACCGGACGCTGGCGAGGACGCCGGGGAGGCCTGGCGCCTGGTGCACTCCCTGGTCCTCGAGGGGGAGGCCCACAGCCGGCTGCACCAGGCCTGCCGGGAGGTCGGCCTGCCGGTGAACCTGGTCAAGGCCATGCTGACCCTGGACCGGGACCCGGCACCGGCCATGCGGGAGCTGGCCGACCACTTCAACGTCGACGCCTCCTACTGCACCGCCATGGTGGACGGGCTGGAGACCAACGGGCTGGCGGAACGCCGGCCGCACCCCACCGACCGGCGGGTCAAGACGGTGGTGCTCACCGCCAAGGGCCACCGCGTCCTCGCTCGGGCCCGGGCTCTCCTGCACGACCCACCCTCGGCCTTCTTGCAACTGACCCCGGCCGAGCAGCGACGGCTCCGGGACCTCCTGGCGAAGGTGGCCGCCGCCGACCCGGTGCTCAGCGCCAGGCGACCGTCCGAGGAGTCCCGGGCCGCCGGCTGACCCCGCTGGTCACCGCAGGCCGGCGAACAGGTCGTCCTCGGGCACCGGGGCCCCGGTGCGGTCGTGCACCCGGACGAACATCTCCCGGGCAAAGACGGCGGCGAACAACGGCCGTCCCATCCGGAGGAAGAAGATGTTGTCAGACTGGCTGGCGTGGGCCGCCAGGCTGTCGTACTTCCGGTCGGACCACGCCGTGCAGTCGACCTCGGTGGTGATCAACTCGTCGGGGGTCCCGAAGTCCGGATCCTCCCCCACCTCATCCGGCAGCTCGATGCCCTGTTCCGCCAGCAGATCACCGAAGCCGGCAATCAGAGAGCGGGGGACGGCCGTGTAGTACAGCTTGTCGGGGATGCCGGTGGCCCGGGCCGCCGCCAGGGTGATGCGGTTGGCCTGGATGTGGTCGGGATGGCCGTAGAAGCCGTTCTCGTCGTAGGTGACCACCACCTGCGGCCGGTACTGCTCCATCAGGGCCGCCAGCCGCGCCGCCGCGGTGTCGACCGGGATGTGCCAGAAGGCGTTCGGGGCGTCGTTCTGCGGCCAGCCCATCATCCCGGAGTCGTGGTAGCCGAGCAGCTCCAGGTTGGTGACCCCGAGCACCCGGCAGCTGGCCTCCAGCTCCTGGCGGCGCAAGGCCACCACCGCGACGTCGTCATGGCCGGGCTCCCCCGGCTTGACCCCGCCGGGGCCGTCGCCGAGCTCGCCGTTGGTGCAGGTGACCAGGACGGTCCGGATGCCCTCGTCGGCGTACCGGGCCAGCACGCCGCCGGTCCCGGTGCCCTCGTCGTCGGGATGGGCGTGCACGGCCATCAGGGTCAGCGGGTGGTCCGGCATCGGCTCAGCGTAGGTGGCCGGCGAAGACGCTCCGGCCGGGTCGGGCCCGATCGGGTGGTGGTCGACGTTTCCGCGCAGACTTCGATCTCATCGCCTCGGTGACGGGACAGGCGACCGAGTGGGTTGTCCCCGCCGGTTCGGCTGATTAGCCGATTGGTTGGTTCAGCCGGCTAGAGGACCGATTCGAGCGGCACGTACGGCAACCCGTGGGCTTCGGCCACCGGGGCACAGACCACCGAGCCGCCGACCACGTTGACCCCCTGGGCGAGAGCCGGGTCGGCGGCCACGGCGTCCTTCCATCCCCGGTCGGCGATCTCCAGGGTGTACGGGAGGGTGGCGTTGGCGAGGGCGTAGGTGGAGCTGTGGGGCACGGCGCCGGGCATGTTGGCGACGCAGTAGAAGATGGACCCGTTGACCTCGAAGGTGGGGTTCGAGTGGGTGGTGGGCCGGGTGGACTCGAAACAGCCGCCCTGGTCGACGGCGATGTCGACCAGCACCGAGCCAGCCGGCATGCGGGCCACCAGGTCGTCGGACACGAGCTTGGGAGCCCGGGCCCCGACGACGAGCACGGCGCCGATGACGAGGTCGGCGTCCTCGCAGACCTGCTCGATGGCGTGGGTGCTGGAGGCCACGGTCTCGAGCGCCCCCCGGAAGTGGTGGTCGACCTGGCGGAGCCGTTCGAGGTTGCGGTCGAGGATGTACACGTTGGCGTGCATGCCGACGGCCAGGGTGGCGGCGGCCATCCCGGCGACGCCGGCCCCGAGGATGACCACCTTGGCGGCCTCGACGCCGGGGACGCCGCAGATGAGGCTCCCCCGGCCGCCGGCCGGTCGCATCAGGTGGTGGGCGCCCATGAACGGGGCCATGCGGCCGGCGACCTCGCTCATGGGGGTGAGCAGCGGCAGGGAGCCGTCGGGCAGCCGGACGGTCTCGTAGGCGATGGCGGTGTTGCCGGCGGCCACGAGGGCGTCGGTGCACGGCCGGGAGGCGGCCAGGTGCAGGTAGGTGAACAGCACCTGGCCGCTCCGGAGCCCGAGGCGGGGGTACTCCCGGGCGATCGGTTCCTTCACTCCGAGGACCATGTCGGCGGCCGCCCAGATCTCGTCGGGATCGGCGACCATGACGGCCCCGGTGGCCACGAACTGGTCGTCGGGGATCGACGACCCGTCGCCGGCGCCCTTCTCGACCTGGACGACGTGGCCGTGGGACACCAGCTCACGGACCCCGGCCGGGGTGATGGCCACCCGGTACTCGTCTTCTTTCACTTCCTTCGGGACGCCGACGATCACGGGTTACTCCTCGATGTAGCTCATGACGTGCTTCAGGCGGGTGTAGTCCTCGAAGCCGTAGACCGACAGGTCCTTGCCGTAGCCGGAGTGCTTGAACCCGCCGTGGGGCATCTCGGCGACGAGGGGGATGTGGGTGTTGATCCAGACGCAGCCGAAGTCGAGGTCGCGGGCCATGCGCATGGCGCGGCCGTGGTCCTTGGTCCAGACGGAGGAGGCCAGGCCGTACTGGACGCCGTTGGCCCACTCCAGGGCCTGGGCCTCGCCGTCGAACTCCTGGACGGTGACGACGGGGCCGAACACCTCCTCCTGGACCATCTCGTCGTCCTGGCGGAGACCGGCGACGACGGTGGGGGCGAAGCAGTAGCCGCGGTCGCCGACGGGCTGGCCGCCGGTGAGCACCCGGGCGTGGGCCGGGACCCGGTCGACGAACCCCCGGACCCGGTCCAGCTGGCTGGCGCTGTTCAGGGGGCCGAAGTCGGCGTCCTCGACGTCGGTGCCCCCGACCGTCTGGGCCCGGGCCTGCTCGACCAGGGCGTCGAGGAGGTCGGCGTGGACCCGGGGCCCGGCCAGGATGCGGGTGGCGGCGGTGCAGTCCTGGCCGGCGTTGAAGTAGGCGGCGCCGGCGATGCCCTCGGCGGTGCTGGCGACGTCGGCGTCGTCGAAGACGATGACGGGGGCCTTGCCGCCGAGCTCCAGGTGCACCCGCTTCAGATCGGCGGCGGCGGCGCCGGCCACCTCGACGCCGGCCCGGACGCTGCCGGTGATGGACACCATGGCCGGCACCGGGTGCTCCACCAGGGCCCGGCCGGTGTCGCGGTCACCGCAGACCACGTTGAGGACGCCGGGGGGGACGTGCTCGGCGACGATCTCGGCCAGGAGAAGGGTGCTGACCGGGGTGGTGTCGGAGGGTTTGAGGACCATGGCGTTGCCGGCGGCCACGGCCGGAGCCCACTTCCAGACGGCCATCATCATGGGGTAGTTCCAGGGGGTGACGGCCCCGCAGACGCCGATGGGCTCGCGGCGGACGTAGGAGGTGTGGCCGGCCAGGTACTCCCCGGCGGACCGGCCCTCCAGCAGGCGGGCGGCGCCGGCGAAGAACCGGATCAGGTCGACCATGGGCGGGACCTCTTCGGCCATGGTCAGGGCGTAGGGCTTGCCGGTGTTGGCGCACTCGGCCCGGACCAGCTCGTCGGCCCGGGCCTCGATGGCGTCGGCGATGCGGAGGAGGGCCAGGCTGCGCTCGGCCGGGGTGGCCCGCTTCCAGGCGGCGAAACCGTCGGCGGCGCTGCGGACGGCCCGGTCGACGTCGGCCGCCCCGGACACGGGCGCGTCGGCATAGGGTTGGCCGGTGCTGGGGTCGACGACGGGGGCCATGGGGCCGTCGGCCTCGGTGTACTGGCCGCCGATGAAATTGCGAAGCTGCCGTCGTCCATCCTGGACAGTGGAACTGGTTTGCACTGCGCTCACTGGGGCCTCCTCACTGGGACCTCCCGGACCGGCGGGGTGCGGTACGACGTGCCATGCGGCGTGTCAGGGGGTCGCCCCATCCGGCGGTCCCTCCCGCCAAGGATCACAGAGAATCGGACGACGAACAAGCGATACCGCGAAGGAATCGAAAGATGACGCCGAAAACCCTTGACTCTGCCGGTCAACATGACAGAATTCGACACCCGGCCCCGATTGTCTCCGCGATAGGTGGGCCGCTAGATGGAGCGTAGGAAAAGCCGCAGCGCCATGCCCGCCCAATCCGTGCCCGCCCAGTCTCGCCGCGCCGACAGGCGCAAGAACCCCGAACCCGACGACAACCCGCTGGCCGACCTGGACGCCGGTCCGGGGCTGCCGTCGGGGCTGCTGCCTGCTGGCCTCCTGGATGGGGCCAACCGGGCCATCATCGAGGCCCTGCAGCGGGACGGCCGCCGGCCGTACGGGGCCATCGCCGAGGAGGTGGGGCTGTCGGAGGCCGCCGTCCGCCGCCGGGTGCAGCGGCTCCGCGAGAACGGCATCATCCAGATCGTGGCGGTGACCGACCCGCTGCAGCTGGGCTTCATCCGTCAAGCCATGGTGGGCATCCGGGTGGAGGGCGACGTCCGGCAGGTGGCGGCCAAGGTCAGCGCCCTGGACGAGGTGGACTACGTGGTGATGTGCGCCGGGTCGTTCGACGTGCTGGCCGAGGTGGTCTGCGAGGACGACGACCGCCTGCTGCACCTGCTGAACGACTCGATCCGGTCGATCCCCGGCGTGCGGTCGACCGAGACTTTCTTGTACCTGAAGTTGGCCAAGCAGACCTACACCTGGGGGACCAGATGAGCGACATCGCGCCGATCGGCGGCACCGTGGACGACAACGCCCTGAGCGAGCGGGCCCAGCGGAACCTGTGGATGCACTTCACCCGGCTGGGCTCGTACGGGCCGGACCACGAGGTGCCGGTGATGGTGCGGGGCGAAGGGGCCTACGTCTGGGACCAGAACGGCAAGCGGTACCTGGACGGCCTGTCGGGGCTGTTCACCAGCCAGATCGGGCATGGCCGGACGGAGCTGGCGGAGGCGGCGTCGAAGCAGGCGTCGGAACTGGCGTACTTCCCGCTGTGGACCTACGCCCACCCGAGGGCCATCGAGCTGGCGGAACGGGTGGCCGGCCTGACCCCGGGGGACCTGAACCGGGTGTTCTTCACCACCGGCGGGTCAGAAGCGGTGGAGTCGGCGTGGAAGCTGGCCCGGCAGTACTTCCGGGTGACCGGCCAGCCGAACCGGACGAAGGTGATCAGCCGGAACATCGCCTACCACGGCACCACGATGGGGGCGCTGTCGATCACCGGCATCCCGGAGCTGAAGACGCCGTTCGAGCCGCTGGTGCCCGGGTCCGTGAAGGTGCCGAACACCAATTTCTACCGGGCCCCCGAGCACGGCGACGACCTGGAGGCGTTCGGCCGGTGGGCGGCCGACGAGATCGAGCGGGCCATCGACCGGGAGGGGGCCGACACGGTGGCCGCCGTCTACCTGGAGCCGGTCCAGAACGCCGGCGGCTGCTTCCCGCCGCCGCCGGGGTACTTCGCCCGGGTGCGGGAGATCTGCGACCGGACCGGGGTCCTCTTGGTGTCCGACGAGGTCATCTGCGCCTTCGGCCGCCTGGGCGAGTATTTCGGGTCGATCAAGTACGGCTACCAGCCCGACATCATCACGGTGGCCAAGGGGCTGACGAGCGGGTATGCCCCGCTGGGGGCCATGATCGCCAGCGACCGGCTGGTGGAGCCGTTCCTGCACGGCGACACCAGCTTCGCCCACGGCTTCACCTTCGCCGGCCACCCGGTGAGCTGTGCGGTGGCCATGGCCAACCTGGACGTGTTCGAGCACGACCACATCCTGGAGCACGTCCGGGCGACCCAGGGGTCGTTCCGGGCCGCCCTCGAGGGGCTGGGTGACCTGCCGATCGTCGGCGAGGTCCGCGGCGACGGGTTCTTCTACGGCATCGAGCTGGTGAAGGACAAAGGGACGAAGGAGACGTTCAACGACGAGGAGAGTGAGTCCCTCCTGCGGGGGTTCCTGTCCGGTGCCCTGTTCGAAGCCGGGCTGATCTGCCGGGCTGACGACCGCGGGGACCCGGTGGTGCAGCTGGCACCGCCGCTGATCTGCGAACAGACCGAGATCGACCTGATGGCCCAGATCCTCCGCGACGTCCTGGCGGAGGCCTGGCGCCGCCTTTGACCGGCGACCCCTCCACCGCGACGGCCGGCCCGTACCGGCGGCTGTCGCTGTGGTGGGACCAGGTGGCGGCCGCCCAACCGGACGGCCAGGTCCGCCCCCGACCGGCCCTGGCCGGGAACCTGGATGTGGATATGGCCGTCGTCGGGGCCGGGTTCACGGGGCTGTGGACGGCCCGGTCGCTGCTGGAAGCGGACCGGTCGCTGCGGGTGGCGGTCCTGGAGCAGGAGGTGGCGGGGTTCGGGGCGTCCGGCCGCAACGGCGGATGGTGCTCGGCCCTGTTCGTCGCCTCCGACGCCCGGATCACCCGGGACCACGGCCCGGCGGCGGCCCGCGCCCAGCGGGCGGCCATGCAGGACGCGGTGGACCAGGTCGGCCGGGCCGCGGCGGCGGACGGGATCGACTGCCACTTCGCCAAAGGGGGGACGGTGGTGGTCGCCCGGAGCCCGGCCCAGGTGGACCGGGCCCGCGGGGAGGTGGCCGAGGCGCGGGCCCACGGGGTCGGCGAGGAGGACCTGCGGTGGCTGGACGCCGCCGAGGCCCGGGCCCAGGTGGGCGCCGAGGGGGTGCTGGGGGCGACGTACACGCCGCACTGCGCCGCCCTGCAGCCGGCGCGGCTGGCCCGGGGCCTGGCCTCGGCCGTCGAGGACCGGGGCGGCACCGTCTACGAGCAGACCCGGGTGACGGCGATCGAGCCGGGAGGACCGCCGGGGACGGGCGGCGGCCCGGCCCGTCGGCCGATGGTCCACACGACAGCCGGCCAGGTGCGGGCGGACGTGGTGATCCGGGCGGTGGAGGGCTGGACCCCCCAGCTGTCGGGGGCCGGCCGGGCGCTGGCGCCGGTGTACTCCTTGATGGTGGCCACCGAGCCACTGGACGACGGTTTCTGGGCCGAGGCCGGCCTGGCGGACCGGCAGACGTTCTCGGACCACCGGCACATGATCATCTACGGCCAGCGCACCGCCGACGGCCGCATCGCCTTCGGCGGCCGGGGGGCGCCGTACCACTTCGGGTCGTCGGTCCGGGCCGCCTACGACCAGGTGCCGTCGGTGCACCGGGCCTTGCGAGAGACCCTGGTGGAGCTGTTCCCGGCGCTGGCCGGGGTGCGGATCACCCACACCTGGGGCGGCCCCCTGGGAGTGCCCCGGGACTGGTTCTCGTCGGTCGGCCTCGACCGGTCGACCGGGGTGGGCTGGGCCGGCGGCTACGTGGGCGACGGGGTGTCCACCACCAACCTGGCCGGCCGCACCCTGGCCGACCTGGTGCTGGAGCGCGACAGCGACCTGGTGCGGCTGCCGTGGGTCAACCACCGGTCGCCGGCGTGGGAACCGGAGCCGCTGCGGTGGTTGGGGGTCAACGCCGGGTTGGCGTCGATGAAGCTGGCCGACCGCACCGAAGCCCACCGGGGCCGCCCGAGCCGGCTGGCGACGGCCATGGGACGGCTGCTCGGCGGCTGAGTGATGCAAGTGATGCGGTAGGGTTGCATCATGCGCACCACGGTGGCGATCGACGACCGATTGTTGGAGGCAGCCAAGCAGGCCGCCCGCCGACGGGGGACCACCCTGGGAGCGGTCGTCGAGGACGCCCTCCGCCGGGAGCTCGCCGAGCGGGTGGCGGCACAGCCGGGGCCGCCAGTACCGACGTTTCGAGACGGCACCGGGCTGCGGCCCGGGGTCGATGCCGGTTCGGCCCGAGCGCTCCTCCAGACCCTTGACGAAGGGGTCCCGCTCGACCAGCTGCGCTGAGTCCCCCTATGTACCTTCTCGACACCAACGTGATCCTGGCCTCCTACCGGGAAGACCACCCCCATCATCGACAAGTACGACCGTGGTTCGATGAGATCCTGGCCACCGGGCAGTCGTTCGGGGTACCGGACTCGGTGTGGGTGTCCTTTGTCCGCCTGGCCACGCACCGGAGGATCTTCTCGGTGCCGAGCAGGGTCGAGGACGCCTTCGAGTTCGCCCGCTCGATCTGTCGACAACCGGGCTACATGCCGACCAATGCGGGCCCTCACCACCTGAACCTGTTCGAGCAGGCCTGCCGGGAAGGAGACGCCACCGGGGACCTGGTCGTCGACGCCTCCCTCGCCGCCATCGCCCTCGAGCTCGGGTGCGTTGTGGCCTCCTTCGACCGGGACTTCGGACGGTTCCCGGGGCTGCGCTGGACCGTCCCCGGCGCCTGAACGGCGACCCACTCGGCGGGGCTGACCACCATTGGTGGTATAAAGGTACTACTGTATGGCCATGGCCAAAGAGAAGGTCACGCTCACTCTCGACGTCGACGACCTGGAGCAGCTCCGTGATCTCGTCGGGGCCCGGAGCCTCTCGGCCGGCGTGTCGGCCGCCGTCAGTGCCCATGTCCGCCATCTCCGGCACCTCGCGGCGGTGGACGAGTGGTTGGCGGAGATGGACGACCGGTACGGTCCGGTGCCAGCCGACGAGCTGGCGGCGGCCGAGGCGGTCGTCGACCGGTGGGACGCCCGGCGTCGGTCCCGGCAACCGGCCTGATGCTCCTCCTCGATGCCGAGGCGCTGTCGGCGGTGGCCCATGGACCGGCGGTACGACGAGATCGCGTACGGGCCCTGGTGGGCGCCATGCGACGGCGGGACCTGGGCGTGGGCACCGTCACCGCGGTACTGGCCGAGGTGGTCCGGGGCCGGCGGCAGGACGCCGCCGTGTTCTCCGCCGTCCGCCGTGAGCGGGTCCTGGCCCATCCGGTGGACGAAGCCGTGGCGGTCCGGGCCGGGCAGCTGCTCGGCGCCCGCCGCCTCGGTTCGGAGCACGCCGTCGACGCCTTCCTGGTCGCCGTCGCCCTACTGGGAGGCGGGGCGGTGATCGCCACGGGAGATCCCGACGACATCGCCCGGCTGGTCGGCCGCACCCCGGGCGTCGACGTGGCCGCCATCTGATCCCTTGGCAGGCGGCCCTACGCTCTCCCCATGAGCTCGGCCAGGGACGACATCACCGACCTGCTGTTCACCTACGCCGAACGGATCGACGCCGGCGACTTCGCTGCGGTGGCCGACCTGTTCGGTGACGCCGAGGTCACCTTCGAGGGGTTCGACCAGGTGCGGCGGGGGCGGGATGAGGTACTGGCCATGTACGAGGGCAGCACCCGCCGCTACGACGACGGGACGCCGAAGACCAAGCACGTGATGACCAACGTGGTCGTGGCCGTGGACGAGGCCGCCGGCACGGCCACCGCCCGGTCGTACTTCACCGTCCTGCAGGCCGTTCCAGGCCAGCTGGCCCTGCAGCCCGTCATCGCCGGCCGCTACCGGGACCGGTTCGACCGCTCGGCGGGGGCCTGGCGGTTCCGTCAGCGGCACATGGTCGTGGACCTGGTCGGCGAGCTCGGCCACCACATGCTGTTCGACCTCCGATGAAGCCGGGCCGGCGAACGAGGCGGGGCACCGGACGCCGTCCGGGCCGGCTGGTCGCCACCCTCGTCACGGCTGCGGCCGCGGTGACGGTGGTCCTGGCACCGACGGTTCCCCCCGCCACAGCCGGGGCGGCGACGAGACGGGGTCCGGCGGCACCGCCCAGTGCCAACTGGGGGGCGTCGGTGACCGGCGCGTCGGCCTGCAACCCGCTGGGCGGGTCGACCTGCATGGCCCCGTTCCCGAGCGACTACTACACGGTGGTCGACCACCAGCTGCCGTCGGGCCGCCACGTGGTGTTCCCGAAGGCGGCGATGCCCACCAACGTGGTCGGGCTCCACATCACACCGGCCACCTACGGCCGCAACGACGGGTTCAGCCCCGGCAGCAGCGTCCTGGTCCATGTCGCCGGCATCAACCTGGCCCGCTCCCACATTCCCGGGGTCGGGCACGTGGGGACATCGCTGAAGGCCGACGCCGGGGTGGTGCTGGTGGACGAGACCACCGGCCAGCGGCTGCCCTACTGGGGGGAGTTGGACGCCCGGGACAGCGATCCGTCCACCCAGCTGCTGATGATCCATCCGGCCGCCAACTTCCCCGAGGGCCATCGGATCGCCGTGGCGGTGGTCGGCGGAGAGACGGCGGCGGGCAAGACCGTCGCCCCCAGCGCGGCGTTCGCCGCCGTGCTCAGCCGGCGGCCGGCCCCGGCGGGGGTGACGCCGGCGTTCCTCCGCCACGAGCGGTCCCTGGTGTCCTACCTGCGGGGCCGGGGCGTCGACACGAAGCAGTTGACGGTGGCCTGGGACTTCACGGTCATCAGCACGAAGAACCTGACCGGGTACGCCATCCACATGCGGGACGTGGCCATGGCCCAGTTGGGCGGGGGGGCGCCGTCGTTCAGCGTGACCGGCGTCACCAACTTCACCCCGGCGCAGAACGGCAGCGACAGCCGGCAGGTCAACGGCACCTTCACGGTGCCCAGCTTCTTGGACGAGCCCGGCGGGCCGTTCGGGTCGACCCTGAACCTGGGACCGACAGGCCTGCCGCAGCAGCTCCCCGGCAACACCCAGCAGGCGGCCTTCAGCTGCCTCATCCCCCGAACGGCTGCCGCCGCGGGGACGGGCGGGAAGGCCAAGGGCGGCCGGCCGGTGCTCTACGGGGTCGGCCTGTTCAACGTGGCCACAAAGATCGGCGACGAGAACGTGTCGGTGATGGCCGACCACTACGACATGGTGCTGTGCGCCACCAACTGGGAGGGGCTGACAGGCAACGAGGAGCTGGCCGACGCCGCCCTGCTGGCGGACCTGTCCAACTTCACCACCCTGCCGGACCACCTGACCCAGTCCCTGATCAACGCCCTGTACCTGGGCCGGCTGATGAGCAGCCGGCAAGGCCTGGCGTCGAACGCGGCCTTCCAGACCGCGGGGTCGTCGCTCATCGACACCTCGGCGCCGCTGACCTACTACGGCAACAGCGAAGGCAGCCTGGCCGGTGGGGCCGTGACGGCCATCTCCACGGTGTTCCGCCGGGCGGTGCTCGGGGTGCCGTCCATGGACTACGACGTCCTGCTGGACCGCAGCTCGGACTTCGTCGCCTTCAACGACCTGTTCCAACCGGCCTACCCCGGCCCGGCCAACCGGCTGGTCATCTTCGACCTGCTGCAGATGCTGTGGGACCGCGGGGAGACGGACGGCTACGCCGAGCAGATGACCGGCGGGCTGCCGGGGACGCCGACCCACCAGGTGCTGCTACAGATGGGGTTCGGCGACCACCAGGTGTCCAACTTCACCACCGTCACCGAGGCCCGGACCATCGGCGCCGCCGTGCACGTGCCGACGCTGGCCCCCGGTCGGTTCCCGGGGAACCTGTTCTGGGGGCTGAAGCCGATCACCACGAGCCCCTATCGGGGGAAAGCGGCCCTGTACGTCTGGGATCCCGGGGTGCCGGCCCCGCCAACCACCGACACCCCGCCCACGGTCGGTGCGGACCCGCACCAGACGGTGCCCCGGCAGGTGCCAGCCGCCCAATACCAGCTGAACCGGTTCCAACTGACCGGCAAGGTGCCGAACGTGTGCGGCGCCAAGCCCTGCAAGGCGGCGGTGAACGGCCAGGAGCTCACCGGTTGACCCATGCGATGCTGGGGCCATGAAGCTCCAGCTCCGCTATCCGCTCGACTGCCCGGCGGCGACGTTCTGGGCCCTGTACTTCGATCCGGCCTTCACCACCCGGCTCCACCTGGAGGCGCTCGGCTCCCTTCGGGCCGAAGTGGTGGACCAGTCCGGGGACCTGGCCACCGGCCTGCGGCGCACCCTGCGCTACGCCCAACGGCCGGACGCCCCGGGGCCGGTCAAGAAGCTGTTCGGGGACGAGATCGTGAGCACCGAGGTCAGCACCTACGACCCGGCCACCGGCACCTCCTCGTTCACCCTCACCCCGGGGACCATGGCGGACAAGACCGACATCCGGGGCACCATCCACGTCGACGACCTCGGCGGCACCTGCGAGGAGCGGTTCGAGCTGGAGGCCAAAGTTCGGATCTTCGGGGCCGGGCCGGTGGTGGAGCGGTTCATCGAGCGGCAGGCCCGGGACGTGCAGGACAAGGCGGTGGCGTTCATGCGGCAGGAGCTGGCCGGATGACCGGTCCGGTCGACATGATCGATCCGGTCGACCCGGCTCCGGTAAATGCCGCTTGGGTCCGGGGGCTCCCCAAGGCCGAGGTGCACCTGCACCTGGAAGGCTGCGTGCCGCCGGACCTGGTGGCCGGGGCGGCCCGGGACAAGGGCGTCGACCTGACCGGGGCCCCGGGGCTCCCGGTCCGGGACCTGCCGGGCCTGTTGGCCTACCTGGACGTCGCCTGCGCCCTGGTGGACCAGCCGGACCAGCTGACGGCCATCGCCTACGCCACCGTGCAGCGGGCGGCCGCCGCCGGGGTGGGCCATGTCGACATCATCTGCAACCCCACCCACTGGCCGGCCTGGCACGGCCGGCTGGATGCCCTGGTGGACGCCGTGGACGCCGGCCTGGCCGACGCCGAGTCAGACGGCCTCGGCACCGCGGCCCTGTGCCTCAGCCTCAAGCGCACCCAGACGGCCGCCGAGGCGATGGACCTGGTGCAGTGGATGATCGAGTCCGATCGCCCCCGGGTGGTGGCCCTGTCCATCGACGGGGACGAGGCCGGGGGCACCCGGTCCCACACCGACCGGTTCGAGGCCGCCTTCGCCCAGGCCCGGGCCGGCGGCCTGCACCGTTGCGCCCACGCCGGCGAGTCCAGCGGGGCCCAGGGGGTACGGGACGCCGTCGACCGGCTGGGAGCCGAGCGGGTGGACCACGGCATCCGCTGCGTCGAGGACCCGGCCCTGGTGGCCGAGCTGGCCGCCCGGGCGGTCCCTCTCGACATCTGCCCGTCCTCGAACGTCATCCTGGGCGTCGTCCCGTCCCTGGCCGCCCACCCGGTAGAGGCCCTCCGCCGGGCCGGGGTGCGGTTCTCCTTGAACACCGACGACCCCCTGCTCTACGGCGTGGACGTCCCCGGGGAGCACCTGCGGTGCGCCGGCCAGTTCGGCTGGGACCGGCCCACGGTGGCCGCGGTGGCCCGGACGTCCATCGAGTCCAGCTTCTGTGACCCCGACCGCCGGGCCGTCCTGCTGGCCCAACTGGATGCCTACCTGGGATAACCCCATCGGCGACCACAGCGTCCGGGAAACCTGACGTTCACACAATTCGGCTTGACTTCACGGCCGGGAGCACGCATCGTGTGTCGCAACATTCGCAGTGCGCCACAGGGAGTCGCACTCGGGCAGTGGTTGGCAACCGTGAGACGGCACGAGGGGCGGAGGGCGAGTGACCATCGCAGCTGAACAGACCGGCGCGCTTCCTGCGGCGGACCAGGCGTTCCACATCGAGCAGCACGGGGTCGACTTCATCCCGCTGGCCGAGCGGTGGGCCAAGCCCCGGGACGTGGGCGGGATGTGGGCCGGGGCCAGCGTCCAGGTCGAGTACTTCATCTACGGCGCCATCCTGATGACGTTCGGGTTCACCTTCGCCCAGGCCCTGCTCGTCATCATCCTCGGCAACCTCTCCTACTTCCTCCTGGGCCTGTGCAGCCTGCAGGGCCCGCAGACCGGCACGACCGTGTTCACCATCAACCGGGCCGGCTACGGGCCCAACGGCTCACGGCTGATCGCCTTCTTCAACTGGATCACCCAGATCGGCTTCGAGGTGGAGGGGCTGATCCTGATCGTCGGCGCCGGCCTGGTCCTCGGCATCAAGGCCGGCTTCGCCCCCGGCGACCCGGTCAAGGTCATCTTCGTCCTGCTGGCCGTCCTCATCCAGGGCGTGCTGCCGTTCCTGGGCCACGCCACCATCGTGAAGACCCTCCGGGTCCTGGTCATCCCGTTCCTCATCCTGTTCGCCGTCATGCTGGGCTTTGCCATCCCCCACGCCACCACCCACGGGGTGCCCCACGCCGCCGACTGGCAGACCTTCATGGAGGGCTTGGCCTTCACCATCACCCTCTCCGGCCTGGGCTGGGCGGAGTGCGGCAACGACTACAGCCGCTACTGCCGGCCGGACGCCTCCAAGAAGGCCATCGTCGGCTGGGTGTTCCTCGGCACCGCCGTTCCCGAGATCCTGGTCATGACCCTGGGGGCGACGGTCGGCACCTTCTTGACCAAGGTGGGGACCACAAGCAACGCCTTCCTGCCGTTCGCCCACCAGAGCTTCATTCCCGCCTGGTTCGTGGTGGTGTTCCTCATCTTCTGCATCGTGCAGCTGTTCGCCATCAACAGCCTCGACATGTACTCCTCCGGGGTCACCCTCCAGGCCATGGGGGCCAAGGTGAAGCGCTACCAGGCCGTCCTGATCGACTGCGGCCTGGCCCTCCTCGTCACCATGTACGCCGTGTTCGACTCGTCCTTCAAGACCTACCTGGTCGACTTCGTGGACCTGGTCATCGTCTGGATCGCCACCTGGGCGGCCATCTTCCTGGTCGACTGGTTCATGCGCCGCTGCCGGTACGTGCCGGCCGAGCTGCAAAAGACCGGCCGGGGCAGCCTGTACTACCGCAACGGCGGCGTCTGCTGGGAGGCGATCATCGCCCAGGTCGTCGGCATGTACGCCGCCATCTCGGCCCTGTCGACCACCTTCCACCTGCCGCAGTGGCTGAACCCCATTACCTACGCCACCCGCGACTCCTACGGCTACGGGGCCGACTTCAGCGTGTTCCTCGGTATGGCCGTGGGCGGGCTGGTCTACCTGGTGCTGGCCTGGCGGAGCGTCCGCCGGCAGGCCGACCGCCAGGACGAGCTGCTTTCCGGCGTCGTCTAACCGCCGTCGTCCCGGGAGCGGAGCGCGCTGTGCGCCCGGTGGGCGCGGAGGCGGGCCTTGATGATGTTTTTCCGAGTCACTAGCGCGAAAAATTAAGCGTATGCGCTCAATTTTTCGCGCTAGTGACTCGCCAGGAATTATTGTCCGGCCCCGGCTCTCCGCCCCCCGCTCAACCGGTCCTGTGACGTCCCTGCCCTAGCCTCGGGCATGGCAGCAACGGCACCGCCCGGAGATACCGACCTGAGGGAGGCCGCGGAAACGGTCCTGCAAGGCCTGGCCGGTCCAGGGGCCCGGCTCCGAGAGGACCAGTGGGAAGCCATCGTCGCCCTGGTCGCCGAGCGCCGCCGGGCCCTCGTGGTCCAACGTACGGGGTGGGGAAAGTCGGCCGTGTACTTCGTGTCGACGGCCCTCCTCCGGGCGCAGGGGGCTGGTCCGACCGTGATCGTCTCCCCCCTGTTGGCGCTCATGCGCAACCAGATCGCCGCCGCCGAACGGGCGGGCATCCGCGCCGTGACCGTGAACTCCTCCAACACCGAGGCGTGGGACGAGATCTACGGCCGGGTCACCGGCGGAGAGGTCGACGTGCTGCTGGTTTCCCCCGAACGGCTCAACAACCCGGACTTCCGGGACCAGGTGCTCCCCCACCTCGCCGCCACCTGCGGCCTGCTCGTGGTGGACGAGGCGCATTGCATCTCCGACTGGGGCCACGACTTCCGCCCTGACTACCGGCGACTGCGGCACCTCCTGCCCGAACTGCCCCCCGGTACCCCGGTACTGGCCACGACGGCGACGGCCAACACCCGGGTCGTCGACGACGTCACCGAGGTGCTCGGACTGGGGCAGGAGGAGGGCGACGTCCTCGTCCAGCGGGGCGGCCTGGAACGCGAATCGCTCCACCTCGCCGTGCTCCGGCTCCCCGACTACGCCCACCGCCTCGCCTGGCTGGCCGACCACCTGGGTGACTGGGACGGGTCGGGCATCATCTACGTCCTCACGGTGGCCGCCGCCCAGGACGTCGCCGACTACCTGAGATCCCGGGGCCATGACGTCGTGGCCTACTCGGGCCAGGACGACGAGGCCGACCGCCTGGAGGCCGAGCAGGCGCTCCTCGGCAACCGCGTCAAGGCGCTGGTGGCGACCTCGGCCCTCGGGATGGGCTTCGACAAGCCGGACCTCGAATTCGTCATCCATCTCGGCGCCCCGCAATCGCCGGTGGCCTACTACCAACAGGTGGGCCGCGCCGGTCGGGCGACCGAACGGGCCGACGTGATCCTGATCCCCGGCGGCGACGACGAGGCGATCTGGCAGTACTTCGACAGCGTCGGGTTCCCGGCCGAGGGTCGGGTCCGAGAGGTGCTGGCCACCTTGGCGGATTCGGGAGGCGCCACGAGCACGGCGGCCTTGGAGTCCTCGGTCGACCTCAGCCGGTCCCGACTCGAAATGCTGTTGAAGGTCCTCGACGTCGACGGCGCCGTGCAGCGGGTGAAGGGTGGCTGGACGGCCACCGGGCGCGCCTGGGAATACGACGCCGACCGCTACGAGCGGGTGCACACGGCGCGCCGCACCGAGCAGCAGGCGATGCGGGACTACATCGACACCGGCTCGTGTCGCATGGAGTTCCTCCGCCGGCAGCTCGACGATCCAGGCGCCGGTCCGTGCGGACGGTGCGACAATTGCACCGGCACCACGGTCGCCCGAGATGCCGGATCGGCCTCGGTCACCGCGGCACGGGACCGCCTGGCCCGCCCAGGCGTCGGCATCGAGGCCAAGAAGATGTGGCCGACCAACATGGCCGCGCTGGGCATCGACGCGAAGGGGCGGATCGCTCCTTCACAGGCGGCGGAGCCGGGGCGGGCGATCGGCCGGTTGGCCGGCGTCGGCTACGGCCCCCGACTGCGTGATCTCGTCGGGCCCGGGGCGAAGGATGCGGCGGTACCCCAGGAGATCCTCGATGCTGCGGTCAACGTGCTGACCCAGTGGAAGACCGAGTGGGCGGAACGCCCGGCGGCGGTCGTCGCGGTCGGGTCCCATCGACTCCCGTCGCTGGTCGAGACCACCGCCCGGGAGATCGCTGAAGTCGGACGTCTCCGGTTCCTCGGCGTCGTCGAGCACGTCGGGCCCTCTTCCAGCGGCGGCACCAACAGCGCCCAACGGCTCAG
Source organism: uncultured Acidimicrobiaceae bacterium (assembly GCA_964453355.1). Taxonomy (GTDB): domain Bacteria; phylum Actinomycetota; class Acidimicrobiia; order Acidimicrobiales; family RAAP-2; genus DASZUK01. The sequence goes on along the minus strand of CAYVPF010000007.1, from coordinate 13,914 downwards.
GGCCGTCTGGAACGGTTACGGCATCCCCGAAAACGTCGCCGCGGGGCTCCGTGACGTGGCCGGCCAGGCGGTCCTGTTGGTCGACGACTACGTCGACACCGGCTGGACCATGACCACGCTGGCCCGCCTGCTCCGTCAAGCCGGCGTGGGGCGGGTGTACCCGTTCGCCCTGGCCGTGGTCCGGTAGCCGGTCAGGCCACCTCGAACCGGGCCCGGATGTAGTCGAGGGCGATCCGCAATCCGTTGCTCTGCCGGCCCGACCGGTAGGCGAGGGCCACCGAGTAGCTGGCCATCGGCTCGGCCAACGGCAGGGTCTCCACCTCGGCCCAGAAGTCCTGGTCGACCTCGTTGACGAGGGAGATACCCTCCCCGGCCACGACGAGGCCGAGGGCCACCGTGGCCGTCGGCGCGTCGAACTCCACCTGGTGCGGGGGTCCGAGGTCGGCACCGACCTCGGCCACCAGGGCCCGCTGGACCGGCAGCAGCAGCCAGTTCTCCTTGGCCAGCTCGTCGATCCCCACCTCGTCCCGGCCCACCAGCCGGTGGTCCCGGGGCAGGGCGACCAGCAGGCGCTCGCTCCAGATGATCTCCACGTCCAGGCCGGCCCGCTCGGGGGTGCGGATCACCGGCATGACCGCCAGATCGGTGGTGCCCTCGGCCACCATGTCCATCATCCGGTCGTTCGCGCTGCCTTCCCGGACCTTCAAGGAGTAGCCGGGGAACGAGGTCCGCAGCAGCGACAGCACGTCGGGCCAACCCACCCAGGTGTCGGCAAGCCCCCGGGCCGCCACCACGTCGATCCGCCCCCGGGAGAGGCCGCTGGTCGCCTCCACCCGTTCCCGGCCGTCCTCCACGGCGGTGAGGATGGCGTGCGCCGCCGGCAGGAACGCCTCGCCGGCCTCGGTCAAGATGACCTCGCGCCGGCCGCCGCCCCGCTCGAACAGCGGGGCGCCCAGCTCGCGCTCCAGCAGCTGGATCTGCTTCGACAGGGCCGACCGGGTGATCAGGAGCTCGTCGGCGGCCGCCCCGAACCCACCGGCTTGGACGGCCGCTACGAAATAGCGGACCTGGCGGAGCTCCATCGACAGAAACGATACTCGACCAGCGCTTTTTCCCCTACGCCTCGGTTCCCCAGTCCTCCACCAGGTCGCCATCGGGGCCGTGCATGAACAGGGGGATGGACCCGAGCGCCCGGACCTTGTCGGCGTCGGGGCCGAGAGCGGTCCGCCATTCGGCACCCTCGGTCAAAAAGGCCCCGATGACCACCGGATCGGCGTCCACCTTCCGGAGCAGGTTGAGGGCGGCCTGTAGGGAGGCACCGGTGGAGATGACGTCGTCCACCACCGCCACCCGGCGGCCCCGGACGGCGTGGGCCCGGGCCGGGTCCAGGCGGAGGGTCTGCGGGGATCCGGTGGTGATGGACCGGACCGGCTCCGCATAGGTGTTGCCCAGGTGGATCTTCGGGGTCTTGTGCAAGATGACGTAGTCGTCCAGGCCCAGGGCCCGGGTGACCTCGATGGCCAGCGGGATGCCCATGGTGGCCACCGACACCACCACTTCCGGGGCCGCCGGGGCCAACAGCTCGGCCAGCTCCCGGCCGGCGCGCTCGGAGAAGGCCACGCCGTGGTCGACGCAGATGAGGAGGGCGATGCTCAGCCCGTCGGCCACCTGCACCAGCGGCAGGTCGGCCGCCTGGGTGCCCACGGTGGTGCGGTAGGTACGATCGTCGGCGATGGGCAGACTCTCGCGGGAGGTGGCCGGTGGGCGCAAATGAGGAGGTCGGCCGTGACCGGCGCGGGGCCGACCCGGCACCGGAGGCGGCCCGGTGGCCACCACTCGGTCAGGCCACGGCCCGGCGCTTCCTGACGATCGCCCTGGAGGAGGCCCGGGTGGGGCTGGCGGCCGGCGGCATCCCCATCGGGGCGGCGCTGTTCCACCGCAACGGCACCCTGCTGGGCCGGGGCCACAACCGTCGGGTGCAGGACGACGACCCGTCGGTGCACGCCGAGACGGCCGCCTTCCGGGACGCCGGCCGGCGTCGGGACTACCGGGACTGCGTCATGGTCACCACCCTGTCCCCCTGCTGGTTCTGCAGCGGCCTGGTCCGCCAGTTCCAGATCGGCGGCCTGGTGGTCGGGGAGTCCCGGACGTTCGTCGGTGGCCACGACTGGCTGGCCGGCCTGGGGGTCGAGGTGGTGCACCTGGACGACCCGGACTGCATCGAACTGCTCGGGTCCTTCGTGACCGAGCACCCGGAGCTCTGGCACGAGGACATCGGCCTCTAGCTGGGCGGCCCGAACAGGCGGTCCCCGGCGTCGCCCAGCCCGGGGACGATGAACCCGTGGTCGTTCAACCCGTCGTCCAGGGCGGCGCAGGCCACCGGCACGTCGGGGTGCCGCTCGGCCAGGTACCGGACGCCGGGGACGGCGGCGACGAGGCACAGCGCCTGCACCCGGGTCGCCCCCTTGGCCTTGACCAGGTCGCACACCTCGGCCAGTGACCCCCCGGTGGCCAGCATGGGGTCGCAGATGACCACCCGGCGGCCGCGGAGGTCCGCCGGCAACCGGTCCAGGTACACCTCCGGCTGCAGGGTCCGCTCGTCCCGGCGCAGCCCGACGTGGGCCACCTCGTTGCGGGGCACCACCCCCTGCACCGCCTGCACCATGCCGAGGCCGGCCCGCAGGATGGGCACCAGCAGCACCGTCTCGGCCACCCGCCGGCACGGCGCCCCGGCCACCACCGGGGTGTCCACGGTGCCGTCCTCGGTGGCCAGGTCCCGGAGGGCCTCGTAGGCCACCAGCGCCGACAGCTCGCCGGCCAGCCGGCGGAACGTGGGGCTGTCAGTGCCGACATCCCGCAGGGACGCCACCAGGTGCTGCACCACCGGGTGGTCCAGGACCAGCAGTTCAGTCGACATCAGTCTCCCCCGCTTCCCCGGCGTTATCCGCCTCGACTACGGCCACCAGGTCGGCCAGCACCCGGCGTAACTCCACGGTGGTCCGGTCGGCCCGGGTGTGCAGCTCGGCGGTCAGGTCCAGCGGCAGCACCAGGTCGTCGTAGGCCTGCTGCACCCGCAGGTCCTCTTCGACCACCGCCACCTCGAACGCCACGGCGTCGGCCATGCGGCCGGCATCCCCGTCCAGGTCGTCGCGCCAGATGGTCGAGTAGATGCGGCAGCGCTCGGCGGTCATGGGTTGCAGGAAGAACCCGATGACGTTGGAGCCGCCGGCCTCCAGGAAGTCGATGCGCAGCACCAGGTGGAACGGGGCGTCCAGCCGGTAGGTGAGCCGGCGGGTCTGCACCAGCGGCCGGAGGCCGGCGGCCACCCCCGGGTCCTCCCGGTTGGCGAACCGGTGCTCGTAGGCGGCGGTGAACGACCACCGGTCCCGGTCGACCGAGTAGTTGGGCACCTCCGCCGCCTCGTCGGCCCCGAAGGTGCCGAGGTGGACGAACGGGAAGTGGGCCATGTCCAAGAAGTTGTCGGCCAGCAGTCCCACCGAGGCCCGGGCCTCCATCGGCGGCAGGTGGCCGGCGCTGAACGCCGGGTCGTCCGCCTCCGGCAACACCGGCAGCGGGGCCACCGGGTCGTCGGGGGCCAGGAACACCATGCCGTGCCGCTCGGCCACCCCGGCGGCCGGCCGCAGCCGGGCCCGGGACGGGATGGCGGCGCCCGGCCCCAGGGCCGGCAGCTCCACGCAGGTCCCGTCGCCGTCGAACCGCCAGCCGTGGTAGCCGCAGCGCAGGGTGTCGCCCTCGCACCGCCCCAGGGACAGCGGCGCCCGGCGGTGCGGACAGCGGTCCGGGAACGCCCGCAGCCGGTCGCCGGCCCGGAACAGCACCCATGGTTCCCCGAGCAACAGCACCCGGGACGGCTGGTCGGTGACCTCGGCCGACCGGGCCACCGGATGCCAGCAGTGCCGGAGGGCCGGGTCGACGTTGGTCAGCATCCGCCCGGCCGTCCCCGCGTTGCTCATGCCGTCCCAGGGTCGCCCGGCCGCCTCTCCCCCGTCAACCCAGCTCACCCGTCAACCCCGCCCGCTCGCCCAGGACTAGAACGTGTTCCAAAACGGGGGTACAGTCCGCCGGGGGAGGTACGACTGAATGATCCTTGACCGGTTCCGCCTGACCGACCAGGTGGCCATCGTGACCGGCGCCGGCCGCGGCATCGGGGCCGCCTCGGCGTTGGCCCTGGCCGAAGCCGGGGCCGACGTGGTGCTGGCCGCCCGCACCGAGGAGCAGCTGCAGGTGGTGGCCCGGCAGGTGGAGGCCACCGGACGGCGGGCGGTGGTGGTGGCCGCCGATCTGTCCGACCTCGACGCCGTGGCCGCCCTGGCCGGCGCCGCCCAGGAGGCCTTCGGCCGCATCGACGTCCTGGTCAACAACGTCGGCGGCACCATGCCCCGCCCCCTGCTCGACACGTCCCCACGGTTCTTGGAGGAGGCATTCCACTTCAACGTGGCCACCGCCCACGCCCTGGTCCGGGCGGCCGTCCCCCACATGCTGGCCGGCGACGGCGGGTCCGTCGTCAACATCTCGTCGGTCATGGGCCGGGCCGCCGGCCGCGGGTACCTGGCCTACGGCACCGTCAAGGCCGCCCTGGTCCACTACACCCGGCTGGCCGCCAAGGACCTGGCCCCCCGCATCCGGGTCAACGCCGTCGGGGTCGGGTCCACGGCCACCTCCGCCCTGGACATCGTCCTCCAGAACGACGAGCTGCGGACCACCATGGAGCAGGGCACCCCGCTGCGGCGGATCGCCGACCCCACCGAGATCGCCGCCACCGTGCTGTTCCTGGCCTCGCCGGCCGCCTCCTACATCACCGGCAAGGTGGTCGAGGCCGACGGCGGCTTGGACGTGCCCAACCTCGACTTCGGCCTGCCCGACCTGTAGGAGGAGAACCCGTGGCCCTGCGACCCGCACCCCTGCGAGTGGTGGCCTGGAGCACCGGCAACGTCGGCCGGCACGCCCTGGCCGGCATCGACGCCCACCCCGACCTCGAGCTGGTCGGCCTGTTCGTGTCCAACCCGGCCAAGGCCGGCCAGGACGCCGGCCGGCTGGCCGGCCTCGACCGGGACCTCGGGGTGGCCGCCACCACCGACGCCGACGCCCTGCTGGCCCTGCGGCCGGACTGCATCGTGCACTCGGCCATGGCCGACGACCGGCTGATGGAGGCCCTCGGCGACCTGGAACGGTTCCTGCGGGCCGGCGTCAACGTGGTGTCGTCCGGGCCGGTGTTCCTGCAGTACCCGGCCCCCGGCGACCCCTTGGCGGCACCCCTCCGGGAGGCGGCGGCCGCCGGCGGGGCCTCCCTGTGGGTCAACGGCGTCGACCCCGGGTTCGCCAACGACGCCCTGCCGCTGGTGCTGACCGGCATCAGCGAGCGCATCGAACAGGTCCGGTGCCTGGAGGTGCTGAACTACGCCACCTACAACCAACCGATGGTGCTATTCGACATCATGGGCTTCGCCCGGCCGATGGACCAGGTGCCGATGCTGCTGCAGCCCGGCGTCCTCACCATGGCCTGGGGCAGCGTCGTCCGGCAGCTGGCCGCCGGCCTCGGCCTCGAGCTGGACCGGATCGACGAGTGGTACGAGCGGGTGCCGGCCCCGGACGACTTCACCGTCGACGCCGGCCCGGTCCCGGCCGGCACCGTCGCCGGCCTGCACTTCGAGGTCCGCGGCGTCTGGCACGACCGACCGGTGGTGGTCCTGGAGCACGTCACCCGGCTCCGGGACGACCTGGCCGCCGACTGGCCACAGCCGGCCGGACAGGGCTGTTACCGGGTGGTGATCACCGGGGAGCCCAACTACACCCTGGACCTGCAGCTGCTGGGCACCGACGGCGACCACAACACCGCCGGCCTGAAGGCCACCGCCATGCGACTGGTCAACGCCGTCCCCGCCGTCGTGGCCGCCCCGGCCGGGCTGCTGACCGCACTGGACCTGCCCACCATCACCGGGCGGGGCCTGGTCCGCTGACCCTCCCGTAACCTGGCCCCACCATGTGCGGCCGGTTCGCCCTGTACACCCCGCCGGACACCCTGGCCCGGCTGTTCGACGCCGAGCTGGCCGTCGGGGCCGGGGGCGTCCAGCCGCACTGGAACGTGGCCCCCACCACCCAGGTCCTCGGCCTCCGCTTCGGCGGCGGTCCCGGCAGCGACGGTCCGGCCCGGCTGCCGCTGGTCCTCGACCAGTTCCGGTGGGGGCTCATCCCGGCCCGGTCTCCCGACCCGTCGCCGGGGAGCCGGCTGTTCAACGCCCGGGCCGAGACGGTGGCCACCCGGCCGGCGTTCCGGGACGCCTTCGACCGGCACCGACTGGCGGTGGTGGCCGACGGGTTCTTCGAGTGGCGCAAGGGACCCGGCAACCGGCGGCAGCCGCACTACTTCCATCGGGCCGACGGTCAGCCGCTGGCCTTCGCCGGGCTGTGGGCCGACTGGCGCGACCCCCGGCCCGAGGCCGCCGACCGGCCCGCCGTCCGGTCCTGCACCATCATCACCACCGCCGCCAGCGCCGACATGGACGGGGTGCACGACCGCATGCCGGTGGTGCTGGCCCGCGACCTCCTGGACATGTGGGTGGACCCGGCCGGGGCCGACCCCGACGAGCTGACCGCCCTGCTGCGGCCAACGCCGCCCGGCACCCTGGTGCACCACCCCGTGGACCAGCGGGTGGGCAACGTCCGCAACGACGACCCCGGGCTCGTCGCCCCCGTCGACCCCGATCCCGAGCCGGCCACCCTGTTCTGAGCCAGGCGACCTACGTGCTGGGAGCGACTCCTCCACTCCACAATGATAAAGTTGTGGTGTGGCGATCCCACCCTTCGTGCCCACAACCGGTCGGCTGCCGCCAGGTGAACACGGAGCAACCTGGGAGGAGATCGTTGACCGGTTCGGTTGGAACCTCCGACGACGCCAACTCCTCGACGGTCTCGGCGACGCTCTGACGTTGTTGGCCGCGGCTGGGTGCTCGAGGGTCTGGATCAACGGCAGCTTCGTCACGACCAAGGAGGAGCCAGGAGACTTCGACGTGGTCTGGGACCCCGCCGGCGTTGACCTCGATCAGCTGGACGATGTCCTCACGGATTTCTCGGATGGCCGACGGGCACAGAAACAGCGATTCGGCGGTGAGCTCCTTCCGAACGTCGTAGAGCAAGCCAGTGGGCTGGAGTTTGCCGAGTTCTTCCAGAACGAACGAGACAGCGGACGGAAGGGGATCGTCGTGATTGACCCGAGGAGGATCGGACAGTGATCACCAACGAAGTGCAGCACCGAACGACCAGAGCGCATCTGGCCAAGTTCGAAGAGGCCATCGCCAACCTCGAAGCGGGGGGAGGCGACCCAGCTGGAGCGAAGCTCCGCGCTCTCGAGCTCGACGCCCTGCGCTCCCAGGCCGCCGATCTCCGAGCTGAGGTTGACGAGTACGAACAACTTCGGACGGGGACCCTCACCACCTTCGAAGCTGCCTCCCTGCCGGACCTTGCCACCGCCCTGGTCAAGGCCCGGATCTCCAAGGGCTGGACCCAGCGCCAGCTGGCTGAACGGCTCGGCGTCGCCGAACAGCAGGTTCAGCGCTACGAGGCCACGGGGTACGCCTCGGCGAGCCTGGCCCGGCTCAGCGACATCGCGGTCGCCCTAGGCGCACGGGTCCGGGAGATCGTCACGCTCTCCACGGACGCCGCCTAACCCACGCCTAACCCGGCATCGAATTCGTCCGACCGGTCGGCGGTCGGCGGCGATGCCATCGGTCGGGTCAACCCAACCGGGCCGCAGCATCCGCCGCGGCCGCCGGCAGAGCCGGATGGCCGGTGACGGCGTACGCCCGTCCGGCCGCTTCGGCCAGCTTGATGGCGTGCTCGTCGCCGCTGGCCACCGCCGCCGCCGCCAGCACGGCGAGGTCGAACGGCTCGTCG
>CAYVPF010000007.1:1661-5903 GCA_964453355.1 uncultured Acidimicrobiaceae bacterium | reverse complement strand
TCGTCGGGGCCGTCCCGGTCGTCGGCCTCGGGGACACCACGGAGGGGGGCGAAGGCCGTGTGCAGGGCGGCCACCGCCTGCCAGGTGTAGGCGAACACCGTCGGCCGGTCGGACCCGGAGAGCACTGGCAGCAGCAGGTCCAGGGCCATCGGGGCGGTGACGGCGTGAACCAGCGCCACCTCGTGCCCACCGCCGGCGTTGGCCAGGTAGGCCGCCGCTCCGCCGGCGGCCAACGCGGCCAGGGCCGCCGCGAGGTCGGGCGGCTCCGCCAGGGCGGCCACCGCCTGCTCGAATGGGGTCGCCACCATGTCGAGGTGGCGGACCTGATCGGTGATCAGCCATTCCTGCCGGGCCTCCTCCGGGAGCACCGGCAGCCCACTGAGGGCCGCCGCCACTCCCTCCCGGCCGACCAGCAGCGGGGGCCCCGGAATCTCCTGGTACCGGGCCGCCCAGTAGGCGAGGGCCCGGGCCAGCTCCGTCCGGCGCGGCGACGGTTCGGCGGGCTCGTCAGCGTCCACTCCGTCGGTCCGGAGCAGTGAGCGGACGGCGTGGGCGGTGCGGATCAGCCCGTGGGTGGCCGCGGCCATCGACCCCGGCGCCAGGCGCGGCACCCACCGGGCGGTCACCTCGTCGAACGGTTCGGCGTCCAGCTCCCCGTCGAACAGGGCCACCCAGTCGGCCCACCGGTCGAACCGGCCGAGGGCCCCCTCCCATTCGTCGGCCGACAGGGCCTGTCCCGGTGGCGGCCCCGGTTCCAGACGGCGACGGTAGGCGGCCACGAACGGCAGCACATCCTCCGGCCGGTCCAGGGCCACCAGGGCCTCGGCCGCCATCGGCCCGTGGTTGGACAGGCCGGGACCGAACTCCGGTGCGAACCCGTCCAGGGCGGCCAGCGCTTCGTCCATGACCTTGTCCGACACCTCGTCCGAAGGCTGGTCCGAGCTGAGGTCCACGATTCCTAGTATGGCGTCGCCATGACTGACCCCACCATTGCCGAGCCGACCCCTGCCCCCTCGACCCCTGCCGCCCGGGACAACTGGGGCCGGTGGGGCGACGACGACGAGCGGGGGGCCCTCAACCTGATCGGGCCGGCCCAGGTCCTGGCCGGGGCCACCGCCTGCCGGACCGGCCGGACCTACGCCCTGGGCCTGAAGGTGCAGCGCAAGGGGGTGCCGCTGATCGACTTCCGGCCGACCCCGGAGCGGTACGCCCTGTTCCGGGACACCGACGCCGGCACGTTCGCCAAGCTCGGCTCCGACGGCACCGTGGGGTTCAACGAGGACGTGCTGACGGTGCCCACCCACAACGGCACCCACATGGACGCCCTGGCCCACTGCGTGGCGGACGGCACCCTGTACAACGGCTTCCCGGCCGCCGCCGTGGAGGCCAACCGGGGGGCGTCGCGGTGCGGGATCGAGAAGGTCGGGGTCGTGGTCGGCCGGGCGGTGCTGCTGGACGTGGCCGGCCATCTCGGCGTGGACTGGCTGGAGCCCGGACAGAAGGTGGGTGCCGACCTGCTCGAGTCCTGCCGGTCGGCCGCCGGGGTCACCCTGGGCGCCGGCGACGTGCTGCTGGTCCGCACCGGATGGCTGGACCTGTTCGCCTCCCTCGGCCGCGGCGAGAAGCCGCCGTTCGCCCAGCCCGGCCTGGACCTGTCCACGGTGGACTACATCGCCGACCACGACCTGGCGGCGGTCGGCGCCGACAACGCCGCCGTCGAGGTCATCCCGTTCGACGCCGGCGGGTACCTGCCGGTGCACGTGGCCCTGCTCCATCGGCTGGGCGTCGTCCTGTTCGAGCACCTCGTGCTCTCCCCCATGGCCGCCGACGGCGTGGTCGAGGGGCTGTTCGTGGCTGCCCCGCTGCTGGTCACCGGCGGGTCCGGCAGCCCGGTCAACCCGGTCGTCGTCGTCTGAGCGTCAGGCCCCCCAGGAATCAGGCCCCCAGCGCCGCCCGGACCGGCCCCAGCAGTAGCTGCACGTGCCGCAGGCTGAGGTCGTCGGGCATGCCGGCGATGGTGGCCCAGGTGTAGGTGTGCACCACCGGCAGCCCGGTGGTCCGCCGACGAAGTTCGTCTACGGCCTCGTCCACGGACAGCACCATCAGCTTGACCGCCACCGGGGGTCCGCCCTGCCCGTGGCGGTCCCCCAGCTGCTCCGCCGTGAACGCTCCCGGGGCGCCCCCCGCCTGCCGGTAGGTGTTGAGCTGGTGCAGGTAGTGCGGCAGGATCCGCTCCCAGGCCTGCTCCGGGTCATCGGCCACGATCAGGTCCACGGCCCCACTCACCCGGGCTGAGGCCGGGTCGTGGCCACCTTCGGCCAGCCCTTCCACGTAGTTCTCGTAGGCCAGCCGGTTGAGGCTCAGCAGGCCCGCCCCCAGCCGGCCGGCCCGCCGGGCGTTCTTCGGGCCCTGGTAGCCGAGCCACAGCGGGAACGGCCGCTGCAGCGGCGGCGGCGTCAGCTCGTCCCCGTCCAGCAGCCGGCGGACCTCGGCAAAGGTGGCGTCGGTGACCCCGAACCGCCCGTCCAGGTCGGCGCCGAACAGCTCGTAGTCGGCCGCCGAGTAGCCGGCGCCCAGCCCGATCTCCAGCCGGCCTCCCGACACCAGGTCGACCACCGTCGCCTCCTCGGCGATGTGCGCCGGGTGCCGCAACGGGGCCAGCAGGATGGCGGTGCCGATACGGATGGTGCTGGTCCGGGTGGCCACCGACGCCGCCAGGGTCAGCGGCTGCGGCAGGTAGCCGTCGTCGAACTTGTGGTGCTCGGTCAGCCAGACGCTGCCGGCGCCCAGCCGCTCGGCCTCCACGATGAGGTCCAGCTGCTGGCGGTAGTGGTCCGCCCACGGCCGCTGCCACGGTTGGGGGTTGCGGAGGTCCAAGAAGATGCCGAGGCGCATCCCGCCACTATGTCCGGACTACGGCGTCAGGTCGAGCTGCAGCATCCGGATGGCGTTGCCGCGGACGATCTTGCGGATGGCCTCGTCCGGCAGGCCGGCCATCATCTTCTCGGCCACCTTCTTGGTGTCCGGCCAGGTGGAGTCGGTGTGGGGGTAGTCGGTCTCGAAGGTGATGTTGTCCACCCCCACCCGGTCCAGTGACTCCAGGCCGTGCTGGTCGCGGAAGAAGCAGCCGTAGACCTGCTTGTAGTAGTAGCTCGACGGCGGCTCCGGGACGATGTCGCGTACCCCGCCCCAGGCCCGGTGCTCCATCCACACGTCGTCGGCCCGTTCCAGGATGTACGGCAGCCAGCCGATCTGGCCCTCCGAGTAGGCCAGCCGGAGGTCCGGGAACCGGACCAGCACGCCGGAGAACAAGAAGTCGGCCAGTGACGCCATGGCGTTGCCGAACGACAGGGTGGCGGCCACGGCCACCGGGGCGTCCACGGAGGTGGCGGGCATCTTGGACGACGACCCGATGTGCATGCACACCACCGTGCCGGTCTCGGCGCAGGCGACGAAGAACGGGTCCCAGTACCCCGTGTGGATGCTGGGCAGCCCCAGGTGCGGGGGGATCTCGCTGAAGCACACCGCCCGTACCCCCCGGGCGGCGTTCCGCCGGACCTCGGTGGCGGCCAGGTCGGCGTCCCACAGCGGGACCAGGCACAGCGGGATGTTCATGCCGCCGCTCTCCCCGCACCACTCGTCCACCATCCAGTCGTTGTAGGCCACCACGCAGGCCAGGCCCAGCTCCCGGTCGGTGGTGGCCTCGGTGAAGGTCTGGCCGCAGAACCGGGGGAAGGTCGGGAAGCACAGGGAGGCCTCGACGTGGTTCATCTCCATGTCCTTCACCCGGGCGGCCACGTCGTAGCAGCCCGGCCGCATCTCGTCGTAGGTCATCGGCGTCATGGTCATGTCGTCGCGGTCGTACCCGACGGCGGCCACGTGGCGCTTGTGCACGTACACCAGGTCCTCGAACACCCAGCAGTCCGCCGGGGGCCCGTCGGGGTCCCAGGTGATGTCGTACACGCCGCCGGCGATGTGCTTCATCGGACCGATGCCGCGGCGCTCCACCCGGGGGGCCCGGTCGGCGAACTTGGACGGCATCCACCGCTCCCAGACGTGGGCCGGCTCCACCACGTGGTCGTCGACGCTGACGATCTTGGGGATGTCCGGCATCGGGTGGCTCCAATCCAACGCGAAATCTGACGGTGTGTCAGTTGGCCAGTTTACCAACTGGGTTCTCGTCGAGCAGTTCCAAGCGCTTGCTTGGTAGTAACGTCCGGCGGCGTGCCCGATGTGCCCGCG
>CAYVPF010000007.1:0-1561 GCA_964453355.1 uncultured Acidimicrobiaceae bacterium | reverse complement strand
TCCGACCAACCGGACCGGCCGAACACCGGGGTGACCCGGCAGCTGCACCAGTGGGCGGAGCGGATGGGGGCCACCTTCTATCCGGTGCACCCCACCCGGCCGGCGGTGTTCTCGGTGCCCTGCATCCCGTCGGTGGCCGACCTGCCCGACGGGGTGGACGTGCTGGCGTTCTTGGTCGGCGACCCCACCGAGGCGGTCCGCCAGGCGGTGGGCAAAGGGTTCGGGTTCGCCGTGGTGTTCGCCGCCGGGTTCGCCGAGCTGGGCGCCGACGGGCGGGCGGCCCAGGCCGCCCTGGCCGCCGAGGTCCGGGCCACCGGCATGCGGCTGCTCGGCCCCAACACCAACCTGAACGCCTTCGAGCAGTTCCGCACCGACCTCGACGGGCCGGCCATCGCCCTGATCTCCCAGAGCGGCCACCAGGGCCGGCCCATCTTCCAGACCCAGGAGCTCGGGGTCCGGCTGGCCTACTGGGCGCCGACCGGCAACGAGGGCGACCTGGAGGTGGCCGACTTCATCGCCTACTTCGCCGACCAGTACGAGGTGGGGGCGGTGGCGGCCTACGTGGAGGGGTTCAAGGACGGCCGCAGCCTGCTGCTGGCCGCCGACCACGCCGCGGTGCGGCAGGTGCCGGTCGTCATGGTCAAGGTCGGCCGCACCGAAGAGGGTCGGTCGATGGCCGGGTCGCACACCGGCAAGTTGGCCGGCGGCGACGCCGTCGCCGGGGCCGCCCTCCGCCAGTCCGGCATCGTCCGGGTGGAGGGACTGGACGAGCTGGCCGACACCGCCCAGCTGCTGGCCCGGGCCAAGCCACCGACCACCGACGGGGTGGTCATCTACTCCATCTCCGGCGGCACCGGCGCCCACATGGCCGACGTCTGCGCCAGCCGCGGCCTCCGGCTGCCCCGGCTCAGCCCGTCCACCCAGGAACAGCTCCACGAGTGGATCCCGTCGTACCTGCGGGTGTCCAACCCGGTGGACAACGGCGGTCACCCCGTCGGGGACTGGCGGGGCCGCAAGATCCTGGACACCCTGGTCGCCGACCCCGACGTCGGCGTCCTCGTGGCCCCCATCACCGGGGCGTTCGCGCCGATGAGCGACAAGCTGGCCCAGGACCTGGTGGACGTGGCCGAGACCACCGACAAGCCGATCTGCGTCATCTGGGGCTCCCCCGTCGGCACCGAGGCCGCCTACCGGGACATCCTGCTCGGCTCCCGCCGGATCACCGTCTTCCGCACCTTCGCCAACTGCGCCACCGCCGTGGCGGCCTACTTCGACCACCACCGGTTCGCCGGCCGCTACCGGTCGCCGTTCGCCGGCCTGTCCGCCATCCCGTCGCCGGCCAAAGCGGCCGCCCAGGCGGTCCTGGCCGACACCGCAGCCGGGGCGGGCACGACGCTGTCTGAATGGGACAGCGGCCGGGTGCTCGACGCCTACGGCATCCGGACCCCGGCGGCCCGGCTGTGCCGGTCGGCCGCAGAGGCCGTGGCGGCAGCGGCCGAGGTGGGGTACCCGGTGGTGCTGAAGGCCTGCGGCGGGGCCGTCGCCCACAAGTCCGACGCCG
>CAYVPF010000006.1:35161-44646 GCA_964453355.1 uncultured Acidimicrobiaceae bacterium | reverse complement strand
TTCGTAGGTCCCCCCGAGGACCGACCGGACGGTGTCCCGGGCAGCGTCGGACACGGCGCACCGGGCGGCCAGGCGACCGTTGGCCCAGCGGGCCAGCGGCCCCAGGACGTAGTAGCCCCGGCTGTCGCCGGACCGGTGGTAGGTGCCGACCACCGGTACCGGCCTGGACAGCAGGCAGCCGTACCCGGCCAGCGGGGCCAGCGGCTCGTGCAGGTGCACGACGTCGGCCCCGTACCGCCGGGCGAAGCGCCGGACCCGGACCGGCGACAGCGGCGACAGCGACACCGGGGCCACCGACCCGTTGGACCGCACCGCCGACGACCGACCAATGCTGTAGGCGACTGCGCCCGAGGGGTCTGGCCCCAACAGGCCCGACCGGTGCCGGTCGTCCGGCGCCAGCACCGCCACGTCATGCCCGAGCGTCCGCAGGGCCCGGGCGAGCCCCTGGACCTGTCCCTGGACCCCGCCCGGCCGCTACAGGCTGTACGGGCTGACCATGGCCACGCGCACGTCGCCCCCTCGTCTACCGGCCGGCGACGGCGTCGCCCGGGGCCGGGTCGCTGGCCAACCGGTCACTGGCCAACCGGTCACTGGGCCAGTTGGGCTGGTACAGGTGCCACTGCTCGGGCGCCCGGCGGATCAGGCCTTCGAACTGGCGGGCGATGTCCTGAGTGATCCGGGCCACGTCCCGGCGCAGCCCGCCGCCGGACCGGGTGGTGTCGAACGGGGGGCTGATCACGCCGGTGTGGGACCGGCCCGGGCCGCTGTAGACGGCCGCGGCCAGCAGCGTGGCTCCGGTGCGCAGGGCCAGGGTGGCCGGTCCAGCCGGGAACGTGGTGACCTCCCCGAAGAATGTCACCTCGACCCCGTTGCCGACGATGTCCCGGTCGCACAACAGCCCCACCAGGCCGCCGTTGCGCAGCGTCCGCAACACCGCCCCGCCGGACTCCTGGCCCAACGGCACGATGGTCAGCCCCATCGCCTCGCGTTGGGTGACGAACCAGTCGAACAGCGCCGGCGGCTCGATCCGCTCGGCCACGCTCGTCATCGGGTACCCCTCGGCGGCCAGGAACATGCCGCCCCATTCCCAGCTGCCCACGTGCGGCAGCACCAACACGACCCCTCGGCCGGCCGCCATGGCCTCCTGCAGGTGCTCGTACCCCTGCTCCACGAACATCCGGTCCCGCACCTCGGCGGTCGGGATCCCCGGCAGCCGGGCCCCCTCCATCCAGTACCGGGCGTACCCGCGGAACGACCGGCGGGCCCACCGTCGGACCACCTCGGGGTCCGGCTCGACCACCGGCGACGACGACGCCAGGACCCGCCGTAGGTGCCGGGCCCGCACCGGCAACGGCCCCGACGGCCGGCGGGCCATCACCTCGGCCACCACCGCGGCCACCACGTCCACGACGGGTTCCGGCACCCGCTGGATGGCCTCGCCCAGGCCCCGGTAGATCAGATAGGTCGCCCTGGCCCGGGCATCCGGCCCCACCAGACCCCGGCCTCCGGCCTCCGGCTCTGCAGTGCCCTGGGCCTCCGGCCCGGTGACGCCTCCATCCTGGGCCTCCGGCCCAGGCGTGCGTCCGGTCACCGCGGCAGTCGGTCCGATCCGGTCCGGTTCGATGCCGACCGCCGGGCCCGCCGCGCCCGGCCGGTCCGGCTGGCCATCGCCTCCTGCCGGCGCGCCCGCCAGCGGGCGACCGGCTGCCCCGATCGCTCGCCGCGGGTGGCCGCCGCCGCCCGCCGGGCCCGCCACCGTGAATCAGCCGACCCGGTCGTCCGCAACGGTCGGGTCGCCCGCACCGGCCGCTCCGGTCGCACCACCGGGGCCGGCCCCTCGGCCGCCTTCCACACCCGCACGAACCGGGCCACGCCCGTCAGCAGGGTCAGGCCGAGCAGCACCCACAACACCGGCACCAGCAACCACGACGCCAGGAAGCCGACGCCGAGCAGGATCATCCGCTCCGCCCGCTCCATCAGGCCGCCCTTGGCCGTAGTGATGCCCAGCGCCTCGGCCTTGGCCCGCTCGTAGGACACCAGCGACGCCGCCCCCAACACCGCCAGCGGCAGCAGCACGAGGTAGCCCTTGTGGGCCGACACCAGGTACCAGGCCACGCCGCCCATCAGCACCGCGTCCGACACCCGGTCGGTGACCGAATCGAAGAACGCCCCTCGGACCGACGCCGTCCCCCCGGCCTTGGCCACCGGCCCGTCCAGCAGGTCGTGGAACCCGGTCAGCGCCAGTAGTGGCACCCCGATCAGCAGATGGCCGGTCCCCACCACCACCGCGGTGGCCACGGCGAACACCAGTCCCGATGCGGTCAGGAGGTCGGCCGTCACGCCCCAGCGGACCAGCCGCTTTCCTACCGGTCCCGTGTTCCGGTCTACCGCCGACCGCCAGCGGCCGTCGAACATGCAGGCTCCTCTGTTGCCTTGCCGGTGCCCTTGGCACCTCCCCATCACCCTACCATCCGCCCCTCCGGCGGCCCCGGAACGGCGGTTCCCCGGCCCGGCACCCGCCCCGGCAGGGCCGCCGGGAGGACCACCCGGACCAAGACCGCCCGACGAAGACCGCCCGAGCAGGATGTCCCGGGTCACCATAAGCTGCCGGCAGGGCAGACCGGTGGGGGTGTCCCCCGGTGCGGCCCGCCAGGGAGGTGGGTACGTGCCGCACCTGTCGCCGTCCGACATCCGCAACGTGGCCCTGGTCGGCCACCACGGGGCCGGCAAGACCACCCTCGCCGAGGCCCTCCTGGCGTCCACCGGGACCATCCCCCGCCAGGGGTCCGTCGAGCGGGGCACCACGGTCTGTGACTTCGAGCCGGAGGAGACCTCCCGGCAGCTGTCCGTGTCCCTGGCCGTGGCCCCCATCACCGTGGACGGCGTCAAGGTCAACCTGCTGGACACCCCCGGCTATGCCGATTTCACCGCCGACATGGCCATGGCTCTGGCCCTCGCCGACATGGCCGTGGTGGTGGTCAGCGCCACCGACGGGGTCCAGGCCCAGACCGAGGAGGCCTGGCGGGCCGCCGCCGCCCTCGGCCTGCCCCGGGTCGTGGTCGTCGACAAGCTGGACCGCGAACGGGCCGACTTCGACCGCACCCTGGCCGACATCCGGCAGGCCTTCGGGGCCGGCGTGGCCCCGATCGAGCTCCCCATCGGCACCGAGGCCGGGTTCCGCGGCGTCGTCGACCTGCTGGACGACACCGCCACCCTCTACGACCCCGGCGCCACCCGGCCGGTCGCCGGCGTCGAGGGGCCGATCCCCGACGACCTGGCCACGACGGAGCACGAGATCCACGAGCAGCTGGTCGAGGGCATCGTGGTCGGCGACGACGACCTCATGGCCCGGTACCTGGACGGCGATCCCATCTCCCGCGACGAGCTCGAGTCCAGCCTGGCCCGCGGCGTGGCCGGCGGGGCCGTCTTTCCTGTCCTGTGCTGCTCTGGGACCACCGGCGTCGGAGTGGACCGGCTGGCCCGGCTGCTGGTGGAGCTGTGCCCCTCCCCCGACCACCACCGGCCGACCACCGTGCGAGCCGGCGGAACCGCCGTGGAGGTGCCCTACGACCCCGCCGCTCAGCCCCTCCTGGTCGTGGCCAAGACCCTGTCCGACCAACACGCCGGCCGGCTGTCCCTGTGCAAGGTCCTCTCCGGCACCGTCCGCCCCGACATCGTCCTCACCAACACCCGCACCCGCGGCGACGAGCGCCTCCACGTCCTCCAGACCCTGCGCGGCCACGACGTCGCCCCAGTGGACGAGGCGGTGGCCGGTGACTTCGTGGCCGTGCCCCGCCTGGCCGGGGCCATCTCCGGCGACACCCTGGCCCCCAAGGGGTCACCGGTGGCCGTCGACCTGCCCGATCCCGGGCCCCCGCCGCTGGCCGTGGCGGTCCGGCCGGCCTCCCGCCACGACGACGACAAGCTCATGTCCGCCCTCGGGCGCCTCTGCGAGGAGGATCCCGCCCTGGCCGTGACCCGCAACGACGAGACCCACCAGACCGTCCTCGGGGTCGCCGGGGAGGTCCACCTGGCCGTCACCGTGGAGCGCCTGCACCGCAAGTTCGGCGTCACCGTCGAGCGGGAGGACGTCCTCGTGCCCTACCGCGAGACCATCTCCCGGCCGGCCGCAGCCGTTGGCCGGCACAAGAAGCAGTCCGGCGGCCACGGCCAGTACGGCGTCTGCCACCTCCGCCTCGAGCCCCTCGGCCGTGGCGACGGCTTCGCCTTCAACGACCAGGTGGTCGGCGGCGCCATCCCCCGCCAGTACATCCCGGCGGTCCAGAAGGGGGTCATAGAGGCCATGGCCCAGGGCGGCGTCTTCGGCTACCCGATGGTCGACGTCGCCGTCACCGTGGACGACGGCAAGTACCACTCCGTCGACTCCTCCGAGCTGGCCTTCAAGACCGCCGCCATCCTGGCCTTCCGGGAGGCCGCCGCCGACGCCGGGCCGGTGCTCTTGGAGCCCATCTCCCGCCTGGAGCTGACCGTGCCGGCCGACCTGCAGGGCGACGTCCTCGGCGACCTCCACGCCCGCCGGGCCCGCATCCAGGGCACCGAAGTCGCCGACGACGGCCAACAGGTCATCGACGCCATGGTCCCGACGGCCGAGCTGGCCCGCTACGCCGTCGAGCTCCGCGCCCTCACCGGCGGTCGCGGCCGGTTCCGAGCCGACCACGACCACTACGACGCCGTCCCCGACCACTTGGTGGCCGGGCTCCCCCGGGCCGAGGCGCACTCCTGAGCGCCTGTCGGGTCACCCGGGGCCAGCCGGGCGAAGGCCGGGGTCAGCGGGGCGAAGGCCGGGGCAACAATTCCTGGCCGCCCACTGGCGCGGAAAAGTAAGCGGATACGCTCCAAAAGTCGCGCCGGTGATCCGGAAATTATGCAGCGAGGTGCCCGGTCCGGGACCGACCCAGCCAGCGCCCGAGAGGATCGAGTAGGGCCGCTGGCCCGGCGGGTACAGGGCCACTGGACGGGGAGATTCGCCGGCATCACCGTGGCCGTCGCCTACTTCACCAAGGCCGTCCCGAGACCAAGGGCATGAGCCTGCAGGAGATCGAGCGGCAGATGGCCAGGAATCGGTCGATCGGCGACTACGACACCGTCGGGCCGACCGAGTCGGCGAAGGGGTCGACGACCGTCACGGTGCCATAAAGACGGCCGTCCTCGAAGTCCTCCGACAGCAACTGCCCGATGCCGAACCGCTCGGCATACGCCCAAAGGTGGGCGTCAAACCACGACAGCTGGTAGGCCGCAGCCCCCCGGAGGGCGATCCGGACCAGCTCCTCATCCGGGTACAGCACGTCGAACTGGGTCAGAAGCTCCTCGGCCTCCCGCCGAGCCGTCGCCACCTCCAGCAACGGCTCGGCGGCACCGCGCCGACGGGTAGTCGCCGCCACGAACTCGACGACTGCTTGGTGCGGCAGGACGATCGATCCGTCGACGACCCCCTGCCGCAGCACCTGGTCGGCGGTCCGCTGCTTGTCCGGAAACCGCGGGTCGTAGCGGTAGACCAAGAGGTTCGTGTCAGCCAGCGACGCCACGTTGGTAGAGATCCTCGCGCCGCCAGCCCCGATCGATCGTCTCCGTGCCCCCGACCTCGCTCACTGGGCGGCCGCGCTCGCGCGCTCGCTGCCGCTCGGTGGCCTGATCGAACAGCACGAGCCGACGATGACGGTCCACTGGCCGGTCGGCGGCGGCTTCAGGGACCACTCGGATGGCGTCACCGGCCGGGAGCCACTCGACGTCCTGGCCAGGCTCGATCCCGTAGCGCCGGGCGATCGCCTTGGGGATCGTCACCTGCAGCTTGCTGGTGACCCTTGCCATGTCCTTACTTTAGCAAGGACATGCCCGGCTCACCGCCAGGCGGCGTGCAGTTTCTCCCAAGCGGTGGCCAGGGTCTCGGGCATGACCCGGACCCCGCCGATCGAGGTCATGAAGTTGGTGTCCCCCGACCACCGGGGCAGGACGTGCAGGTGGAGGTGCCCGGGGATCCCGGCCCCGGCCGCCCGGCCGAGGTTGGCCCCGAGGTTGAGGCCGTCGGGCTCGTAGGCGGCGGTCAGGGCGTCGACGGCCCGCCGAGTGGTGGCCCACAGCTCGGTGGCCTCGTCGTCGGTCAGCTCCGCCATCTCGGACAGGTGCCGCAACGGCAGCACCAGGAGGTGGCCGCTGGCGTAGGGGTAGGCGTTGAGCACGGCGAAGGTCAGGTCCCCCCGGTACACCACCCCGTTGTCCACCGACGGCGGCCCGCTGGCGGCGATGCGGCAGAACACGCAGTCCCCACCGGTGACGTCACCGTCACCGGCAGCGGTACCGGCACCGTCGGCGCCCGCCCGCTCCTGCTCGGTGGCCGAGGTGACGTAGTCGTGACGCCATCCCGCCCAGAGTTGCTCGAGGGGCATCGTTCAGGCGGCGTCAGCTGGCGGCTGGCTAGCCCGCTTGGCCGCGACGTCGTCGAGGACGGCGCGGAGGAGCTCCTCCACCGGCACCCCGCGGTCCGGTCGGTCGCCGCCGCGGCGGTTGACCCCGACGGTGCCGGCGGCCACGTCGTCGTCGCCGACCACCAGCACGTAGGGCAGCTTCTGCAGCTTGGCCTGCCGGATGCGCCCGCCCAGGGCCTCACTGGCGTCCTCCATGGACACCCGCAGGCCGGCGCCCCGCAGCCGGTCGGTGACCTCGGCGGCGTAGGCCGCGTGGTCGTCGCGGACCGGCAGCACCCGGACCTGCTCCGGGGCCAACCAGGTCGGGAAGGCTCCGGCGTAGTGCTCCAGCAGGATGGCGAAGAACCGCTCCACCGACCCGAAGAGGGCCCGGTGGATCATGACCGGCCGGTGCTTGGCGTTGTCGGCGCCGACGTACTCCAGGCCGAACCGGGCCGGCTCCTGGAAATCGAGCTGGATCGTCGACAGCTGCCAGGTCCGGCCGATGGCGTCGCGG
This sequence comes from uncultured Acidimicrobiaceae bacterium, assembly GCA_964453355.1. GTDB lineage: Bacteria > Actinomycetota > Acidimicrobiia > Acidimicrobiales > RAAP-2 > DASZUK01. Next base: position 37,707 of record CAYVPF010000006.1, on the reverse strand, counting down.
CACTGGACCGAGATCTTCGGGCCGTAGAACGCACCACCGCCCTCGTCCATGACCAGGTCCAGGTCCCTGGCCTCGGCCACCGTGCGCAGCGCCCGGGTGGCCGCGTCCCAATCGTCGTCCGAACCCACGGCCTTGCCCGGCGGCTTGGTGGACAGCTCCAGGTAGAAGTCGTCGAGCCCGTAGTCCCGCAAGAGGTCGAGGACGAATGTCAACAGCGACCCCAGCTCATCGACGATCTGGTCGCGGCTGCAGAAGATGTGGGCGTCGTCCTGGGTGAACCCCCGGGCCCTGGTCAGCCCGTGGACGACGCCGGACTTCTCGTACCGGTACACCGTGCCGAACTCGAACAGCCGCACCGGCAGCTCCCGGTACGACCGCTGTCGGCTGCGGAAGATGAGGATGTGGAACGGGCAGTTCATCGGCTTCAGGTAGTACTCCTGGCCGCCGTCCAACTCCATCGGCGGGTACATGCCGTCGGCGAACCATTCCAGGTGGCCCGAGGTCTGGAAGAGCTCGGCCTTGGCGATGTGCGGGCTTTGGACGAACTCGTAGCCGGCCTCGACGTGGCGCTGCCGGGAGTAGTCCTCCATCAGCCGGCGGACCGTGCCGCCCTTCGGGTGGAACACGGCCAGTCCGGAGCCGATCTCGTCGGGGAACGAGAACAGGTCCAGCTCCTGGCCGAGCTTGCGGTGGTCCCGCCGCTCGGCCTCAACCAGCCGGTGCAGGTGCTCCTTCAGCGCCTTGTCCGACTCCCAGGCGGTCCCGTAGATGCGCTGCAGCTGCGGACGCTTCTCGTCCCCCCGCCAGTACGCCCCGGCCACCCGCATCAGCTTGAAGTGACCCAGCTTGGCGGTCGACGGCACGTGGGGGCCCCGGCACAGGTCCACGAATGTGGGCGAGTTCCGATAGGTGGAGATGGCCGGGCCGGCCCCGTTCGCTCCAGTCCCGTTCGCAGAAGACGGGCCAGCGTCCACCTCGTCGACCCCGTCCCCCACGGCCTTGATGATCTCCTGCTTGAACGGCTGGTCGCCGAACAGGGCCAGGCCCTGGTCGACGGACACCTCGTCGCGGACGAACGGCTGGTCCTCGGCCACGATCTGGCGCATCGTGTCCTCGATGCGGCCGAGGTCCTCCTCGCTGAACCGGGCGCCGCCGGGCAGTTCGAAGTCGTAGTAGAAGCCGTCGGTGATGACGGGGCCGATGGCGTAGTGGGCGCCCGGCCACAGCCGCAGGACGGCCTGGGCCAGGACGTGGGCGGTGGAATGCCGCAGGACCTCCCGGCCGGCCTCCGACGACGTCGTCAGGATGGCCACCGCCACGCCGTCGGGCAGCTCCGTGGACAGGTCCACCTCCCGCCCGTCCACCTTGGCCGCCACCGCCGCCCGGGCCAGCCCGGGCCCGATGGCGGCGGCCAGGTCGCCGGCAGTGGACCCGGCAGCCAGCTCTTTCTCCGAGCCGTCGGGGAGCCGCACCGTCACCGTCGCTGCCATGGTCATCGTCTTTCCTGGTCGGGGCCGTCGGGCTGGTGGGCTGGCGAACGGGTGGCCCGGCGGCGACGGCCACGCCGGCAGGGCCTGTGAGTCAGACAGCGTAGGCGGACCGGCCGGGCTGCTCCGCCACGGACGTTTCCGCGGAAACGTCCCCACCCCGGGCGTCAGTGCATGGTGGCCGACGAGCCGCAGCTGACCTCGACCGTGGACCCGGAGATGAACCGGGATTCGTCCGACGCCAGGAACACCACGGCGTCGGACACGTCGTCCGGCTCCATCCAAGGGACCGGGATCGGGTTGAGGCGGGCGTACCGCGGGGCCACCTGCTCCTGGGTGGGGTGGTCGATGTCGGGGGCGAACAGGCCGTAGAAGGCGTCGTTGTGGACCATCGGGGTGTCCACCGTGGCCGGGCAGACGGCGTTGACGGTCACCCCGTTGGCGGCCACCTCCAGGGCCAGGGTCTTGACCAGCCCGATCACCCCCCACTTGGCCGCCGAGTAGTGGGCCAGCTTGGGCTGCCCCGGCGGCCGGCCATGGAGGCGGCCACGATGATCCGGCCGTAGCCCCGTTCGATCATGTGGGGGGCCACCGCCCGCATGGACTTGAACGCCCCGGTCAGGTCGACGCCGATGACGTCGTCCCAGGCCTGGTCGGTGATCTCCCAGAAGGTCCCGAAGCCACAGATGCCGGCGTTGGCCACCAGGATGTCCAGGTGCCCCAGCTGGTCGACGGCGGTGGCCACGGCCCGGTCGACCTGCTCGGTGTCGCGCACGTCGGCCGGCACGGCCAGGCAGCGGCGCCCCAGCTTCTCGACCAGCCGCACCGTCTCGTCCAGCTCCGACGGGTCCGGCAGGGCGTACTGCAACGTCGCCACCGTCCCCGCCCCGATGTCGCTGACCACCACGTCGGCGCCCTCGGCGGCCAGCGCCAGGGCGTGAGCCCGCCCCTGGCCACGGGCCGCCCCGGTGACCAGCGCCGTCTTGCCGGCCAACCGGCCGCCTGCTGATCCCGATCCACCGTTGTCCAGTACCACTGCGCCTCCTCGGTGCACCCGTC